>NZ_JBKHDN010000037.1:0-17498 GCF_046541315.1 Halochromatium sp. | reverse complement strand
GGCTACTCCAAAACCAGCTTGCGCCCAAACGGTTGGCGGGCATCGGCATGGATCGCGGGGACGGCCCAGATCACCGGGAAGCTGGGCTTGTACTCGGCCGGGCCGTCGAGATCGGTGAGGAAGACGCCGATGTCGGGGGCGTAGCGCTCGGCCTCGCGCAGCAGCGGGCTGAAGTCGGTACCGCCGCCGCCTGCGAAGGCCAGCTCGCGGAGATTCGATTGGCCGGGTTCGAATGCCGTCACACTGCTGACGCGCTGATCGCCGGCGACGACGGTCAGGCCGGCCTCAAGGCGCCGGCTGATCGCCTCGATCTCGCGCGCGAAGCGCTCGAGCAGCGCTGGCTCGATGGAGCCGGAGAGGTCGACCATCACCACCAAGCGCGGCACCGCGCGCGAGGCGGTACGGCCAGGCTCCCAGGGCAGGCGCTGACCGCCGGGGGTGCGGCCCTGATTGGCCAGGTAGGAGCGCGATGGCCGCGACCAGGATTGATCCGGCGTGCGCGCCAGGCCGCGCGTGAGCAGCGTGCGCAGCAGGTGCTCCCAGGGCGTGCGCACCTTGGGCAGGTCGGCGATCAGCGCGCGCAGCATCGAGTGGGCGCCGTCTCCGGCGTGAGCGCGGATCAGCCGCTCGCGCCATTCGCGCGCCTGCTCGGCCTCCTGCTCGGGGCGTCGATCATCGTTGGCTGGAAGCAGATCGCGAGGCGTCTCGGCGCCGAGCTGACGCGCGCAGCTGGCACGCGCGCCGTCCTCGCGCGGCGCGTTGCGCGCGGCCTCGGTGGTCTCTGCGGGCTGTCGCGTTGTCTGCGCTGTTGGCTGCGGCGGTGCTTGCCGGGCGAGCCGCCGCGTTGCCTGCCGTTCCGGCTCCGGCGCTTGTTGCTCGGCATCGCGACCGGCGCGGCCGCTGCGCTGCCCGCTGTCGCCGTCTCGCCGTCGATTGGTGCGAACCTGATTGCCGCTGCCGGCGAGCAGGCGCGGGCGACGGTCGTCGATGGCGCGGTAGAGCCGTTCGAGATCCCATTCCAGCAATGCCGCCGCCGGGCTCTGGTCGCGCTGCAGGGTACTGGCGACCAGGCCCTCCAGGGTCACTGCGGTGCTCGGCAGTTCGAGCCAGGCGAGATGGCCGAGGGTGCTGTTGACGATGGCATCGGCGCAGAGGTTGAACAGCGCCAGATCGACCTCGCCCAACAGGCGTTCGAGCGCCCTCGCCCGCTGCGCGTGCTGCAAGGCCACATGCAAGACCTGATGGGCGACCTCGCCGATCTGGCGCGGCAGGCTGAGCGTCTCGAAGACGGGGCTGTAGAAGATGGTCCAGCCATCGTTGGCGGCCGTTGTCAGCGCGCCCGCTCGTGGGTCGCCAAGCCCGTCACCAGGCTTCGCTTGAGCGGTTGGTCGACCACTGCCTTCGGAGGGCAGGGGCCGGAACAGCGGCAACACGTCCACATCCTGATGGCGAATCCAGAGCGCCAAGCCGCCGGTCGAGGGGGCGTACTCGACCATCTTCTGGATCGCACGGGTCGCGCGGTGAGTCTGCAGGGAAGGCGCGCTAGCCACTGAGCCCGGCTTGCGCGCGCGCTTCGCTGTAGCGCCGATAGGCGGCACTGTCGAGCACCACGCCTTCGAGGCCGTCCGTCAGCGCCTTTTCCAGCAACAACTCCATCGCCAGCGTCTGTGCCTCGCGAACCGGCAATGGCTCGCGCGCCGGGGCCTCCGGTAGTTGTTCGATGATGGCGAGCGCGCGCGCCATGCGCTCCCGGTCGCTGGCCGCGGCCAAGAGCGCGTAGATCATGCCGTAGAGCGCATCCAGGTTGGTCGGCAGCAGCGCGGCGGTGGCCGCGCCGGGCTCGGCCTCGAGCAGCGCCACCACGTCGACCCCGGCCTGGATCTCCTTGAGCACGCCGAAGAACTCGGCGGCATTGGCGGCGCCGATGCGGCCCTGCACGAAGACCCGCTTGGCCTGCTCGGAGAGACCGGAGCGGATCACATTGGAGATGTCTTCCCAGCCGCGCGGGCTGGCGCCGATCAGATGATCATTGGCGAGCTGGGTCTGGGTGTCGTCGAGCTTGTCCGGGCGCACCTTGAGATAGGCCATCACCTCGGGCGCGAAGGCGTTGGCGACCGCGTGAGCGAGGAAGGCCTCGATCACGGTCTGGACATTGAAATGGAACATGCGGTCGGCGAGCGCGGTGCCCATGTCGTGGCTGACCGCGCCGTGGAAGCTGGCGTTGCCGGCCGCGACCACCTGCCAGCCCGCGGGCAGCACATAATGACCGACGCGCCGATCGAGGATGAGCGAGTAGGCGGAGATCTGCAGGCGCTGATCGGCGGCGGTGAGTTCGTCGAGGAACAGGATGCCCTCGGGCTGCTCGGCGCTCGGCAGGAACTCGGGCGGGAACCAGACCGTCTTGCCCTGGCTGTCGTCGGCATAGATGGCACCACGGATGTCGACCGGCTCGATGGTGGTCAGGCGCAGATCGATCAGCGGCACGCCGAAGTGCTCGGCGACCTGGCGCACGACCGAGGATTTACCAACGCCGCGCGTGCCCCAGAGCATCGAGGCGCGATGGCGCAGGACGGGGTCGGCATATTGTTCGATCAGCGCCTGCTTGGCGGCGGCGATGGAGACCGGCGGGATATTCATCCAGCCTCGGCGCCCTGCATCGAGGTCTCCTCATGCGCGCCGAGGCCCGGCTCCGAAGCCCCCCGCGCCCCTGGCGTGGATGGCGGTTCCGGCCGGCGAGCGGGCGCGGCGGCAAGCGATTCCACGCGCCCGCTGCCGTCGTCGACGATCCACGCATGCCCGATCAGCGGGCGCGGCAAGGGCGGGATCTCGATCACCGGCAGCTCGCGCATCGCGAGAATGCCGACCGCCAGCAGCACGGGGGCGTGAAAGATGAACATCCACACCAAGGACGTGCGCTCGATCGAGAGCAGTTGGATCAGGGGCGTGGCGCCAAGCAGGCCGAGGCCGATCAGCAGCGGGATCGCGCGCTGGAAGGTGACGCGCCAACGCGCGACTTGCCAGCGGGCATGAAACGCGCCTGGGTCGCCGCGCAGGGTCTGGGCGAGATGCGACACCGCCTGCGCCAGCTTGACCTCGATCTCGCGCGTGCGCGCCGGCTCGGTGGCGGCGATGCGCAGGCTGCCGCGCCAAAAACGCACGAACCGGCGCATCGGACGCCATTCCCAGCCCAGCACGGCGAACAGATCGGCCGGCACCCGCAGGCGCTGGTCGTGGTTGGCACGCAGCTCGATCTCGGCCGGCATCTTATGCCCGGTCTTGGCGTTCAGGCTCAGGCACACGCCCTCGACCTGGGCCTCGGCCTGCTCCAGTTGCAGGCGCCAATGCGCGGATTGGCGCTCGCTGGCCGCGCTCTGCTGCAACCGATAACCGCGCGCGAGATGGACCCCCTCGACGGCGACGAGCTGGCGACCGACCGCGATGGCCTCGACCTGCTCCAGCAGCTCGCCGGGATCGGGGCCCTCGATCGCCAGCGTCGAACTCAGGCCGGCCTCATCGCTGACCAGGCGCCGCAGCCGGAAATGCTCGGGCTCGGGGTTGTCGAGGATCAGCGTCTCGGTGAGCGACGCGCCGGCGCTCGGCAGATCGGGGTGCAGGATCGGCTTGAACCGCAGCTGGCGTTGGGCGCGGTCACTGGCGGCGAGATCGAGCTGGCAGCCGCGCTCGGTGAAGGGCGCCACCAGGTCGAGGATGGCATGATGGGTCAGCGGCACCCGCCCGGAGGACTCGGACGGGGATGGGGTTGGAAATGTATCGGCGACGCGAACCATGACAATCAGCTCGGGCGTTGATGGGGATTGCAGGGCGATGACGATACACGGCTTCAGCGGCGGCGGCATCCCTGTTCATCCCTGAAGACGCTGGGGATTTTCCGGGCTTTTGCGCGCTTTTGCGGGGCGTTTCTGGCTGCGGTTAGGGCCTCGCCCTCAAGGCCAAGCGGCCCAATCGGCCAATGGCGCCAGATTCACGGCCATGTTCGAGCGCGCGCCGTGGCGGGCGTTGAGCCCGTAGACGACGCTGTGCACACCGACCACGCGGCCGGCATGGATGACCGGCCCGCCGGAGTCGCCGGGACAGAGCGAGGGCGCTTGGGCGGCGCGTTGCCCCGCCTCGGTGTAGAAATTGACCGCATCGACCCGAATCACCCGCGACCATGCCGCGCGCCGCACGGCCGGGAACCCAGGATCGGAATCCTCGTTGGAACCTGCGCTGGAACCGCCCAGGCCGGCGCAGCCGAAGCCGACCAGTTCGACCTCGGCGCCGGCCTCCAGG
Source organism: Halochromatium sp. (assembly GCF_046541315.1). GTDB lineage: Bacteria > Pseudomonadota > Gammaproteobacteria > Chromatiales > Chromatiaceae > Lamprobacter. The sequence goes on along the minus strand of NZ_JBKHDN010000037.1, from coordinate 13,208 downwards.
GGCGTGAAATCCACCGCGCGGGCCGGGATCGAGGGCGTCGCCGTCCGCAACCGCAGCAGGGCGACATCGGGATAGCGCGCGGCGAAATGATGGCGCATGCGCAATCCCCGTTCGAGGGTAGCCGCCGGCAGGGCCGCCTCGCTCTCGCTCAGCTCGGCGAGACGCTGCCGACGGTAGTCGGCGAACTTCGCCAGCCCCTGCCGGTAGGACTCGGGCAACAGGGTTTGCGCGACGACCACGGTCAGCGCATCGGCGCCGTTCTCCTGGCGATAGGCATTGTTCAGCTTGATCGACCCGCCCGGCTGGAAGGCCGGCCAGAGTTCGCCCGCGCCGGCATCGACCACGCAATGCGCCGCCGTGAGCAGGGTGTGCGGGCCGATCTTCACCGCGCTGCACCCCGCCAGCCGTTCGCCGCGCAGGGTCAGCACCTCGGGATGCCGCTGCTCGCTGTCCGGCTGACCGCCGCCCAGGGCGAAGGCGGCGGGCATCACCAGCAGCCACAGGAGCAGGCTGTTCAGCGCGGGCCCGATCATCCGGTTGCAGCCACGAGTTGCCAGGCGCGCCAGTCCAGGCCGCCAGTTCGGGTCGGTTCGATGTGTCGGCATAATGGCGATTGTCGGCGCATGAAAAAGACGCATTGTGCAGATCGTGGCTTGCACACCAGCAAGGTCTCTCAGGTAGACTAAATGCATCACCCGCCGTCACCGGGCGGACGAGGAGCAGCCAGGTCGAGTTCGGATGAAGACAGCCGCTGAATCGCTTAGCTTCCGCTGCCTCTTGCGCCCCGTTTATCCGGGCTCGGCCGCGCCGTGCGTCTGACGCCCAGCTTCCTCCCGGCAGCTCCGGCGCGGCGCGCCCAGCACCGATGGAGGCTGCCGTGGCGGCCGGTTCTGCGTTGGGCGAGCGGGGGTGTGCTGTGGGCGCTGACCGCCTGCTTGCCCGCTATCGTCTCGGCTCAGCAGATCATCGTCAATCCCGATGTCGGCGTCGTCGCCATGGATCGCAATCGCGCTCGCCTGCTCTTCACCATGCGGGTCAATCAGTGGAGCGACAAGCAGCCGGTCACCGTCTTCGTGCTGCCAGACGATGCCTCGCTGCATCAGGTCTTCGCCAAGAGCGCGCTCGGGGTCTATCCCTATCAGCTCAGGCGCACCTGGGATCGGCTGGTCTTCTCCGGCACCGGCCAGGCGCCCGTGCAGGTCGCCAACGAGGAGGAGATGATCGAGCGCGTGCGCCAAACCGCCGGCGCCATCGGCTACATCAGCGAGCGCCCGGATGCCACCGGGGTGCGGGCCGTCAAGGTCGAATAGCCATGCAACACGCACGCCTGCTGATCGCCTCCCTCGCCCTCTTGCTGAGCAGTAGCCTCGCGGCGGCCGAGCTTGGGTTGCCGAATGGGCTCCAGCTGCATGGCTTCGTCAGCCAGGGCGCGGTCCAGACCAGCCGCAATCGCTTCTATGGCAACAGTCCGCAGACCTCGCTCGATTTCACCGAGATCGGCTTGAACGCCTCCTGGCGCCTGAGCCCGAGGCTGCTGCTCGCTGGGCAGGTGCTGTCGCGCCGCGCGGGGGACATGAGCGATGGCTGGCCCGAGATCGATTTTGCCTTGGCCGACATCGCTCTGCTGGCCCGGAACGACGCACGTGCCGGCATCCGCCTGGGGCGGTTGAAGAATCGCCTTGGCCTGTATAACGAGACCCGCGATGTCCCCTTCACCCATCCCGGCATCTTCCTGCCGCAGGTGGTGTATTTCGATAAGGTGCGTAATCTGGTGCTGGCGACCGATGGCGTCCAGTTGCATGGCGAACTCTACCCGTCCTTCGGCACCCTGTCGGCCACCCTCGCGAGCGGACGGCCGGTGGTCGATGACAACGTCGAGGCGGCCTTGCTGCGGGGGGCGCTACCAGGCGATATCGAGCCGCGCAAGAACAGTTGGCAGGCGAGCCTGTGGTTCCATTCCCCGACCGAGCGCATCAAGTTCGGGCTCAGCGGCGCGGCGATCGCGTTGCGACAGGATTGGACGCTGACGCGCGCGACCCCGCAGCTCGATCTGCTCTATTGGATCGCCTCGGCCCAGTACAATGCCGAACACTGGAGTTTCTCGAGCGAATACATGGGGCTGCCTTTACGGGGCCGCGACTTCCAACCCCTGCGTCCAGATATCGATCAGACCTCCGAGGGCTATTACGCGCAGCTGACCTATCGCCCAAGCCCACCGTTCGAACTGATGCTGCGCTACGAGGAAGGCTTCGCCGATCGCGATGACCGCAATGGCCGAGCACTCGAGCGCCTTAGCCAGGGGCTGATCGCCCGACAGGCGGGCTCCTCGCGCATCCTCAGCGTCGGCCTGCGCTGGGATCTCTCGCGGCACTGGATGCTACGGACCGAATATCAGCGGCATATCGGCAGCTTCATTCTCTCCGAGATCGAGAATCCGAATCTGCTCGAGCATGACAAGCATTGGGATCTCTTCGCCGTGCAAGCGGCCTTTCGCTTCTGAGCCTGGGGGCAGGCATGGCGGCTCGGCTTGCAACCTCCCCAAGGCGCCATTCGCGACCCTTCCTCGGCTTGCGCTGGAAGGTGCTGCTCGGCATCAGCCTGCCCCTGGCGGCGGTGATCATCTCCCTGACCTTCTACGCGCATGAGGTCCTGATCGGCCAGTTCGAACGCCATCAAGGCCAGCTTCGCCAACGCCAGGTCGCGCACTTCTCGAGCCTGCTTGCGGATCGCTATCAGCAACTGTCGCGGCTTGCCAGCCTGGTGCCCCGCCTGACCCATGACGGCGGCGATCGGAGCGTGGTGGAGCATCTCAGGCAGGCGTTGGAGATCGACGGCGCGACACTCGATCTGGAATGGGATATCCGTTCGGTCCACTGGGTTCCCCCGCGCGGCGAGCCCGTCGCGCTCTGGCCTCCGGACAGCGAGGCATTGCCGAGACCGCTCGTGGGCGAGGTTCAAGGGCAGCCGGAAAGGGTGCTTGAGCGGCTGCTGTGCGAGCAGGAGGCCTGCCTGCAATACCTGGCTTCGCCGGTGTTATGGCGTGGCGAGACGGCCGGCAGCCTGGTCTTGGGTCGCACCATGGCGAGCCTGCTGCTGGCCTTCCGGGACATCTCCCAAGCCGATCTCGTGCTTGCCACCCCGAGCGCGAGCCCTGGCACTCTCCCTGGCGCCACCGCGGGCACCACGCCGGGCGCCACGCCGGACGCCACGCTGGACACCACGCCGGGCGTCACCCCGAGTACCGACGACCGCGCGCGCACGTCGACGGGAGCCACGCAACTGCGCTTCCTCGGCGCGACGCAGGCCGAGCGGATGCTGCCGCTGCTGCGCTCGGTGCCCGCCGAGGCCCTGCGCGCCAGCCGTTCCGACGCCCCCTTGACGGTCCAGTTCGGCCGCGACTGGTATCAGGTGTTCCGCGTCAATGCGAACGCCAAGGGGCTGATCGGCTTCATCATCAACCGCACCACGGACGATCGGCGCACCATCGAGCGCCTGTCCCAGAACAGCCTGCTCATCGGTCTGCTCGCCTTGTTCGTGGCCGAGATCCTGCTGCTGCTGATCATGCAGAGCCCGGTCACGCGTATCCGTCAGCTCTCGCGGCTGCTGCCGCTGCTCGCCGAGAACCGTTTCGACGCCTTGGCCGAACGACTCCCGCGGTCCCGACACCTGGTCGGGTTGCGCGACGAAATCGACGAAACCATTGCGGTCGCCAGCACCCTCAACCAGCGCATGGCGCAGATGCAGGCAGAGCGCCAGGCGGCGCAACGCAAGCTCCAGTGGCTGGCCAATCACGACTCCTTGACCCTGCTGCTCAATCGGCGTGGTTTCGATCTTGCGCTGGCCGAAGCGATCCAGCAGGCGCAGCAGGACGGAAGCCGTGGCGCGCTCTTGTTCATCGATCTCGACAGCTTTAAGGATGTCAATGACACCAGCGGCCATCCGATCGGCGACCGCTTGCTCAAGCGCATCGGCAAGAAGCTCTCGGCCACGCTCGGAGAGCGCATGCGGGTCGGACGCCTTGGGGGCGATGAGTTCGCCGTCCTCGTCACCGATACGGATCAAGCCGCCACCAGCCAGCTCTGCCAACGGATTCTGGCCCTGATCAAGTCGACCAGGGTGCGGGCGGGCGCCCATTGCCATCAGGTCACCGCCAGCATCGGCATCGCCCTCTTCCCCGAGCACGGCGCCGATACCGAAACCCTGATGGCCAATGCGGACTTGGCCATGTACCAAGCCAAGGCGCAACAGCACCGTTCCTATCACGTCTACGCCGAGCAAGACAAGGCGCGCGCGCGCGCCAATGCGCGTGTGCTTTGGGGGCGCGAAATCACCGCGGCCCTGAATGCCAGTCGGCTGCAACTGTACTATCAGCCCCTGATGGAGCTATCGACGCGACGTATCTGGCGTGCCGAGGGCCTGTTGCGCATCAAGCTCGTCGATGGGCGCTTGGCGTTCCCGGATGAATTCATCCCCATCGCCGAACGGAGCGCATTGATCAATGCCATCGACCGCTGGGTCATCGGCGAGGCCATTCGCCTGCTCGTCGAGCATCCGGCGCTGTCGCTTTCCGTCAACCTGTCGGCGAAAGCGCTGGCGGATACCAGTCTCGATGCCGATCTCGCCCGCCTGTTGCAATCGGCGCGGATCGAACCGTCGCGGTTGACGCTCGAGATCACCGAGACGGTGGCGATCGAGAACATCGGCGGCGCCATTGCACGCATGAAGAGCATTCGCGCGTTCGGTTGCCACTTCGCGTTGGATGATTTTGGTAGCGGTTTCGCCTCCTACGCCTATCTCAAGGAACTGCCGGTGGACGATGTCAAGATCGACGGCAGCATGATCCGGAATCTCGATCAGAGCGTGGAGGATCGCATCTTCGTCAAGGCGGTGGTCGAGATGGCGCACAACATGGGAAAAAAGGTGGTCGCGGAGTTCGTCGATTCAGCGCTGATCCTCGAGATCCTGCGCGACATCGGTGTCGATTTCGCCCAGGGCTACTTCATCGGGCGGCCGTTGCCGCAGCCACCGGCCACTTGAGGGCCGCTCCCTGGGGTGCTCCCTAGAGCGCTCTCTGGAGCGCTGGGTCGGTCGGGTTCCGCGAGCCGCTGCTTGCGGCGCGATCGGGGATGATCAGGCGGATCGCATCGCCGCTTGGATACGCGCGATCAGCGCGGTCAGCGCGGCGTCGGCGGGAACGGCCTGGCCGATGAGCCAGTCCTGCAGGATCGGATCTTCAATCTCGAGCAGGCGCTCGAAGGCCTGGCGACCGTCGCGATCGAGGTCGGCGTAGCCGTGCTGGAGGAAATGGTTGAGCAGCAGATCCAGCTCTAGCATGCCGCGCCGGCATTGCCAGCGCAGGCGCTTGATCTGATGCTCGGTGGCTGCGAGATCGTCGCTCACACCGACTGCTCGAGCATCAATTCCTTGATCCGGCCGATGGCCTTGGTCGGGTTCAGGCCTTTGGGGCAGACCTCGACGCAGTTCATGATGCTGTGGCAGCGGAACAGCTTGTACGGGCCTTCCAGCGCATCCAGACGTTCCTCGGTGGCCTGGTCGCGGCTGTCGGCGAGGAAGCGCCAGGCTTGCAGCAGCGCCGCCGGGCCGTGGAACCTGTCCGGATTCCACCAGAACGATGGGCAGGCGGTCGAGCAGCAGCCGCAGAGGATGCACTCGTAGAGGCCATCGAGCTGGTCGCGATCGGCCGGCGACTGGCGGATCTCCTGCTCGGGCAGCGGATCCTTGCGGATCAGATAGGGCTGGACCGCACGATACTGTTCATAGAACTGGGTCATATCGACGACCAGATCGCGGATCACTGGCCGCCCCGGCAATGGGCGTACCTGGATCGGCTGTTTCAGCTCCGCGACCGGCGTGATGCAGGCCAGGCAGTTGTTGCCATTGACATTGACCCCATCGGAGCCGCACACGCCCTCGCCGCAGGAATGGCGAAAGGCGAAGGTCTCGTCCCGTTCCTTGATCGCCAGCAACGCCTCGCGCAGCATCATGCCGGGCTGCGCCTCGATCTCAAAGGTCTGCATATAAGGCTTGGCGGTAGAGGCGGGCGGATTCGACCCGGTATCGCTGTCGGGCTGGTAACGGTAGACGGAAAGGCGTATCGCGGTCATGGGCGTCGAGGCTCGGAGTGATGCGGGGACAAGGCAGGCACTGACGGCGTCGGGGCCTCCCCAGCGCGGGTCGAGGCCGGTCTCCAGCGCATCAATACACGCGCGGCTTGGGCGGGAAGGAATCGACCGTCAGCGGTTTGGTGCGCACCGGCTTGTAGTCCATGCGGTCGCCGTCGCGCTGATACAGGCTGTGCTTCATCCAGCGCTCGTCGTCGCGCTCGGGATAATCGACACGCGAATGCGCGCCACGGCTCTCATCGCGATGCAAGGCCGACATCAAGGTCGCCATGCCGACAGCGACCAGGTTATCCAGCTCCAGCGCCTCGATGCGGGCGGTGTTGAAGGTCTGGCTGTGATCGCGCAGGCGCACGCCCTCGACCCGCTCGCGCAGGGCCTTGAGCTTCTCGACGCCTTCGGCCATGGTCGCCTGATCGCGGAACACGCCGCAGTGGTTTTCCATCAGGCGGCGCAGCTCGGCCTTGACATCGGCGACCCGCTCGCCCTCGCCTTGGCGCTCCCAGCGGGCCAGGCGCGCGAGCGCCGGTTCGATGTGCCCCTCATGCATCGGTCGGTGATGGGGGTTCTCGGCGACATAGCGCAGGATGTCGGTACCGGCGGCGCGGCCGAACACCAGGATATCGAGCAGCGAGTTGCCGCCGAGGCGGTTGGCGCCATGCACCGACACGCAGGCGCACTCGCCGGCGGCATAGAGCCCAGGCACCACCTCTTCCGGGCCATGCCGGGCCGGGGCGACCACGCGCGCATGGCGATCGGTGGGGATGCCGCCCATCGCATAGTGCGCGGTCGGGAACACCGGCATCGGCTGCTCGGCCGGATCGATGCCGAGGAACACGCGGCAGATGTCGGTGATACCGGGCAGGCGCTGATGCACCACATCGGCGCCGAGATGATCGACCTTGAGCAACACATGGTCCTTGTTCGGCCCGCAGCCGCGACCCGCGCGGATCTCGGTGACGATCGAGCGCGAGACCAGGTCGCGGCTGGCCAAATCCCGCGCCTTCGGCGCGTAGCGCTCCATGAAGCGTTCGCCCTCGCCATTGATCAGATAACCGCCCTCGCCGCGCGCGCCTTCGGTGATCAGCATGCCCTTGCCGGCGACGCCGGTCGGATGGAACTGATAGAACTCCATGTCCTGCAGCGGCACTCCGGCGCGCAGCGCCATCGCCATGCCGTCGCCGGTATTGATGAAGGCGTTGGTATTGGTGCGAAACACCTGCCCGTAGCCGCCGGTCGCGAGCAGCGTGGTCTTGGACTCGATGATCAGCGGCTCGCCGCTCTCGATGTCGAGCACCAGGGCGCCCATCGCCGCGCCTTCGTCATCGCGGATCAGGTCGACGGCGAAGTGCTCGTCGAAGAAGTGGGTCTTGGCGCGCAGATTCTGCTGATAGAGCGTGTGCAGGATGGCGTGGCCGGTGCGATCCGCCGCCGCGCAGGTGCGCGCCGCCTGCTCGCCGCCGAAGTGTTGGCTCTGGCCACCGAAGGCGCGCTGGTAGATGCGCCCGTTGTCGAGCCGCGAGAACGGCACGCCGGCGTGCTCAAGCTCGTAGACGGTCGGGATCGCCTCGCGGCACATGGTCTCGATGGCGTCCTGATCGCCGAGGTAGTCTGAGCCCTTGACGGTATCGAACATGTGCCAATGCCAGTTATCGGGCAGCGCATTGGCGAGCGCGGCATTGACGCCGCCTTGTGCGGCGACCGTATGCGATCGGGTCGGGAACACCTTCGAGACCACGGCAACGCGCAGCTCGGCGGCGGCCAGGCGCAACGCGGCATTCAGGCCGGCACCGCCGGCGCCGACGATCAGCGCGTCGAAGTGGCGATGGGGAAGCGAGCGGGCAGCGGCCATAACGATCAACCAACCTGTACGAGGATCAAGGCCTGCAGCGCCCAGAGGCCAGAGGCGAGAAAGATCAGCGCGAACAGCGCCAACGACCCGATGCGCCAGCCGAGCGGCTTGACGTAATCGATCAGCACGTCACGGATGCCGACCCAGGCATGGGCCAGCAGCAACGGGATGAACACCAACAGACCGAGCGCCACCCAGGGCGAGCCCGCCCAAGCCGCCAACTGTGCATGGTCTTGCGGCGTGGCGAAGGCGAAGTAGAGCGTCAGGTAGAGCCCGAACAGGGCCAGATAGACCGCGCTGAGGCGCTGCACCAGCCACGCCTTGAGACCCGAGGCGCGCCGGCTCATCGCAGCACCGCCGCCCCGATCAGGGTCAGCGCCAGCGCGCTGTAGAGCGTGGCCCAGGCGGTCTTGCGCGCGCTCGGGCGCTCCAGCCCCCAGCCGAGATCGAGCGCCAGATAGCGAATCCCGGCCAGCAGGTGATGCAGCAGCGACCATCCCAGCAGCAGCAGCGCCAGTTGCCCAGTCGGACTGCTCGCCAGCGCCGCGGCGGAGGCGAATCCGGCGCTACTCGAGAGGGCCTGCGCGAACAGGGCCGCGAACACCGGAATCGCGAGCACCATCAGCACCCCGCTGACCCGATGCAGGATCGACACGACACCGGGAATCGGCAGCCGGATGCGCCAGAGTTCGAGGAAGACGGGGCGGGATTTGACCATGTAAGGGCTCGACGTTCTCGGGAGGTGGGCCTGACACTGGCTTGTGCAGCGCAACAAGGTTAGCGCTTGCGGACAGTTGGAGCAACTTGCTCGACGGTCGGCGCGGCCGCCACAGGGTCGGCCGCATCCCCTTTGCGCTGGGGGCATGCTGCGGTCAACGCCGATCGCCTTGCCAAGGATCGCCAACTGCAACTTGCGTCAAGCCGTCTGCGGCCGTTTCCAGGTGTAGACGGCGGTTACCGCGTAATTCCAGACCACCCCGACCAGGATGCCGGCGAGCGCGGACAGCACCCAGAACGAATGCGCCTCGAACAGCCAGCTGGCGACGCCGACATTGGCCAGCGCTCCGACGCTGCAGGCGAGCACGAACGAGAACCAACCGCGGAGCAGATCCCAGCCGCGCAGCCGCATGTCGCGGTAGGTGAAGAGGTTGTTGAGGAAGAAGTTGGTCGTCATCGCGACCAAGGTGGCCAGGCTCTGGGCGACCAGGAAACTGGTATCGGCCAGCTTGAAGCTGGTCCAGAGCACGAGCATGTGCACCAACACCCCGCTGGCGCCGATCAACGAAAAGGCGATGAAGCGCACCGGCAGCATCGGGCCGACCCATTTCTGGATCAGCATCAGCAGATACTCCCAGAGCACGGCCTCGTCGAGCTTGCTCTCGCCGGCCTGGCGCGGGCGAAACCGATAGGGCAGCTCGCGGAAGCGCAGCGGCCCGGGATGGGTCGCGAACAGGTCGAGCAGGAGCTTGTAGCCGACTCCGCTGAGGTTGCGCGCGCAGTCTTGAAGCACCTCGGCGCGCACCATGAAGAAGCCGCTCATCGGGTCTTTCAGCTCGGCCTTGATCAGGCGCTGCCCCAAGCGCGTCGCCAGCCGACTCATCGAGGCGCGCTGCGCGTCCCAGTCGCCGACGCCGCCACCGGCGATATAGCGGCTGCCGATGACGACATCCAGGGGCTCGCTCTGCAAGTGGCTCAGCATCGTCGGCAACAGCGCCTCGTCGTGTTGCAGATCGGCGTCCATCACCGCGACATAGGGAGCCGAGGTCGCCAACAGGCCCTCGATGCAGGCCGACGACAGTCCGCGGCGGCCGATGCGCTGTAACACCCGGACGCGCGGGTTGGCACGGGCGAGGGCGCGCACGCGGCGCGCGGTGCCGTCCGGGGAGTCGTCATCGACGAAGAGCAGCTCCCAATCGATGCCCGCCAGCACCCTCTCCAAACGCTCGACAATGACCACCACGTTCTCGGCTTCGTTATAGGTCGGCACCACGACCGCGAGGGTCGGCGCACGGCAGGGGGTCGACAAGGCAGCCTCCGGCAGGATGACAGCGGGTGAAAGGGGGATCGCGGCAACGCCTGCGTGCCGCTGGCCCATAAAGCGAACATTCCTGGAATAAAAAGAAACGTTGAGCAAAACCTCATGGGATTTGGTAGTTTATCAGGTTAGCTCTCGCCCTGTGCGTTTCTCTTTTGGTTTCTATCAACTTAACAAAGGCTTAGACAGGCCGTCCAAGACTTTCAATTCCACCACCGGCAAGACGTCTCCGACGTCCGTTCCTCATCCCATGGGAGGTCAACCGATGATCAAGCCAATCGGCTCCGACGAGCTTCAACCACGGTTTGTCTACGATCCCGAACGCCACCACCAGTTGGCTCAAGAGGCCGAATCGCTTCCCTCGGTCACGCTCAGCTCCCAGGCCGCCGCGAATGCGGTGATGATGGGCGCAGGCTATTTCAGCCCGCTCGAAGGCTTCATGGACCTGGCCGACGCGGTCAGTGTCGCCGAGACCATGCGCACCGTCGATGGTCGCTTCTTCCCGGTCCCGGTGCTGTGCCTGGTGGACTCCGCGCCGGCGCTTGGCGAGGCCAAGCGGATCGCCCTGCGCGACCCCAATGTCGAGGGGCAGCCGGTGTTGGCGGTGATGGAGGTCTCGGCGATCGAGACGGTCTCCGACGCACAGATGGCCTTGATGACGGAGCAGGTCTATCGGACTCGGGATGTCGAACACCCCGGCGTGAAGACCTTCAACAGTCAGGGCCAAACGGCCCTCTCGGGGCCGATCGAAGTCCTGAATTTCTCCTATTTCCAGAACGACTTCCCGGATACCTTCCGCACCGCAGTCGAGATCCGCCATGAGATCCAGGAACGCGGCTGGCGCAAGGTGGTCGCCTTCCAGACCCGCAATCCGATGCACCGCGCCCACGAGGAGCTGTGCAAGATGGCCATGGAGACCGTCGGCGCCGATGGCGTCGTCATCCACATGCTGCTCGGCAAGCTCAAGCCCGGCGATATCCCGGCGCCGGTGCGCGATGCCGCGATCCGCAAGATGGCCGAACTCTACTTCCCGCCGAACACGGTCATGATCACCGGCTATGGCTTCGACATGCTCTACGCCGGCCCGCGCGAGGCGGTGCTGCACGCCTATTTCCGCCAGAACATGGGCGCGACCCATTTCATCGTTGGCCGCGATCATGCCGGCGTCGGCGATTACTACGGCGCCTTCGACGCCCAGACCGTGTTCGACGAGGCGGTGCCGGAAGGCGCGCTCGAGATCGAGATTTTCCGCGCCGATCATACCGCCTACTCGAAGAAGCTAGAGCGCGTCGTGATGATGCGCGACGCCCCGGATCATACCAAGGACGACTTCGTGCTGCTCTCCGGCACCAAGGTGCGGGAGATGCTCGGACGCGGAGAGCCCCTGCCGGGCGAATTCTCGCGTCCCGAGGTCGCTCAGATCCTGACGGACTACTATCAGTCGATCTCGTGACGGCAGCCGGCCCCCATCGCGGTCAATGGGTTGGAGAGGAACGCGCCGCTGGCCATTGGTGCGGAATAGCCGTTATCCGACGAGAGCGCCTTTTCGGGCGAGCCCCGTTACGAGGCACTTTGTTGATCTCCGTCGATAGCTATTTCGTTAAACCGTAATAAGATCATATTGCGACAAACTCGCATATATCGGAGGTCAATGATAATGATTTTCAGCAACCCGTTCTCGGAGCTTTCGGCTCTCATCCCGCCTGCCGTGATGCAGGCCTACATCGTCCTGATGATCCTGATGGTCATCGGCGGCACCCTGCTCGACGTGATGCACAAGAAGAGCGCCAAATACTTCTTCGAGAAAGGACAAGCGCTGAAGAAGCTCGCCAAGCGCGAGCCCAGCAGCGCCGAGCGGATGCGCATCGCCGCAAGCACGCTCACCCACGAGGTGCTCGCCTCCGGCGAGTTCGATAACCAGGATCGGCGCAAGTCTCATCTCCTGATGATGTATGGCTTCATCCTCTTCGTACTCTCGACCGCGCTCCTGATCTTCGGTCTGCCGGTCGCCGAGGGCGAGGGCGCGGGCCTATTGCCCCTGCTGTGGCACCTCGGCGCGGTGATGATCTGCGTCGGCGGCTACTGGTTCTGGCTCAAGATCCGCGTCGACGTGCGGGCCGAAGGCCACCAGTGGTACGAGGTGGATCGCCGCGACCTGTTCATCGTGTCCTTGTTGCTGACGGCAACCTTCGCGCTGGCGTGGTCAGTGCTGGAAGCCCTCGGCGGTGGCGTGCTCGCCGGTCTCGCCCTGTTCGTCTTCATCGTCGCCGCTACCACGCTGTTCAGCACCGTCTTCTGGTCCAAGTTCGCTCACATGTTCTATAAGCCCGCCGCCGCGTTCCAGAAAAAGATGGCCGTGGCGGATGGCTCGCGGGACAAGCTGCCGGACCTCCCCGAGCTGACCGATCCCGCCGTCAGACAGCGGTATCCGGATATCCCGGAGTACATGGGCGACAACCCGCCCTACATGGGGCTTGGTATCAAGAGTGAGCCGCCGACCCATTATTGATCTTGATTCGATCGTTTGAATCAAATGAATCATGAAGACATTATGAAGAGGAACAGAAGATGCCGACATTCGTCTATATGACCCGCTGCGACGGCTGTGGTCAATGTGTCGATATTTGCCCTTCGGACATCCTGCACATCGATCCCGTGACCCGGCGCGCCTACAACATCGAGCCGAATATGTGCTGGGAGTGCCTGCCCTGCGTCAAGGCCTGCCCGCAGAACGCCATCGACGTCCGTGGCTACGCGGACTTCGCGCCCCTCGGCCATTCGGTCCGGGTGCGCCGCGACGAGGAGAAGGGCGTCATCGCCTGGCGGATCATGTTCCGCAACGGCAGCAAGGACATGGAGCTGCTGGCGCCGATCACCACCAAGCCTTGGCGGGAGCACATTCCCCAGCTCAAGGATGCGCCAGCCCCCAGCCAGGAGATGCGCGACAGCCATCTGTTGTTCAACGAGCCCAAGTACATTCGCATGGATGATGGCGACTTGCACACGCTCAAATCCAATGGGTTAAAAATGGTCGCCGGGGTGGAGGGTTACTAATGGCTTTCAAGACCATCATCGAAGACGATATCGATATCCTGGTGGTTGGCGCTGGCCTGGGAGGCACCGGTGCCGCGTTCGAGGCCCGCTATTGGGGCCAGGACAAGAAGATCGTCATCGCCGAAAA
>NZ_JBKHDN010000036.1:0-17557 GCF_046541315.1 Halochromatium sp. | reverse complement strand
CGGGGACCGCCTGCAAGCGCGCAAACCATCTCGGCATCGGCGCGAGCGCGGAGTCTGGGGCGGAATCTCGCGCGAAATCGGCCGTGGGTGCGGGCGCCGCAGCCTGCTCGGCGGTCAGCGGCGGCAGCCACTTGAGCAAGGTCGCATAGAGTTGCGCGGGCTCCACCGGCTTGGGAATGAAATCGTCCATGCCGGCCTCGATGCAGGCCTGGCGTCCCTCGTCGAAGACATTGGCGGTCATCGCCAAAATCGGCACCCGCGCCCTCTCTGGCAGGGCATGGATCGCGCGCGTGGCGGCGAGACCGTCCATCTCCGGCATCTGCACATCCATCAGGATCAGATCGTAATTCCGCTCCCGCGCCATGGCCAGGGCTTCGCGGCCATTCAGCGCCATGTCCACCGCCATCCCCACGTCCCGCAGCAGTTCCTGCGCCACTTCGCGATTGATGGCATGGTCCTCGGCCAGCAACAAGCGCGCGCCGCCCGGACGCTCCCGCAACCGCGTCGCGGCCCCTGCGTCGGTCGCCAGCGTGGCGACCGGCGCGATCCCGCTGCCAGGTTGCAGCCAAGCGGTGAACCAGAAGGTACTCCCCTGTCCAAGCGTGCTCTCGACCCCCGCCTCGCCGCCCATCAGCCTCGCCAGGCGCCGGGCCAGCGCGAGGCCAAGACCGCTGCCGCCATACCGACGCGAGGTCGAGGCATCCGCCTGTTCAAAGGATTGGAACAACCGCGCGCAGGTCTCGGGGGCGATGCCGATGCCGGTGTCCTCGACCTCGAAGCGGATGTGCAGCGTCTCGCCCCGATCCTCCAGCAGGCGCGTGCGAATGCGAATGCGGCCGGCCTCGGTGAACTTGACAGCATTGCTCGCATAATTGAGCAGGGCCTGGCGCAACCGGGTCGGATCACCGCAGAGCGTGCGCGGCACTTGCCCCAGATCGACGTCGATGGCAAGCCCCTTGGCCTCGGCTGAGGCGCCCACGAACGAGACGACACGATCGACGAGGCTGGACAGATCGAAGTCGATCGCCTCGAGCTGCACCCGGCCGGCCTCGATCTTCGACAGATCCAGGATGTCGTTGATCAACGACAACAGGTGTCTGCCAGCGCTCTCCATCTTATCCAAACGCTCGGCCTGTTCCGCCGTCACGCCCGCCTTGCGCATCAGGTGCGTCAAGCCGAGGATAGCGTTCAGCGGGGTGCGGATCTCGTGGCTCATGTTGGCTAGGAAGGCGCTCTTGGCCTGAGTGGCCTGCTCCATCTGTTTGAGCTTGCTGAGGTCGGTGTCGATGCAGAAAATCTCAGGTTCCTTTCCCGGAACCTGCACCAGGGTGTGGGACGAATACACCAGCATCGATGTGCCGTCCTTGCGCCTCATGGCCATTTCGTCAGCGGGGATCGGCTCGCCGGTTTCAGCCATCTGGCGCATCTCGGCCCGGACCCGGGTGCGCCGGGCGGGCGGGATGATGAGATCAAGCAGATTGCGGCCGAGGGCCTCTTCCTCGGTATAGCCGTAGAAGGTCTCCGAAGCCCGGTTCCAGTAGGTCACCGTGCCGTCCTTGAGATAGCCCTGCACCGCTACCGTGGCCACATTCTTCAGAATCCCATGGAAGCGCCGCTCGCTTGCTCTCAGCGCTTCCTCGGCCTGTTTCTGCTGCGTAATATCGATCACTGAAGCGGTGGTAAACTGGGGTCGCCCGTTGTGATCGACGATCAGCTTGAGATTCATCTTCGAGGGAAACACCGAACCGTCCTTGCGAGCATGCCAGACCTCTTCGGCAACACATCCGCCCTGGGTATTGAGCAGGTCTAATAGCTGCTGCACACGCGGTTGTTGTTCGTCGTTATGCAGGATCGAGAGATCCTGGCCGACAAGCTCTGCGACTGTCCAGCCGTGCATGCGTGCGAATTCTTCATTCACATACCGCAACGTGCAGTCAAGATTTCCAATGGCGATACCAACATTGGCTTGATCGGACATGCTGCGGAAGGCCCGCAATTCGTCCTCTTCTCGTTTGCGTTCAGTGATGATTTCGGTATAAACGATAATCCCTCCAATCGCATTCTCTTCATTGTACCAGGGCCGGCATTCCCATTTCGTCCAGTCAATGCTTCCATCTCGTCTCACAAAACTGTCTTCATCGTTGCTCAGCACCTCGCCTTTCAATGCCCGCTGATGGACGTCCCTCCACTTTTGCGGGATCTCGGTAAAGACATCGTGATGGTGGCGACCGATGACATTCGTCTCGCTGATACCGTAATCGCTCAGGAAGCGCTTGCTGACGTAGATGAAACGGAGATGATGATCGAAGATCGCGATCTCGCTATTGCTGTGTTCGACGACATAACGCATCAAATCACGAGCGTGCTCGATTTGTTTCTCGTTTTCCCGTCGCATGGCAGCCTGTTCGCGATGGCGTCTTCGGCGGTTGGCCTGGGCGCGGCCAGCGTCGCCCCGTCCCAGGGCGCCGGCCATCAGGTTGGCGATCGTTCGCAGCATATCGATCTCTTGTCCTGCTCCAGTCGCTGGCGACGTTTCGGCCCGGGCGTTCGGTCAGGGCGCGACGGACGCGTCCCGCCCGCCTCAGTGCAACCGCATCGGCTGCCCGCCAAGCTCATCGATGATCCGCGTCACAGCGGCGATCTGCTCGGCGTCGTCGGAGACCTCGATGAAGCGGCGCAGATCGCCGAGTGCCGCCGGCGCGTAGTCGAGATCGCGATACAAAAGTCCGCGCTCGCGCAGTTCATCGGGCAGGTTGGGCGCCAGCGTCAGCGAGGCGGTCAGGGCCGCGAGCCGATTGATGCGCTCGCCGCGGTCGCGATAGATGCCGGTCAGATTGCGCAGCATGCGCACCAGGATCTCGCGCTTGGTGGCCGGACGCAGGAGTGCCGGATGGCTTTGAATCCTCAGGGTGCCCTGGCCATAGAGATCGGCCAGGCGCTGATCCAGCTCGGATTCCGGCAGCGCGACGCCGCCGGCATAGACATCCAGCATCAAGGCGGTGTCGCCACGACCGATGCGGACCAGGAAATGCCCCGGAAAGCCGACCCCGTAGGCCGGCAGGCCGAGACGGCCGGCGATCTCGACATAGAGTACCGCGAGCGTGATCGGAATCCCAAGCCGACGGCTCAGCACCTGATCCAGGAAGCTATTGCGCGGATCGTAGAAATCGTCCTGATTGCCGGCGAAACCGTGCTCCTCGAACAAAAAATCGTTCAGTGCCCGCACCTTGTCGAACAGATCGGCCTGTGGAAGCACGCGGTCGCCCGCCGCGCTCGCCAGCCGTTCGAGCGCGGCCAGGGATTCGTCGTTCGCCAACTCCTGTTGGAACAGGCCACTGATCGCCAATGCCCCGGCGGCCAGATCGATCTCGTCATCGGGTTGCCGGGCGAGCTGCGTGAAGGCTTGCTGTGCATGGGTCATCACTTCTCCTCCTGTCGAAAGGCATCATGCGGCATGGCTCGATCTCGGGCTTGCGGGTAGCCTCATCGCGAGCCCGAGGCGATCCGACCAAGGCTATAGAATGCGGTGTTCGGTCAGTCAACGAAACCCCGGCGAGGTCTTGATGTCATCCAACCCAGTGCGCGCTGAACATCGTGATGATGCCAGTTGCGGTCGCCGGCACCACAGCGACGTGGGTCCAGGCGCCCCACCCGCCGCGCTCGAGATCCTCAGCCGCACCTTCGGCTTCGCCCGCTTTATCGGCGCGCAGGAGCAGATCATCGCGCATGTCGCCGGCGGTGGCGATGCGCTGGTGCTGATGCCGACCGGCGGCGGTAAGTCGCTGTGCTATCAGATCCCGGCGCTGCTGCGCGCCGGCACCGGCATCGTCGTCTCGCCGCTGATCGCGCTGATGCAGGATCAGGTCGATGCCCTGCGCCAGCTCGGCCTGCGTGCGGCCTTCCTCAACTCCTCGCTGGATGTCGACCACCAACGCCGCGTCGAGCAGAGGCTGCTCGGCGGCGCGCTGGACCTGCTCTATGTCGCGCCCGAGCGCCTGCTCACCGAGCGCTTCCTGAGCCTGCTCGATCGGTCCGCCATCGCCCTGTTCGCCATCGACGAGGCGCATTGCGTCTCGCAATGGGGCCATGATTTTCGCCCCGAGTATGTCCGCCTCAACATCCTGCACGAGCGCTGGCCGACGATCCCGCGCATCGCGCTCACCGCCACCGCCGACACCCCGACCCGCAACGAGATCGTCGCCCGCCTCCAGCTCGAACAGGCCGAACGCTTCGTCTCCAGTTTCGACCGGCCGAATATCCGCTACCGCATCGTCGAGAAGCAGAGCCCGCGCCAGCAGTTGCTGCGCTTTCTGCGCGAGGAGCACCCGCGCGACGCCGGCATCGTCTATTGCCTGTCGCGCCGGCGGGTCGAGGAAACCGCTGACTTTCTCTGCGCCCAAGGCTTTAACGCCCTACCCTATCACGCCGGGCTCGAGGCCCGGGTCCGCCAAGCCCATCAGGCCGAGTTCCTGCGCGGCGAGGGCGTGATCATCTGCGCCACCATCGCCTTCGGCATGGGCATCGACAAGCCCGATGTGCGCTTCGTCGCGCATCTCGATCTGCCCAAGAGCATCGAGGCCTATTATCAGGAGACCGGCCGCGCCGGCCGCGACGGGCTGCCGGCCGATGCCTGGCTCACCTACGGCCTCAGCGATGTCGCCAGCCTGCGCCGGATCATCGACAGCTCCGAGGCCGAGGAGCGCTTCAAGCAGGTCGAATTGCACAAGCTCAACGCCCTGCTCGGCCTCTGCGAGACCACCCGCTGCCGGCGCCAGGTGCTGCTCGACTACTTCGGCGAGACCGGCAGCCGCGCCTGCGGCAACTGCGACACCTGCCTGACGCCGGTCGAATGCTACGACGGCACCGTCATCGCGCAGAAGGCGTTGTCCTGCATCCACCGCACCGGCGAGCGCTTCGGCGCCAGCTATCTGACCAATGTGCTGCTCGGCAAGGCCGACGCGCGCATGCGTCGCTTCGGCCATGATCGTGTGAGCACCTTCGGCATCGGCACTGAGCTGAACGCCGAGCAATGGCGCTCGGTCTATCGGCAGTTGGTCGCCGCCGGACTCGCCCAGGTCGATATCGAGGGACATGGCGGTCTGCGCCTCAACCGCGCGGCCTGTCGACCGATCTTGCGCGGCGAGCAGCGGCTCGACCTGCGCCGCGATCCGGATCGCAAGCGTGCGCCCGCCGCGCGCCGCGCGTCCGCCGCCGTGCCGACGGATGCCGAGGCCAAGGCGCTCTGGGAGCGTCTACGCAGCCGCCGGCGCGCGCTGGCCGATGCCCAAGGCGTGCCACCCTTCGCCATCTTCCCCGACAGCACCCTGCGCGAGCTGGTCGCCGACCGACCGCGCAACCGCGAGGAACTCGCGCGGATCGGCGGCATCGGCGTCGTCAAGCTCGAGCGCTATGGCGACGCCGTTCTCGCCGAACTGGGCGCGCACGAGGCCGAGCACGGGCGGCCTGCGCATCTGCCACCGCTGCCGGCCGAGAAATTGCGCTCCGAGCGTGAGCGTGAGCGCGATGCCTGAGCAAATCTAAGTTGCAGCGCGACTTCGAAACCACCGCGACGTTAAGACAGGTTTCCCGGCCATTAAGGCGATCTGCCGCGCTCAGCTGATAACTCCGCCAGCACCTCCAGGCGCTCCAAGAAGACCTGGATCTGAGCACGCAGCTCGACGAGCGCCTGCGGGAATCGGCGCGCGACCAATCGCTCACGCTCCCAATCCAGCTCGAAGCCGTAGTTGTTGCGGAAGACATGCCGAAAACCGCGAAAATCGTTCAGCACCTGAAAGAGTGCGTTATCGATCACCGCCGGCCGATAGCCTTCGATCTCCAGCGTCATCCGGCGCAACAGGTCTGCAGGCCAGGAATCGGCGCCGAGATCGTTCTCGAAGAACCGCGCGATGGCCCGAAAGATGTTCTCGCAGCCGTTGTAGAAGCTGTGCAGCAGATAGCCAATCGCGCCGCGATCGTAGTCGGGCACCTCATCCGGCGGGAGCGCCAGCTTGGCCTCGATCTGCTCAAAGCTCTGCTCCAAGCGGGCAAGCTTCTTCAGCTCATCCTCGATCAGCGCACGCAGCAGTTGTGGATTCCGCGCCATAGATCACCACCCCCTGGACTAAGGCCTGTTGAATAATCTGAGGATCATCGGCCTCTGTGATGAGGTCAAGTGGGCGTTCAAAGGCCGCCTCGAGCGCTGCCCGCAAGGCCCAATAGTCCGCGGCAGCCGTCCCCAAGACCAATAGATCAAGATCAGAGTCTCTGTGTGCCTGTCCCTCAGCGACCGAGCCGAACACCAAGGCGCGTTCGGCGCCATAGCGCTCCAGGATCGGACGCGCGCAGACACGCGCTTGCTCCAGTAGGGTCGACGAGCGGGCGCGGGCCGCGCGCGCTTGTTGCGCCTGCCGATCCAGGAATCGATGAAAGTCGAAACCACCGTTCATCCGGGTGTTCACAGTTGCCGTCGTTTCTGTCGCTCATCATGCTTGCAGCGCCGATAGTGTTGTTGACCAGAAGTCTGATCTTGAACGAAACGCGGTCGTCAGCGGATCAAAAATCAGGTCACAGCATCCGGGCTTCGCTCTGCCGCCAGCCTTGCTCGCTACCAAAGGGTTCAACAGTTGTAACATAGGGCAGATGGTACTGCTCATCGTCGGCACAACCTGCTCAGCAACAATCTGCCCCCAACCCAGCGGGCCAACCGAGCTTCCAGTCGAGATGAGTCATGCGCTTCTACAAAGGCCGTCGAACAGGCAACAGCCATGCAACATGCTTACAAGCAAACACGGTATGAACAGCTCGAATCCCTGCCTGAGGGGCTAACCGGAGAGATCCTCAACGGCCAATTGCACGCCCAGCCTCGGCCAGCCGGACCTCACGCGAAAGTAGAAAGCGAACTGACCTACGATCTGGTCGGCAGCTATGGGCGCGGCCGGGGCGGACCCGGCGGCTGGTGGATCATTGTCGAGCCCGAGATCCACTTCATCACCGATGTGGAGGTCACGGTTCCGGACCTCGCGGGTTGGCGCAAGACGCGCATGCCTCACATCCCCGAGGGACATCGCTTCGAGATCGTCCCCGACTGGATCTGCGAGATCCTATCCCCATCGACCGAAAGCAAAGACCGTCACATCAAGATGCCCCTCTACGCCCATTACGGGGTTGCCTCCGCCTGGCTCGTTGATCCCAAACGACGAACCATCGAGGCCTATGGGCTGGAGAGCGGCGAATGGACGTTACGCGCAGAGGCATTCGGGAACGACTGCATCGCGGTCGCTCCCTTCGAGGCGCTGAATCTCGAACTCAGCAACCTCTGGAGCTGACGCCCAAGCTCATTGAGGATGTCCGGAGACGACCCTGATGAGCGCTGGGTGCGAGTGACGCTTTGGCGGACCCAGGCGGCAGGATGAACATCCAGTCGGTCATTGGACCGCCATCTGGATGGCAAGCGGTCAGTCTGTCATCACGCTTGAGCGCCCCTGCCGCTCTCCCGAGTCGCCATCCGCGCCATCGCCACCAGACATAACAAGCCGAGCACCATGATGACCCCGACCATGATGAGCGAGTCATCGAAGGTGCCACGCAGCTCGGCCAGCTCGCCGGCGATCACCGGCGCGATGATCTGCGCGATGCCAAAGCCGACCGTCAGCCGCGCCATGATCTGCGCCGGATGCGCCGGATAGCGCACACCAACCATGGTCAGCACCAGCGAGACGATGCCGATGAAGGTCAGTCCGAACAGCAGCGAGCTGGCAATAGCCGCAGCCAATGAGCCGCTCAGCACCGGCAGCAGGATGCCGACGATCTGCAACAGATAGGCGACCTGCAGCGTGCGCAGATAGCCCCAGCGCCGCGCGATGCGGTCCCAAAGGATCGGCGCCGGCGCGGCCGCCAGCCCCACCAGCAGCCACATCAGCCCGCCCTGCCCGCTCAGCGCCGGCTGCTGCTCGGTGATCAGCACGGTGAAGGTGGCATTGATCGCGTAACCGAAGCCGGCGCAGAGATAGGCCGCCTGCAGCAGCCAGAGCCAGAGCGGGCCAGGCTCGCGGGCGCTCTCACCCGCGCCAGCGCTGAACTGAACCCCCCGATTCGGGCGCGGCAACCAGCCCCAGGCCGGGATCAATAGCAGGCAGCCAACGCCGGTGAGCAGCCACCACTGGCCGCGCCAGTCGGTGTAGGGCGCGGCCAGCTCCACCAGCAGCCCGCCGAGGACGATGCCCAGCCCGAGTCCGCTGAAGTGCAGGCCCAGCTCGCTACGGTGGCCATGGCGGATCAGCCAATTCAGGATCAGCCCCGAGCCAAGCATCAGGCCGCCGGCAGAGCTGATCCCGGCGAGATAGCGGCTCAGGCCCCAGATCCAGGATTCCTCGACCAGCGGCAGCCTCGGCAAAACCTCGGCCAGCGGCATCATCGCCGTGGTGACCACCGCCAACAGCAGACTGAGACGATAGAGCCGATCCTTGCGCATCAGATCCCTCATCTGCGTCACCAGCAGCACGCCGGTGAGATAGCCGAGATAATTCCAGCCCGCCAACCAGCCGGCGAGCGCATCGCCCATGCCGGTCTGCGGCTGCATGTAGGCGAGCATCGGGGTATAGGCGAAGCGCGCCACGCCCATGGTCAGGATCAGCGCGAAGATGCCCGAGGCGAGCACGAACAGGGGACGGGGCGAACGCATGGGCAGAGACTCCAGACAAGAACAACGACACAAGCGGCTGGCGCACGCTCAGCCGTCAACCGCCAGTCGAGACAGGATACCGGCAGGAGGCAACCGCCAGCGGGCGCGCAGAGCGCGATCGATGAGCGATGAACCAGCGCGCAAGATGCACGTCGGCGGCTTCTGTATACTACGGCCGTTTAGCCAAACAATTGTTTGAAACTCGACCGCTGACGCGGCTCATGCTTCCCGATCATCATCATCAATCGCCGGGCGCTCGCCGCCGCCTTGGCCGATCGCAGCCACTGGACGCTTCCTCATGATCTTGCGCTCACTCCTCGTCCTTCTCCTGCTCGCGCTGCTCGGCGGCGGGCTCGCGTTGCTCAAATACCAACAGATCCAAGAGAGCATGGCTCAGTTCTCGCAGCCGCAGCCCGCCTCGACGGTCACCGCGACCCAGGTCGAGTCCAAGCGCTGGCAGCCGCGCTTGCAAGCGATCGGCAATGTGCAGGCGGTCCAGGGCGTGGTCGTCAACAACGAGGTCGCCGGTCAGGTCAAGCGCATCCTGTTCGAGTCGGGCGATCAGGTGACCGCCGGGCAGGCCCTGGTGCAGCTCGATACCGATGTCGACGAGGCCGATCTGGCCGGACTGCGCGCCGCGCTGAATCTGGCCCGTCTGCAGCTCGAACGCAACCGCAAACTGCTGCGCGACCGCGCCGTGTCGCAGGGCGATGTCGATACGCTGGTCGCCGAGGTGGCCAAGGCCGAGGCCCAAGTCCTGGCCAAGGAGGCGCTGATCCGCAAGAAGACCATCCTGGCGCCGTTCGACGGCCAGCTCGGTATTCGCCGCGTCAACCTCGGTCAGTTCCTCGATGCCGGCTCGGCGATCGCCGAGCTCGAGGCGCTCGACCCGGTCTATGTCGACTATGCGCTACCCGAGCGGCGGCTCTCCGAACTCGAGGTCGAGCAACCGATCGCGGTCCGGGTCAAGGCCTATCCGGAGCGGGTCTTCGAGGGACGTATCCAGGCGATCAGCCCGGCGGTGAATCGCGAGACCCGCAACATCCAGGTGCGGGCTCAGTTGCCGAATCCGGACCGCCTGCTGTTGCCAGGCATGTTCGCCAAGGTCGAGACCCTGCTGCCAGCGCGCGAGGGCGTGCTGACGCTGCCGCGCCAGGCCATCACCTTCAACACCTATGGCGATTCGGTGTTCGTGATCGAATCCAGCGACGAGGGACCGGATTCCGGGCCGGACTCGGAACGGGACTCAGCGCAAGACGCCGAGCAGGATTCAGGACTCATCGTGCAACGGCGCCAGGTCAAGACCGGGGCCGTGCGCGAGCAAGAGGTCGAGATCCTCGAAGGCCTCGAAGAGGGCGAACGGGTCGTGCTCGCCGGGCAGGTCAAGCTGCGCAATGGGGCGAGCGTGCGGATCGTCGAGGACGAGGATCAGCTCGCGCCGGAGGAAACCGAAGCGGCCGCGCCAGACGAGGCCCGCGCAACGCCAACCGGCGAGACCGGCGCGGAACCAACGGACGAGGCCAGCACGGTGCCAACCGGCAACGCCCGCGCAACGCCAACCGGCAACCCCGCTGCCGCCAACCGCGAGGCCTGAGCCGATGCGCTTCACCGACCTCTTCGTCCATCGGCCGGTCCTGGCCAGCGTGGTCAGCCTGCTGATCCTGATCCTCGGCCTGCGCGCCCTGGTCGGCCTCGAGATCCGCCAATACCCCGAGACCCAGAACACGGTGGTCACCGTCACCACCGCCTACCCGGGCGCCAGCAGCGAGCTGGTCAAGGGCTTCATCACCACGCCGTTGCAGCAGGCGATCGCCGAGGCCGATGGCATCGACTACCTGACCGCGACCAGCACCCAGGGCGTCTCCACCATCGAGGCCAACATGCGCCTCAACTACGACCCCAATGCCGCGGTCGCCGAGATCCAGGCCAAGGTCGCCAGCCAGCGCAATGTGCTGCCTGAGGCGGCGCAGAATCCGGTCATCGACTCCACCACCGGCGACTCGACGGCGCTGATGTATCTCGCCTTCTACAGCGAGAAGATGGAGCTACCGCAGATCACCGATTATCTGATTCGCGTGGTCCAACCGCAGTTGCAGGCGCTCGAAGGCGTCGCCAAGGCCGAGATCTTCGGCAGCCAGACCTTTGCCATGCGGGTCTGGCTCGACCCGGATCGGATGGCCGCGCTCGGCATCAGCGGCGAGCAGGTCGCGCAGGTGTTGGCGGCCAATAATTATCTCGCCGGCGTCGGCCAGCTCAAGGGCGAGATGGTGCAGATCGACCTCTCGACCACCACCGATGTCGGCGATGTCGACAGCTTCCGCCGCCTGGTGGTGCGGGAGAACGACGGCACCCTGGTGCGCCTGGAAGACATCGCCGAGATCGAACTCGGCGCCGCCAACTACGACTCGGCGACCCTCTACAAGGGCATCCCGGCGATCTTCATCGGCATCGAGCAGACGCCGGGCGCCAATCCGCTCGATGTCGCCCAGCGCGTGCACGATGCGCTGCCCGGTCTGCGGGCGCAGTTCCCGGAAGGACTCGAGGCGCACATCCCCTATGACGCCAGCGAGTTCATCGAGGAGTCGATCGACGAGGTGTTCAAGACCCTCGCCGAGGCGGTGCTGATCGTGCTGTTCGTGATCTTCCTCTCGCTCGGCTCGCTGCGCGCCGCCATCGTGCCCTCGGTGGCGGTGCCGCTGTCGTTGGTCGGCGCCGGCTTTCTGATGCTGCTGGCCGGCTTCTCGATCAACCTGCTGACGCTGCTAGCGATGGTGCTGGCGATCGGCATCGTCGTCGACGACGCCATCATCGTGGTCGAGAACGTGCATCGCCATATCGAGATGGGCAAGACCGGCCTGCAAGCGGCGCTCGAGGCCGCGCGCGAGCTGGCCGGCCCGATCGTCGCCATGACCACGACATTGGTCGCGGTCTATGCGCCGATCGGCTTCATGGGCGGGCTGGTCGGCTCGCTGTTCGTCGAGTTCGCCTTCACGCTTGCTGGCGCGGTGCTGATCTCGGGCGTGGTCGCCCTGACGCTGTCGCCGATGCTCTCGGCGCGGGTGCTGCGCGCGGGCCAGGAGGCGGGCCGCTTCGAGCAGGCGGTGGAAGGCTTCTTCCAGTGGCTCGCGCGCGTCTATGGCAACGCCCTGCATGGCTGGTTGCGCTATCCGGGCGTCACCGTGATCATCGCGGTGGCGGTCATCGCCAGCGTCTATGTCATGTACATCATGACGCAGAAGGAACTAGCGCCGACCGAGGATCAAAGCATCCTGTTCTTCCAGGCGACCGCGCCCGAGACCGCGACCGTCGATTACAACCTGCGTTATATCGACCAGATGCTGGAACGCTTCGAGGCGATCCCGGAATACCAGGAGAGCTTCATCATCGCCGGCTTCGGCGGCAGCCCGACCACCACCTTCGGTGGCTTCAAGATGGCCCAGCCGTCCGAGCGCGAGCGTTCGCAAATGGAGATCCAGCCGGAATTGCAGGGCACCCTGGCCAGTATCCCAGGCTTCCAGACGGTGATCTTCCCGCGCCCCAGCCTGCCATCGCCCGGAGGCGGGGTGCCGGTCGAGTTCGTCATCTTGTCAGACGTCAGCTACGAGGAACTCGACCGTCTCGCCGATGCGTTGGTCGGGCAAGCGATGCAGAGCGGCCAGTTCATGTTCCTGCAGAAGGACGTCAAGTTCGAGCGCCCGCGCACCATCCTCGAGATCGACCGCGACCTGGCCGGCGATCTCGGCATCGACATGCGCCAGCTCGGGCAGTCGCTGGCGGTGATGCTGAACGAGGACTATGTGAATTGGTTCAGCCTCGAAGGCCGCAGCTACAAGGTGATCCCGCAGGTCGGGCGCGCGGCGCGCAACGCGATCGACGGCATCGAGTCGTATTACATCCGCACCGGCGGCGGCGAGCTGGTGCCGCTATCGACCTTGGTCGACATCCGCCAGTCGGTCGAGCCCTCGCAACGCACCCAGTTCCAGCAGCTGAACGCGGTCACCCTCTCCGGCGTGCCGACGCCGGGCGTCACCCTCGGCGATGCCCTCGCCTCGCTGGAGGAACGCGCCAGCGAGCTGTTTCCGCGCAATGTGCGCTGGGACTACAAAGGCGAGTCACGCCAGTTCAAGAGCGAGGGCGGCGCGCTCGAGGCGACCTTCTTCCTCTCGATCCTGGTCATCTATCTGGTGCTGGCGGCGCAGTTCGAGAGCTGGCGCGATCCGTTCGTGATCCTGATGTCGGTGCCGCTGACCATCGCCGGGGCCATGGTATTCCTCTTCCTCGGCTTTTCCAGCCTCAACATCTACACCCAGGTCGGCATGATCACGCTGATCGGGCTGATCGCGAAGAACGGCATCCTCATCGTCGAGTTCGCCAACCTGGTGCGCGAGCGCGATGGACTCGATAAGCGCGAGGCGGTCGAGCAGGCCGCGCGCATCCGCTTGCGCCCGATCCTGATGACCACGGTGGCGATGCTGGTGGCGATGATCCCGCTCCTGCTCGCCAGCGGACCCGGCGCCGTGAGCCGTTTCGACATCGGCCTGGTCATCACCACCGGGCTCGGTATCGGCACCCTGTTCACGCTGTTCGTGGTGCCGGCGATGTATGTGCTGATGGCGTCGCCAACGGTCACGCGCGTCGCTGGCGCGACGGCTGAATCGAATCAGGTATCCTAAGCGGCTGTTGTCCATTGTGTTCGCTAGCCAAGACCTGTCTCGATGGAGATTCTGCACGCCTTCTGGCAACCCGCCCCAGACGACGCCTTCGCCCGGGGCGGCCAGTTCCGGCTCTGGGTCGAAACCGACCGGGCGCCGAACATGCCAGCGAGCCGCCCAGCGAGCCGCCCAGCGAGCCCCAACAAGGCCAAGCCGGCCCAGGGCCAGCCGCCGGCACCCCACCCGTTCGCGTTGCCCAAGGCGCGCTGGCCGGAGCTGCTCGAGACGCTCGGGCTGGCGAGAACGCGCGACGCCGCCGAGCGCCGCTTGCAGGCCTGTCCGGTCTGGCTACCGAGCGGCACGGATCGGCCACTGCCGTCGCCCGAACTGGCCCATCGGCTCGGCGAACCGGCCAGCCTCGGCTCGGCGGAGGCCGACGCGGACGCCGAGGCGATCGGCCGGCGTCCCTGGCAGGTCGAGACCTTTGCCCTCGCGGCGCCGCTGCGCCAATTCCGCGAGCTGCGCTTTCTGACCGATGACACCTTCGGCGACCGCCGCGCCGGCGGCGATCTGCTGTTCTGGCATTGGTTCACGCAACGGCTCAAGCAGCTCTTGCTGCGGGATCAGTATCTGCCCGGGCTGCGCTATCGCCAGCCGCCCAAGCCGCCGCGGCGCAAGACCGCGCCAGCGGCCGAGCTGCACCCGCTCTGGCAATGGGCCGGCCGCGCCTATGAGGCGTTGATCGAGCAGGCGGTGCCCGCGCTGCCGCCGGCCTGTGTCGCCGGCAGCGCGACCCCGCTCGACCCAGCCAGCGTGCTCGAACACTGCGCCGCAGTTCTGCTCGACGAGCTGGTGCGGTCCACGCCGCTGCCGGCCACCTTCAAGAAGCGCATCGACGGCAGCCTGGTGGCGCACGCGCTCGAGACCGAGCCCGGCCAGCAACCGCTGGCGGCGACCGCCGAGCACCTGGCCCTGTACCGCGATTGGCGCCGCTGGCGCCAGGCCATCGACGGCGGCGAGCAGGCGGCGCGCTTCACGCTCGGTTTCCGGCTGCTCGAGCCCGACGCGGCCGACGTGGACCCGGAGGCGCGCGCCTGGACGCTGGAGCTGATCGTCATCCCGCGCGACGACCCCTCGCAGCGCCTGGCGCTGGCCGACTATTGGCAGGGCACGCCCGCCGAGCGCGCGGCGTTTCGCGCGTGGCTCGACGCCGCCGACTTCGAGCGCCATCTGCTGCTCGATCTCGGCCTCGCCGCACGCATCTACACCAAGCTTTGGGACGGCATGGCGACCGCCGAGCCACGGGCGGTGATGCTGAGCCTGAACGAGGCCTTCGACTTCCTCAAGGACTCGGCTTGGGTGTTGGAGCACGCCGGCTACAAGGTGGTGGTGCCGGCCTGGTGGACGCCGAGCGGACGCCGCCGCGCCAAGTTGCGCCTGCGTGGCAGTGGCGCCAGCCCCGCAAGCAGTGGCACCAGCGCCGGCAGCAACCAGTTGGGCCTCAAGCAATTACTGCAATACCGCTATGCGCTCAGCATCGGCGATGAAGAGATCAGCGAGGAGGAATGGCTGGATCTGATCGAGGCCAAGACCCCGCTGGTGCGATTCCGTGGCGAATGGATCGAACTCGATCGCGAGCGCATGCGCGAGATGCTTGCATTCTGGCAGCGCCAAGGCCAGGAGACGGTGGAACTCAGCCTGCCCGAGCTGTTGCAACGGACCGCGCAGGACGATGCCCTGGAGATCGACCGCGACTCGGCGCTCGCCGAGATGCTCGAGCGCCTGCGCGACGACAGCCGCCTGGAGCTGGCCGCGACCCCGGACGGACTCAATGCCACCTTGCGCGACTATCAACGCCGCGGGCTGGCCTGGATCGGCTATCTGGAACAGCTCGGCATGAATGGCTGTCTCGCCGACGACATGGGCCTCGGCAAGACCATGCAGGTGATCGCGCAACTGGTGCGCGAGCGCGCCGGCGCCACCCCGCCCGGCCCGACCCTCCTGGTCGCGCCGACCTCGGTGCTCGGCAACTGGCAGCGCGAGGTGCAGCGCTTCGCGCCCCAGCTCGCCACCCATCTGCATCATGGCCCGGCGCGCGAGCAGGACAAGGCCGCCTTTGCCGAGCAGGCCAAGCAGGTTGCGCTGGTGATCACCTCCTATGCGCTGGCGCGCAAGGATGTCAGCCTGCTGACGAGCGTCGACTGGCATCGGGTGGTGCTCGACGAGGCGCAGAACATCAAGAACCCGAAGGCGGCGCAGACCAAGGCGGTGTGCAAATTGCCGGCGCCGCGCCGGCTGGCGCTGACCGGCACCCCGGTCGAGAATCGGCTCGGCGATCTCTGGTCGCTGTTCCAGTTCCTGCAGCCGGGTTATCTCGGCACCCAGGCGCGCTTTCGCAAGACCTTCGAGCTGCCGGTGCAGCGCGACAAGGACCCGGTGCAGACCTCGATCCTCAAGCAACTGGTGCAGCCGTTCATCCTGCGTCGGGTCAAGACCGACAAGGCCATCATCGACGATCTGCCGGATAAGCTGGAGGCGCCGCAATACTGCCAGCTCAGCCGCGAGCAAGGCGCGCTCTACGAGAGCCTGGTCCTCGATGTCGAGCGCCGGCTCGAACAGGCCGAGGGCGCCGAGCGCAGCGGCCTGATGCTCTCGACGCTGATGAAGCTCAAGCAGATCTGCAACCATCCCGCGCAGTTCCTCCAGGACGGCAGCCCGTTCACGCCCGAGCGCTCGCACAAGGTGCAACGGCTGCACGAGATGCTCGAGGAGACCATGGCCGAGGGCGACAGCGTGCTGCTGTTCACCCAGTTCACCGAGATCGGCGAGCAGCTCGAGCGGCTCGCCCGCCAGCGCTGGCGTCTGAATACCTTCTATCTGCACGGCGGCACCCCGCGGCGCCGGCGCGAGGCGATGATCGCCGAGTTCCAGGACCCGACCAGCGCGCCGTCGCTGTTCATCCTCTCGCTCAAGGCCGGCGGCGTCGGCATCACCCTGACCAAGGCCAACCATGTGTTCCATTTCGATCGCTGGTGGAACCCGGCGGTCGAGGATCAGGCCAGCGACCGCGCCTACCGCATCGGCCAGGAGAAGACCGTGTTCGTGCACAAGTTCATCACCCTGGGCACCCTCGAGGAGCGCATCGATGCGATGATCGAAGAGAAGAAAGCGGTCGCCGGGGCCATCATCGGCAATGACGAATCCTGGCTCACGCAGCTGGACAACGACCGCTTCAAGGCGCTGATCCGGCTCAATCGCGAGGCGGTGGGGGAATGAGATGAGCAGCCATGGCAAGACCTGGTGGGGACAGCACTTCCTCGCGGCGCTGGAGGAGCAGATGGACGCCGGGCGCCTGCAACGGGGCCGCTCCTATGCGGGCCCGAGCCGCATCCTCCGCTTCGAGATCGGCGCCAAGGGACTGGTCAGCGCGACCGTGCGCGGCAACGTCAATCCCTATTTCGGCGTCACCAAGGAGCCGCGCTACGAGGTCGCCTTTCAGCTCAAGCCGATTCCGGCCAAGGCGCGCAAGACCTTGATCGCCGAACTCGGCAGCCGCGCCGATCTGGTCAGCCGCTTGCTGATGAACGAGATGCCCGATGGCATCGACGCGGCCTTCGCGGCCTCCGGCTTCACCCTGTTACCGCACAGCGAGAAGGATTTCCAGCGCGCGGACTGTTCCTGCCCGGATTGGGCGAACCCCTGCAAGCATATCGCCGGCGTCTACTATCGGCTCGCCGATCGGCTCGATCAAGATCCGCTGCTGCTGTTGGAGCTGCGCGGTCTCGCGCGCACCCAGTTGCGGACCGAGCTGGCGCGCACCCCGCTCGGCCAGGCCCTCGCGCCCTTGATGAACGCGGACGAGCAGGCACCGCCGGAGCCGGTCGCCTCGCTCTATCCGCCGCTGCTGGCGCGCACGGGGCCGTCAGCGAACACGGAGGCGGTCGCTGCGCGCGCCTTCTGGCAGGCCCCCGTCCCCCTGCCCGAGGACGAGGCGCAACCCGCCGACGCGGCCAGCGTACCGGCGATGTTGATCAAGAAGGGCGGCGATTTCCCGCCGTTCTGGGATCGCTCGCAATCGTTCATCGCGGTGATGGAGGCGTTCTACCAGCGTGTGAAGACTAAGAATAAGCAACGGCTGTGAGCCCGCGCTCCGCTGAGGCACGGCTGCGACCGACGCCGAGAGTCGATCCCTGC
Organism: Halochromatium sp.; assembly: GCF_046541315.1. GTDB lineage: Bacteria > Pseudomonadota > Gammaproteobacteria > Chromatiales > Chromatiaceae > Lamprobacter. Next base: position 31 of record NZ_JBKHDN010000036.1, on the reverse strand, counting down.
GCTGCCTTGTTCGAGGTTCTGCCCGCCCGCG
>NZ_JBKHDN010000035.1:0-18009 GCF_046541315.1 Halochromatium sp. | reverse complement strand
TGTCGAGCGCGGCGGCGAGCGCATCAAGCTCATCGACGCAGACAGCGGCGAGCGCGCGATTCAAGACCACCTCGACCGCCGATTCCCAGCCCGGCGTGACCTCGATCAGGTCCAGCAGGCGCGGCGCCCGGGTCAGATCGTAACGATCGATCCAGGCCGCGACCGTCGCATCCGGCGTCTCCAGCGCCGCGTCCTGGAGGGCCTCGAGCGCGGCCAGCCGGCCACGGGCGGTCTGCAATGCGGTGCGCGCCGCATCCAAGCGCCCCGCCAGTTCGCGCCGCGCGGTCTCCGCCTCGCGCAAGTCTTCGGCCACCCGCGCCTGGGCGTCGGCGGCGAGGCTCAGGCGCTCATCGAGCCCCTCGGAGCGTTCCTCGAGCGCGGCCAGGTGTTCCTCGAGTTCGACCGTGTCGAGACGCCCGTCTTCGTCATCGATGCGGGTGCCGCGCTGGCGGTCCTGGGCCAAGCGCTGTTCGAGCTGGTTCAGCGTCGAGCGTTCATGCTGGGCCTCGGCCGTGGGGCCGGCGAGTTCGAGTTGGACCTCGTCCCAGGCCTGTTGCCAGGTGTCTAATTGATCCTCGGCCTCGGCGAGTTGCTCGCGCAGGTCGTCGAGACGCTCGCGGTGCTCCTCGAGCGCCGGCGCATCGCGCTCGAGGTCGGCGTCGAGTTCGGCCTGTCGCTCCTGATCGCGCCGCAGTTGCTCGCTCGCCTCGTCCAGCTCGCGCCGCGCCGCGCCCAGCTCGCGTTCCTGGCGCTGCCGGGTCTCGCTGGCGAATTGCAGGGCCTGCTCCAGACGCGCGATCTCGGAGCCGACCGCGTACCAGCGCCCCTGCACCGCGTTGAAGGCCGCCGCGGCCTCGGTATGCTCGGCACGCTCCGACTCGATCTCGGCCTCGAGCTGGCGCAGCGCGGCCTGATCGGCCTCCAACCGCATCTCGGCGGCGCCGATCGCCCGATCCTGGTGCGCGAGCGCCTGGTCCAGCTCGCGCCAGCGCAGCGCGTCGCATTCATCGGTCAGGCGTCGCTCGTCCTCCTTCAGCGCCTGATAGTTGGCGGCGGCGGTCGCTTGCCGCTCCAGATGCTGGAGCTGTTTGCCGACCTCGTCGCGCAGATCCTGGAGGCGTTCCAGATTCTCGCGCGTGTGGCGCATCCGATTCTCGGTCTCGCGCCGGCGCTCCTTGTACTTGGAGATGCCGGCGGCCTCCTCGATGAACAGCCGCAGCTCATCGGGCTTGGCCTCGATGAAGCGCGAGATCATGCCCTGCTCGATGATGGCGTAGCTGCGCGGACCCAGCCCGGTGCCGAGGAAGAGGTCCTGGATATCGCGCCGCCGGCAGCGGGCGCCGTTGAGAAAATAGCTCGACTGGCCATCGCGCGAGACCTGGCGCTTGACCGCGATCTGCGCGAAACGCGCGAACTCGCCGCCGGCGCGGCCGTCGCTGTTGTCGAACACCAGCTCGATATGGGCCTGGCCGACCGGCTTGCGCGAGCTGCTGCCGTTGAAGATGACATCGGCCATCGACTGCCCGCGCAGCATCTTCGCCGAACTCTCGCCCATGACCCAGCGCACCGCATCGATGACGTTCGATTTGCCGCAGCCGTTCGGACCGACCACACCGACCCGATTGCTCGGAAACGGCACCGTGGTGGGGTCGACGAAGGACTTGAAACCGGCGAGCTTGATCTTCTCCAGACGCATCGACGCAAGATACTGGAGGCATCAACGGCTCACAAGCGGATCGGCACCGCAGGACCGATGGCTTGTTGGCGTGCGGATCAGCCGAGGATCCCCGGCGGCCACCAAGACCGACAGGGGATGGCTTGCCCGCATGCTGATCGGCCTGGGTCGCTGCCGGCCCGCAGCCGGAATCCTCGCCGAGGCATTGGCCGGAACCCTGGAGCCTGAGCGCTGGCTAGCCAGAACGCGGATCGGCGGGTTGGCCCGGATGGGTGAAGACATAGAGTCCGGAGCCGACGATGATCGCAGCACCGATGCCGGTCAGCAGATCCGGGATCTCGCTGAAGATCAGCCAACCCCAGAGCGTGGCGCTGAGGATCTCCAGATACTGGAAGGGCGCGAGCACGCCAGCGTCGGCACGCCGCAAGGCCAGGGCCGTGAGCACATTGGTCGCCGCCGCGATCGCGCCGACGCCGAGCAACAGCGGCCAGACACCGGGCGCCGGCAGGCTCGGCAGTCTGATCGGCCGGCCCTCGATGAGCAGGTCGAGCCCCATGATCGGCGCCAAGACCAGCGTCGCGGCCATGCCGGTCCAGAACGCCAGCGTCAGGGCGTCATCGCGGCCGCCGACCACGCGCGTCAGCGCCAGGAAGCCGGCGAAGAAGGCACCGGCAGCAACCGGAAAGATCGCCGCCGGCCCATAGGCGGTCCAGTTCGGACGCAACACGATCAGCGCGCCCACCAGGCCGATCAGCACCGCCATCCATTGGCGCGGGCTCACCGTCTCGCGCAACGCGAGCGCCGAGATCAGGGTCAACAGCAGCGGCTCGATGAAGAACAGCGCGGTATTGTTGGCAATGGGCAGATAATGCAATCCGGAGAACAGGAAGATCACCGCCAGGGCGATCAGCGCCCCGAGCGCCAGATGGCGGGCGCCGGGTGCCGGCGGCAAGCGCCCGCGTTTGTAGATCAGCAGCACTGGTAGCAACAACAGCGATTGCAACAGGAAGCGCGCGGCGGCGATCTGCACCGGCGTCAGCGTCGCGGTCAGGAACTTGGCCAACGCATCGCTGGCCGGAAACAGCAGCATCGCGATGGTCATCAGGAGCATGCCCAGCTCGACCTCGCGGCGCGTTCCTTGGCGGACGACGCTCGCCATCAGAAGGCGCAACGGATGGCGCGGTCATCGCTGGAGCGCATCCCCATCTTAGCTCGGTCCATGCCGACCCTTCCAAAGGGCATGGAAATGGTGCGTCGGCCCCTGGCCCTGGCCGACCTCGAGGCTATCGGCATGGGCGATCGCGCCAGCGACATAGGCCTTGGCGGCGCGCGCCGCAGCTATCGGTTCGGCGCCAATCGCAAGCTGCGCCGCGAGCGCCGATGACAGCGTGCAACCGGTGCCGTGGGTGTTCTTGGTCGGGAGACGCTCGGCCTCCAGCCAAATGCCTTCATCGGTTGTCGCCAGATAATCCGGGCTCGTCGATCCGCTCAGATGCCCGCCCTTCAGCAGCACGGCGGAAGGCCCGAGCGCCAGCAACCGCTCGGCGAGTGCCGGCATCGCCTGGGGATCGATCAGCTCCGGCTCATCGAGCAGCGCCGCCGCTTCCGGCAGGTTCGGCGTGAGGATGGTCGCCAGCGGCAGCAAGCGCTCGATGAGGGTTCGGATCGCGGTTTCCGAAAGCAGCCGATCGCCGCCCTTGGCGATCATCACCGGGTCCAGCACGAGGCGTGGTGCGCGATGGCGCGCGAGCGCCTCGGCCACCGCCAGCGTGATCTCGGGCGAGCCGAGCATGCCGATCTTCACCGCATCGACGCGGATGTCCTCGAACACCGCGTCGATCTGGGCCACGACGAACTCGGGCGCGACCAGCCGTACCCCGCGCACGCCGCGGGTATTCTGCGCGGTCAGCGCCGTGATCGCCGCCATCGCATAGGCGCCATTGGCCGAGATCGCCTTGATATCGGCCTGGATGCCGGCACCGCCGGAGGGGTCGGAGCCGGCGATCGCGAGGACATGTTTGATGGTCGTCATCGGGCAGTGTTCTGGACCTGTCGATTCAAAATACCGCCCTAAAAGCCTCGGCAATCTCGCGCGTCGCCTGCTCGGGGTCGGGTGCGGCGCAGATCGCCGAGACCACCGCCATGCCAGCCCCGCCAGCGGACCAGACCGACGCCGCATGCGCCGCGTTCAGCCCGCCGATGGCGACGACCGGCACTGGGCTCGCCGCGCAGATCGCCGCGAGACCCTCGAAGCCGAGCGGCGCTGAATGATCCGGCTTGGTCGCGGTGGCAAACACCGGTCCGACACCAAGGTAGTCGACCAGGCTCAGCTCCGGCGCCTCCAACTGCTCGCGGGTCTGCACCGAGCGCCCCAAGATGGCCTCGGCGCCAAGATACGCGCGCGCCTCGGCGACACTCGCATCGGCTTGCCCCAGATGCAGGCCGTCGGCGTCGATCGCCGCCGCCACCTCAAGGCGGTCATTGACGATCAGCGGAACGCGGGTTCCGGCTAACAGGCCTTTCAGCGCCCGGCCCTGTTCGATCAGTTCGGCATCGCTGGCCTGCTTATCGCGCAATTGCACGGCGGTCACCCCGCCGCGCAAGGCCGCCGCAACCGTCTCGACGAGCCCGAGGCGCGCACAGAGCGCGGCATCCGTGATCAGATAGACGGAGAAATCGAGCATCTCAGGCTCCGCATGTGCACCCTACAGCGGCCAGTATCCCTTCGCCGTTGAGCATGGACACTGAACCTTCGCTCTCCAGGCTCGTGCTCAGATCACCTTCGAGAACCCACCCTGCCCCTGCTTGGCTTCCATATAGGCATCGAAGGCCATGCAGATGTTACGGATCAGCAGCCGACCCTTGGGCAGCACGCGGATCCCGCTGGCGTCGATCTCGAGCAGGCCATCGGCCTGCATGCCCTCGAGCTTGGCCAGATCGCGACCGAAGTAGTCTTGGAAGTCGAGATCCCAAGCGCGCTCGACCTCGCTGAAATCGAGCTTGAAGTGACAGATCAGGCGGGTGATGACGTCGCGGCGGATCTCGTCGTCGCGGCTGAGTTCGATACCGCGGAACACGGCCAGCCGGCCGGCGTCGATGTCGGCATAGTATTCATCGAGTTCGCGCCGGTTCTGGCCATAGGTGGCGCCGACCTTGCCGATCGAGGTCACGCCGATGCCGAGCAGGTCGCAATCGGCATGGGTCGAGTAGCCCTGGAAGTTGCGGTACAGGGTGCCGTTGCGCTGCGCCAGTGCCAGCTCGTCGTCGGGCCGGGCGAAGTGGTCCATGCCGATATAGAGCCAACCGGCCTCGGTGAGGCGCTCGATGGTCGCCTGCAGGATCTCGAGCTTGACCTGCGGCGGCGGCAGCTCGGCCTCGTCGATGCGCCGCTGCGGCATGAAGCGGCGCGGCAGGTGCGCGTAGTTGAACACCGACAGCCGCTCGGGGCCGACCGCGATGATCTTGTCGAGCGAGTCGAGGAAGCTCTCGGCGGTCTGATGCGGCAGCCCGTAGATGAGATCGATGCTGATCGAGCGAAAGCCCGCGCGGCGCGCGGCCTCGAGCACGGCGAAGGTCTCCTCCTCGCTCTGCACGCGGTTGACCGCCTTCTGCACCCGTGGATCGAAATCCTGCACGCCGAGGCTCATCCGGTTGAAGCCGATCTCGCGCAGCAGCGCGATGGTGTCGCCCTTGGCCTCGCGCGGGTCGATCTCGATCGAGTACTCGCCGACCTCGTCATCGGCGAGCTTGAAGTGCTTGCGCGTCTCGGCCATCAGCTCGCGCATCTGCGCCGTGCTGATGAAGGTGGGCGTGCCGCCGCCCCAGTGCAATTGCTCGACCACGCGGTCGGCGTCGAACAGCTCGGACTGCATCGCCAGCTCTTTGTAGACGCGCTCCAGGTAGGGCTGCACCAGGCTGCGGTCCTTGGTCGCGATCTTGTTGCAGGCGCAATAGAAACAGACCGTGTCGCAGAACGGGATGTGGAAGTAGAGCGACAGCGGCCGGCCGCTGGCGTTGGTCTCCTGACAGACCTGCTTGTAGCGCGTCTCGTCGAAGGCCGGATCGAACTCGACCGCCGTCGGATAGGAGGTGTAGCGCGGACCGCTCTGGTCGTAGCGCTGGATCAGCGCCAGATCGAACACCGTGCGCTGATCGGCAGCGCCCTCGCTGGCCAGCGGGCGGGCGGCGCCAGTGTTCTCGGCAGCGGCCGCTTGGGTGGTACGGGTCTTGTCAAGCATCGTTATCGTCTACCTCGAGGCGCCGGCGGCGGGCCTCGTCGCGTTGTGTGATCGGGTGGGTCTCGGTCTTTGCCTGCGCGCCCTGGTTGCCCGCATCCGCGTGCTGTCGCGCTCAGGTGCCGGCCACGGACTTGGCGAAGGCCGGGTGCGCATCCACGAGTTCCTGGCGGTGCATCAAGAAGACGCCATCACCGCCGTGCTCGAATTCGAGCCAGGTCCAGTGCAGCTCCGGAAAGCGATCCCGCAGGGTTTCGGCGGCACTGCCAACCTCGACGATCAACAGCCCGTCATCGCTCAAGAAGTCTGGCGCATCGCGCAGGATACGCAAGACCAGGTCGAGCCCGGATTCGCCGGCGGCGAAGGCGAGCTGCGGCTCGTGGCGGTATTCGGCGGGCAGGGAGTCGAGTTCGGCGGCGGCGACATAGGGCGGATTGGAGACGATGACATCGTAGACCGCCTCGTCGTCGATCGCCGCGAACAGGTCCGATTCGATGATCCGTACCCGTTCCTCCAGCCCATGTCGCGAGCGATTGCGCATCGCCACGCGCAGCGCGGCCGGCGAGATGTCGGCGAGATCGACATCGGCATCGGGCAGATGGATGGCCGCGGCGATGCCGATACAGCCGCTGCCGGTGCACAGATCGAGCACCCGGCCGACCCCGGCGGGATCGATCCAGGGCGCGAAGCCGTTGCTGATCAATTCGGCCAGCGGCGAGCGCGGGATCATGACCTGGTCGGAGACGCTCATCTCCAGTCCGGCGAACCAGGTGCGGCCGGTCAGGTAAGCCGCTGGACGGCGCTCGTCGACGCGCCGCGCGAGTAGCGCGGTGACTGCCTCGCGCTCGGCCCGCGTGACCCGGCATTGGCTGTAGTCCGCCGTCAGTGCCGGCGGCATCCCGAGCGCATGCGCGACCAGCCAGGCCGCCTCGTCGAAGGCGTTGTCGGTGCCATGGCCGAAGTGCAGCCCGGCCTCGATGAAGCGGCAGGCGCCCCAGCGCACCAGATCCTGAATCGTTAGAAGCTCGTCGGTTTCAACCTGCATGGCGACAGGGGCTCTCGCTGATGCCTTTGGCCACTTTGAGCGCTGTTCGCTTGGCGGCACGCCCGACCCAAAGTGTACCGAATCGTTAAGGATAGCATCAGAAAGCGACTAACTGCCGAGCTGAACGACGCTCGGCCTGATCTAGGCCAAGCCCGGAGATCAGACTCGGCGTTCAAGGCTCGGGATCGGATCGCCGGATTCGGATCGCCGGCTTCGGGTCGCTAGGCCGCGCGCTGTTTTCCCGCCGGCAGGGGACGACGCCGGGCGACCGGCTCGCCCTGTCGCGGCGACTGGCGGTGGCCGCGCTCGACCAGATCGGCGAGCGAGATCTCGCTCAGAAAGGTGAAGATCTCGTCGCTGAGCTGATCCCAGAGGCTATGCGTGAGGCAGCGCTCACCGCCGCGACAATTCTCTCGCCCGCGACAGCGGGTGAACTCGACCCATTCGTCGACCGCGCAGATGATGTCGGCGATCGAGATCTCGTCGGCGCCTTTGCCGAGATAATAGCCGCCGCCCGGCCCCCGAATCCCGCGCACCAGTTGTTTCGCGCGCAAGGCGGCGAACAACTGCTCCAGATACGACAACGAGATGCCCTGATTAACCGAGATGTCGGCCAGCGTCACCGGCCCCCGGCCCGAGTTCAGGGCAAGATCGAGCATGGCGGTGACGGCATAGCGGCCTTTGGTGGAGAGTCTCATGGTGTGATGCCTTCAGGTTATCGCGGCCTATTTCCCAGACTCCTACTTGGTTTTTGGGCGGTCGATTGTCAAGGAAACACGCCGCAAATTTTTATATCATCGCGACAACTGTCCCCCGACCTGGCAGACCAGACCAACGGCCCCCGACCGGCAGGTCGACTGAGCCGGACGCGGTGGCGTTTCGGCAGCCAGGCCCAGGCCAGGTTCCCGAGAACGGCACCCAGGCAAGACCGCCCCCGGCGCGCGGTCTCGGCGCCCAATCCCGGTGCTCAACCCCCGAGAACGCTCAGATGCCGCGCGTTGATACCGAGAGCTTCTATCGTCACGCCCTGGCGCGCTACGGCGAGAATGCCGAAGGCGTGCACTGGCGCTCCACCGAGAGTCAGCAGATCCGCTTTGCCGTCCTGCGCGAGCTGCTGCCGCCGGATCTCTCGCGCCTCTCGCTGGTGGATGTCGGCTGCGGGCTTGGGGATCTGTACGCCTTTCTCGCCAAGCATGACGATCTCCCGCGCCAGTACATCGGCCTGGATGCCGTGCCGGTGATGGTGGAACGCGCCCGCGCCCGTACCGGTTGCACGATCCTGCACTGCGACGTGCTCAGCGACCCGCTGCCCGCCGCCGACTGGTACCTGGCCAGCGGCGCCATGGCCTTGCTCACGCACGAGGAGACCGGCCTGTTCATCGATCGCTGTCTCGCCGCCGCCCGCCATGGCCTGGTCTTCAACCTGCTCAAGGGCCAGCATGACTCGATGACCTTCAACTACCTGATGCCGGAGACCATCGAGGCCTGGGCCGCCGAGAGGAACCTGGGCCTGCGCATCGTCGACGGCTATCTGTCGGGGGATTTCAGCGTCGCGATGACGCACCCGCAGCCCGAAAACCCAGGCGCCGAGGGTGGGAACCAGCGGTAGGCCGGCGGCTTCTGTTAGACTGCCCGCCACACTTATCAGCACAAAAGGAGCCGCTCATGGCCGTCGTCGAACTCAACGAGCAGACCTTCGAGCAAACCATCACCGACAACCCCTTCGTCATCGTCGATTTCTGGGCGAGCTGGTGCGGCCCCTGCCGCTCCTTCGCGCCGGTGTACGAGAAGGTGTCGAACGATCACGAGGACATCGTCTTCGCCAAGGTCAACACCGAGGAAGCACAGGGCATCGCGGCCCATTTCCAGATCCGCTCGATCCCGACGCTGATGATCTTCCGCGATCAGGTGATCATCTTCTCGCAACCGGGCGCGCTGCCCGAGGGCTCGTTGCGCGAACTGATCACCAAGGCCAAGGAACTGGACATGGACCAGGTGCGCGCCGATATCGACAAGCAACAAGGCGACGCCTGAGACGAGGCGCGAGCCGCCCCGGCAGCCTCTGCGCATCAGCGGAACGGCGCCGGCGGCCGCGGCGCAAGGCCCTCGTCAACCTCGGAATCCACACGCGATGCAGGCTCCCTCGTTGGTCCTCTCTCGCCTCGACCTGCTGGCGGCGGCGCCCAATGTCGGCGGCCTGATGGCGCTATGCGAGGAAAACTATGGCGCCCTGCTGCGGCTCGCGCCGGCGCTTCCAGGGCTGCACGGTCGCCTGCGCTCGCAGCCGGAGGGGCGCGCGGAGCTGTTATTGACGATGGTCGAGCAGTCGCCCTATACCAGCACCTTGCGCCTGACCCACCTGCTCCCCGCCGCCGGAGCGAGCGGTCAGCACCCGGCCGGCCAGCAGCCCTCCAGGCCGCCACACTCGGAGCCGGACGCGCTCTTGCGCGCCTATCACGACGCCGAACAGGTCGAGGTGCTGAGCCTGCGGCAAACCGTGCTGCCGATCCTGAGCCATTACGAGCGTCCCGCGCTGGCGGCCAAATGGCGCGCCAATCTCTTCGTCTCCAAGTGGCTCGGCTACTGCCTGCGCGAGGGGCACGGCTTTCCCAGCAGCGCCAGCGCGACACTGGCCGGGGAGCCGCTTGAATTGCTTTCCAGTCCCTGAATCAGGGTCAGAAACAAACGCTCCCCATCGGTGCGGCGGGCCAGTTCCCTCGGTAACCGCCTTGGCCCAGAAGTCGCCGGTGATCGTGCCATGTCTCGGTGTCAGATGGGAACGCCGAACCGGCTAATACTCGAAGGTCCACCGCAACCCATGCACGGGGTCGATCCGCAGCCATTTGCGCTCCGCTGGTGCCGCCTCGCTCGGCCGTGCTTTGGCTTTGGCACTGGCGTCAGCACTGGCATCGGCACCGGCACCGAAGTCAACCAGGATCTCGGCGCGCGCCTCCAACCAGCGTTCGAAGGCGTTCGGTTCCGGAAGCGCGATGCGCCGTTCGGCCTGGGTGAGCAAGGCCAGCATCTGGCGGCGCGCCGGCGCTTCGAGTCCGTCCAGCAGCACCGGCAACGGCTGGCGCAGCAAGACGAAGAGGCTGGCGCCGAACTCAGCGGTCGCCAACTCGGTAAACCGCCGCGCGTTGGGATCATCAAGGGCGGCGGCGACCACCAGCGCGCGATCCGGATAACGCGCCACCAGTCGCCTCAGCGCCTGCCGGAACAGGCGATCCGGATTCGGCGGTCGCGTCGAGCGGCGTGCCTCGCTGCTTCCTGGCGGTATCTCGGACAGCCCTGGCGGCCACTCCGGCGCCGCCGACGGCACCTTTGGCGATAGCGGCGGCGACACCAATCCAAGCACCAGCATCCGCAGCACCCCCAGTCCGGAGCGGGCCAACAAGGTCGGCAACAGGCGCACGGCAAAGCGGTCCAGATCCTTCATCGGCCCCGAGAGCTGCTGATAAGGAATCAGTTGCGGATGATGCTTGCGCGCATTGTCGCGCGTCGGCGCGTAGGACCAGCCATCGAGCCAACGGTCGGCGGCCCAGCGCGCGTGCTCGATGATCGCGAGCCGCTCGACCTCGATCGGCGCGAACGCGAACGACTCCACCTGTTCCTCGGGCACGGCGCGGCAATCGGTGACCGCCAGCTTCGCCCAGAGATGGTCGGCTTGATGGCGATTCGCATCCCGATAGGAAGCGGCCAGCAGCGGCCAGGGCTGCCCCGCCGGCTCGTTCGCGGGATCGCGCCCTTGCGCCTCGGTGGTATCGCGGTAGTGCTCATGGATCACCCGCGCCAACTCGTCGCCACGCCCTTCGAGGAGCACGGCGCGCTCCAGCGCCAACTGTCGTCGTTCAATCGGGATCAGTTGGCCATCCCAGTCCTCCAGCGTGCCGTCCGCGCGCAGATCGCCGACCTCGACCAGGACCGGCGGCGAGCACTGCTGCACCTCGGCTAAGTGCTTGATCAGCGTTTGCGCTTGGCGCACAGCCTGCGGCGCCGGCGTGCTACAGACCACCGCCATGGTGACCGGCGGTGCCTGCGCCAGATCCGGCGCCGCGAGCGACTGGAAACTGAGTTCGGCAATCTGGCGCGCCTGGGGATAGGCCCGCTCGAAACGCGTCTCCCAGGCGGTCGGGTTGTCGCTGAGCAGCGTCAAGCGGGTGCGCGGCTCGCCATAGCCGCTGACCCGCAACGCATGCACCAGCAGGGCATCGACGAAACGCTGCTCGCCCAGGATCAGCAGATGCGCGCGCTGTCCAAAGCGCGGGTCGGCGCCCCAGTGCAGCGGCCAGCGCGCCAGCAGCCGGCGCGCCGCGTGGCGCGGGAGGGAAACCGGCTCGAATCGCGCCCAGGATGGCTGCCGTGCCGTCGCCTCGGCCAGCGTCTCGGCATCCAAGCGCGCCTCGTCATCGAGCATCAGCACCCGCAACGGCCGTCGTCGGTCGATCCGTTCAAGGCGCGGCGACACCGCTGCCAACAGCGAGCGCGGATCGGCCGCGTCGGCGAGGATCAGGATATCGGCCTGGCGCAACCGCTGGGCATCGACCTCCTTCGGGTCCAACCGCAACACCCGCTCCGGCCCCGCCCGCAAGGACCGCTCACAGGCGTCGGCCACCACCCCCTGGCCAAACAACAAGACGCGCCGCCGAGGTCGCCAACCGATCATGCCGCCTCCCGCCGAGAATGCGCCACCGCGACGCCGATAGCGGACAGACTTCAGTCGCTTTGATGCAGTAGGTGACCGGCCTCGTCGAGCACCGAAATCACCATCGGGATGCCCTGGCGGACGCTCGCCGAGACCACGCAGAAATCCTCGAACAATGTCTTGCAGCGCTCGAAGCGTTTGCCCTCGATCAGGTTCGGCGCCAGGATCAGGCGGACCTCCATGCGGCCGATCCGCAGCCGTTTCTTCTCGTTGCGCACCATCACGCAGGTCACCTCGGTACGCAGGCTGCGATCCGGCGGCTCCTCCTTGCCGAGGCAGTAGAGCAGGCTGGCCGAGAGACAGTTGCCGACCGCCGCGGCGAGCAAGCGCGAGGCATTGGGACCATTGGTCTCGCCCAGGGGCGGCGGTTCGTCCATCAGCAGATCGGCGGCGCGTGGCCAATCGAAGGCGACATTGATCGCATAGCCCTCGCGTTGTTCGAGCTGGATGGTGAAGCGGCCTTCTTCGGTCGTCTGTGAAGCAGGGGTCTCGGTCGTCATCGATGTCTCCGTCGCCTTGAGTCGGGACCGTATTCGCTGTCGACGGCCCGGGTTCTTGGAATCGCGCTGGCCGCGCACCGCAGCCGCGCGCAGCGGGGTGGCGGCCCGCGAGACCGCCCGCCAATCGCCGCTCGGGATGGGTTGCCGATCGCGCGCCGAGCCACGATAGAGATAGACCCATGCCGGGCCGAAACGGGTCGCGAGCAGGCGCCGGTCGTAGAGTCGCGGATAATCCTCGAGCCGATCGAGCGCCTTGAGTCCGGCGTTATCGACCCGATACAGCTCGCCCGCAACCGCCGTGCGCCCAGCCGGGAGAAGCCCCGGATAGGCGCCGAGCCGCACCAGCGTGAAGCGCGGCTCGGTGCGATGCGCGCCGACGAATTCGGCCTCTCTGAGCAAACCGTGATTGACCTCGTCGCGCAACAAGGTGCCATAGACGAAGACCAGATGCCGCATGGCATTCCTCGATCGATACTTGTTCCGGGGGAGTTCAGTGCTTGGCGGTCAGTGCTCAGCGACTCAGCGACTCAGCGACTCAGCGGTCAGGGCCCAGCCATCAGGACTCGCGAAAGGCCGCGAGAAAGGCATCGACGAAGCGCGGATAGTCGCTCTCGGGCAACCGATCGATGCCCGCCGCCGCCTGCCGCCCGCCGCCGGTCTCGAACTCCCGGCAGAGCGCGTCGGCGCCCTGGGGACGCGCCATCGGTGCGCGCACGCTGACCAGGAAGCCCCCCTGCTCGCGCCGCGTCAGCAGCGCGTGCGCCCGCCCCGGCGCCTGCTGCGCCAAGGCATTGGCATAGACGCCGCCGACCCGGCGCGCCCAAGCCGCCGCCGGCAATAACAGCAGCAGATGCGTCGCGCTGCGATGCTCCGGATTCAACGCGCGGGCGCGCGCCATGTCGTCGGCATAGCCGGTACGCAGCGTGGCAAAGGTCTCGTCGTGGCGCGCGAACGCGAGCGGATCGGCATAAGGCCGCAGACGCGCGAACAGGGACGCGGGCGGGAAATGCAAATCGGCTTCGGTGGTGCCATAGCCGTTGTAATTGAGCAGGATACCGAGTTCGCGCAGCAAGTCGAGTTCCTCTTGCGTCAGTCCCAGCGGTTCGGCCGCCTGCCGCGCGGAGCGATCGAAATTGTCGCCGAAGGTGCCGACCACGGCCCAGGCGCGCTGCCGGCCCGCCAGCAGCTCGTCGACCAAGAGGCTGGTCCCCCGCTCCGGGCTGGTATCGATATGGGCGGCCAGGTTGGGATGCTTGGGGATCTCGCCGGGATAATGATGATCGACGTAGCGCACACTGACGCCACGTTCCAGCAACGCGAGCACGGCATCGCGATTCCTGTCCAGCGAGACATCGAGCACCGTCACCCGGTCGCCTTCGAGCGCCGGCACCTGTTGGACGAGCGCGTTATCCCGCTTGGTGCCCGTGATCAAGACCGCCTCCTCGGCGTCCGGCTCGCTCAGATGGAGCTGCTGGAGCGCGCAGAGGCCGTCGGCATCGCCGTTGAAGACATCATAGCGGGTCATGAGTCGTAGGCTCCTGAAGCAGTCGTGGTCGCTGTCGTCCGCAGACGCTTAGCTTAACGCGACCATGACCAGCAAGCCCAGCGATTGACGCCAACCCGCTGAAGCCGGCTCATTGAAGCTGGCCCACTGAACCCGGCCCATTGAACCCGGCCCACTGAGCCCGGCCCATTGAAGTCGGCTCATTGAGGCCGGCCGCCACACCGGCGCCGCCTGCGAAATCGTCCGTCCGCCTGGCGTCGCAATCGTTCGACGCCCATCCAGCGGGCTGGCGAGCAAGCACGCGGCTTGGGTTACAGGGCCGGAAAATGCGTCAGGTCAGTAGAAAAGGCGCCTCATACTGGCCCCCGGCATTGCCGGCCGAGTAGAATCCCTGACGATTGTGTTGTCAGCGCCCGATGTCAGCGGCCAGTGACGCACAACCCGCAACCGCTTATCGCCCCCATTTTCGACCGGCCCGAAGACAGGCCCCCCATCGATGACCGACGACAACGATTTCGAGGCCCTGCTCAAGGAGCTGGAAAAGACCGAGCAGGCCCTGGCCGCACGCCCCAAGGTAGGTGATCGGGTCCAAGGGACCATCATCGAGATCGGCGAGGAGCATGCGTTCGTCGATATCGGCGGCAAGGCCGAGGCCACCATGGAACTGGCCAATCTGCGCGATGCCGAGGGCCAGATCAGCAAGGCCGTCGGCGACCCCATCGAGGCCGCCGTCACCGGCGTCGATCCCGACAGCGGCACCCTGGTGCTCGGCAGCCGCCACGGCCGCCATGCCCACGGCGCCGAACAGCTGCAAGCGGCGTTTCAGGCCGGCACCCCGGTCGAGGGCCAGATCACCGGCACCACCAAGGGCGGGCTCGAGGTGCAGATCGCCGGCCAGCGCGCCTTCTGCCCGGCCTCGCAGGCCGATCTGCGCTTCATCGAGGATCTCTCCAGCCTGGTTGGTCAACGCGCGACGTTCCGCATCACCAAATTCGAGGGCGGGCGACGGTTGAACCTGGTGGTCTCGCGGCGCGCCATCCTTGCGGAAGCGCAGGCCGAGCGCGCCGCCGAACTCCGCGCCAAGCTCGAGCCTGGCGCGGTGTTGCCGGGCACGGTCGTCGGTCTGCAAGAGTTCGGCGCCTTCGTCGACCTTGGGGGCGTCGAGGGCATGATCCACATCAGCGAACTCGCGCTCGGCCGGGTGCGGCATCCGCAAGAGGTGCTGAGCATCGGTCAGGAGATCGAGGTCGCGGTGCTGCGCATCGAGCAGACCAACAACCCCAAGCGCCCGGAGCGCATCGCGCTCTCGATGCGCGCCCTGGCCAAGAGCCCCTGGTCCGACGCCGCGCAGCGCTACCGGCCCGGCACCCGCGTACAGGGTCGCATCGAGCGTCTCGAACCCTTCGGCGCCTTCGTCGAGATCGAGCCCGGCCTCACCGGCCTGGTGCACGTCAGCGAACTCGGCGCCGGACGCCGGGTCGAACACCCCAAGGACGTGGTCCAGATCGATCAGGAGGTCGATGCCGTGGTCGTGCAGGTCGATCCCGAGCGCCGCCGCATCGGCCTCTCGCTGGCGCCCGAACGCCTGCAAGAGGCCGTGGCCAGCGCGTCGCAGCCGGGCGCGTCGGCGCCCTCTGACGAACGCGGCCGCGCGCGCGACAAGGGCAAGGACGCGGACGCTGGCGTCGGCACCCTTGGCGAGCTGCTCAAGGCCCAGCTCGACCAGGACGATGCCCGCTGAACCGCGACCGACGAGCCCGCGCCGGGCCCGAGCGACCCTTGGATGAGCCTCGATGGCCGCTCGACCCGATCGCCGGACGACACTCGCCCACACGCCTGGATCCAACGCAATGACGGTCTCCGCAAGTCTGGGCGAATGGCTATCCACGATTCACTGCGCGGCGCCACCCCAGGCTGAGCGCGGCCGGGAGAGACACCGATGACAGACAAGGCCCCTTGGATCACCTACAGACCGGAACTCAAGGTCTTGGACTGCACGGTTCGCGACGGCGGCCTGGTCAATGGCCATCGCTTCGACGACGCCTTCGTCGGCGCTTGCTACCGAGCCTGTCTCGCGGCCGGGGTCGACTACATGGAGATCGGCTACAAGAACTCGCCGCGAATCTTTCCGCGCGCGACGTTCGGCCCCTGGCGCCATTGCGACGAGAGCGACCTCCGGCGTGTGGTCGGCGACCACGACCCCGCCGCCACCGGGCTCAAGCTCGCGGCCATGGCCGATGCCGGCAAGAGCGACTGGGAGACCCAGCTCGTGCCAGCCGCCGACAGCCCGCTGAGCATGATCCGGGTCGCCTTCTACGCGCACCAGGTCTCGGAGGCGGTGGACATGATCCGCCACGCCGCCGAGTTGGGCTACGAGACCACCGCCAATCTGATGGCGGTCTCGATCATCACCGAGGAGGAGATCGACACCGTCCTCGAGGCCATCGCCTCCACCCCGGCCAGCACCATGGTGATCGTCGACAGCTTCGGTCACCTCTATCGCGAACAGATCGAGCGGCTCTACCACAAGTACGCCGACGCGCTCGTCGGTACCGGCAAGGAGATCGGCATCCACGCCCACAACAACCTGCAGCTCGCGTTCGCCAACACCATCGAGGCGATCATCCTTGGCTGCAATCGCGTCGACGCGACCATCTTCGGTTTCGGGCGTGGCGCCGGCAACTGTCACACCGAGCTGCTGCTCGGTTTCCTGCGCAATCCGAAGTTCGAGGTGCGCCCGATCATCGAGGTGATCCAGGAGCACATCCTGCCGCTACGCCGTGAGATCGAATGGGGGCCGATGATCCCCTACAACCTCACCGGCCAGCTCAATCAGCATCCACGCGCGGCGATCGAGTGGCGCGAGGGGCCGACGCCGGACGACTTCCTGGGCTTCTACGACAGGGTCGTCGCCGAGATCTGAGCCGGTTCGCCAAGGCCGGGGCCAATGCAAGCTGGGAGGCGAAGCGGTCAACGGCTCTTTCCAAGGTTCAAAGCACCTTCGCGAGCAACGCCTCCGCCGCGAGCGGTTGATCCGGCAGCGGGATGCGCACCGTCCAGCCATCGCCGGGCGCCGCCTCGAGCGGCCGGCCATCGCTTGCGCTGAGCTGCTCGAGCCGAAAGCGGCGCAGACCCGCCGGGGTGATCCATTCCAGTTCATCGCCGAGCGCGAAGCGATTGCGCACCCGCACCTCCGCGAGACCGCTGGCGGTATCGACCCGCGCCAGTTCACCGACGAATTGCCGGCGCTCGCTGACCGAGCTGCCGGCCGCGTAGTTTTGCAGCGCCGAGGGGGCGTGTCGGCGCAGGAACCCTTCCGTATAGCCGCGATTGGCCAGGCCGTCGAGTTCCTCAAGCAGGCCGCGATCGAAATCGCGCCCGGCGGCGGCATCGTCGATCGCGCGGCGATAGACCGAGGTGGCGCGCGCCGTGTAGTAGTGCGACTTGGTGCGGCCCTCGATCTTCAGCGCATCGACGCCGATGGCACTCAGGCGTGCGACATGCTCGACCGCGCGCAGGTCGCGTGAATTCATCACATAGCTGCCATGCTCGTCCTCGAACATCGCCATGTACTCACCGGGCCGCGCGGCCTCCTCCAGCAGCCAGGGCTGATCGGCCTCGGGATGGCGCTCGGGCACGCTGTCCGGCCCCAGCTCGGACGCTGTCGCCGCCCGAGGACCGGCCGCCGAGGCCGCGGGCGCCGCCACCGGTTGTCCCAGCCGATAGGACCAACGACAGGCGTTGGTGCAACTGCCCTGATTGGCATCGCGATGGTTCAGATACCCCGAGAGCAGGCAGCGGCCGGAATAGGCGATGCAGAGCGCGCCGTGCACGAAGACCTCGAGTTCCATCTCCGGGCAGGCGTCGCGGATCGCAGCGATCTCATCGAGCGAGAGTTCGCGCGAGAGGATCACCCGGCGCAGCCCTTGCTGCTGCCAGAAGCGCACGGCGGCGGCATTGGTGGTATTGGCCTGCACCGAGAGATGGATGGCGACCTCGGGCCAATGCTCGCGCACCAGCAGGATCAGCCCCGGATCGGACATGATCAGCGCATCCGGCCCGAGCGCGATGACCGGCTCCAGATCGGCCAGGAAGGTGCCCAGCTTGGCGCCATGCGGCATCAGGTTCGCGGCCAGATAGAAGCGCTTGCCGGCCGCGCGTACGGCGGCGATGCCGTCCGATAAGGCCGCGAGCGAACCGAACTCGTTATTGCGCACCCGCAGGCTGTAGCGTGGGATGCCGGCATAGACGGCGTCGGCACCATAGGCGAGCGCGTAGCGCAGGTTGCGCAAGGTTCCCGCCGGGGCGAGCAGTTCCGGGGCCGACGCCGGCTTCGACGCTGGGG
>NZ_JBKHDN010000034.1:0-18035 GCF_046541315.1 Halochromatium sp. | reverse complement strand
ATTGCAGTTCTAATAATCAAAGTCGCTTGAGTGGCTTCCTATACAGCGTCTGAACTACGACGAAAAAAAGCCAACCTATACCACCAGCGGCTATGGCTTGACCCGCGCGATCGCGCGCATAGCACCGGAATGGACGCCCGCCTTCCTGCAGAAATGCCAGATGTTCATGGCGCAACGCGCGGTGCATCTGTGGCGGGTGGATGTTGCTTGAGGGGGCTTCTCTCGTCTTGCGCGACCGACCCAACTGCTCGGGGGCGTTGTTCTCAACAGCCTGCCGCTCAATCTTTCATTTTCAACGATTCCCGTTTACTGCTATCATCATTCTTCAATACCGCCATCTCCGCTGATCTAATTTAATGAGCAGTTACCTGTATCCATGTTACAAGTTATATCCAAGTCACCAGGAGATTTAGGTTCTGCAGTAATCTCATCATCATCGCCGATACCTGTTGGAGTAGTAATTGTTTTACATGCGCTTATTTCAGGAGCCTTGAACGTATAATCAGAATCAAGCGTTTTATTAGCAAGCTCTGACTTCGCGTAGGCAGCAGCCTCGGCCAAGCAGGCCTTTTCAGCGGACGCTATTTGGAATGCTTGATAAGAAGGCACCGCGATCATCGCCAGGACGCCAATAATCGCCACAACGATCATCAGTTCGATCAAGGTGAAACCAGCCTGATCTCTCTTCATCTGACACCTCTTTATGATGGACGCATGCAGAGCACTCTCGGGGAGAGAGAAGATATTGCGCTCTACCGGGCAGTGCCGGCAAGCATTCCTTGCACGCAGTCACGGTCAGGGTATTGCTTCACAGCCACCAACGGCGGATCCCGGGTGATCATCGCCGCTGATCGCCACCCGCCCCAACTCCGGAGGACCTCCCCATGCCCGATCAACCCGTCGCCATCGTCACCGGCGCCTACCGTGGCCTCGGTCTCGAGACCTGCCGCCAGCTCGGCCGGCGAGGCTTTCAGGTCGTGCTCAGCGCGCGACGCAGAGCCGAAGGCCAGGCCGCCGTCGATGCGCTGGTCGAGGAAGGACTGACCGTCAGTTTCGATCTGCTGGACGTGACTGACGAGGCCTCCCGCCTCAGGCTGCGCGATCGCGTTCAGCAGGAATTCGGGCGCCTGGACGTGCTGGTCAACAACGCGGGCATCTTTCCCGATCCACCACCGGGCGATCCGCAGTCGAGCATCCTGCGATCCGATCTCGAACCAATCCGGCGCGCCTTCGAGACCAATACGCTCGCCGCCTTGCGCCTGTGCCAACTGTTGATCCCGCTGATGGGCGAGGAAGGGCGCATCGTCAACATCGCCTCCGGCATGGGCCAGCTCAGCGACATGAATGGCTTTTGCCCGGCCTATCGGCTATCGAAGACCGCCATGAACGCCGTCACGCGCATCTTCGCCGATGAACTCGGCGCCGACAGCGGCATCAAGATCAATTCGGTCTGCCCCGGCTGGGTGCGCACCGAGATGGGCGGAGCGAACGCGCATCTGAGCATCGAGGAGGGCGTGAAGGGCATCCTCTGGGCCGCGACCCTGCCGGCGGATGGCCCGAGCGGCGGCTTCTTCCGTCACGGCGAACCGATTCCCTGGTGATGCGCGGATAAAAAAGGCCCGGCAGGGGGAATGCCGGGCCGAACTGTCTCTTGAGAGAGAGACGAGGAGGACACTGAGTCGACAGGCCACGGTTGCAGCCTGTCAGGATTGGTCAAGGGTCAACGCATGCAGGCGTTCGCAGGCATCCATCGATGGCTTCCCGATCTGCGCGCAGGGTCAGCCGCTGACGATCCCTGAACGGTCGTTGCGCGAGAGGGCCTGTTGCTCCGGGCAATCATCGGGCAGCGGGCGGCGCCTTGGGCGATTTCCGTCGATCGCCTCAATGCATGAACAGGCCGCCATTGACCGGCAGATTGGCGCCGGTGACATAGCCATTGGCCTCGTCGACCAGGAACGCGACCGCGCTCGCGATCTCGTCCGGGCGGCCCATGCGACGCATCGGCACGCTAGCGACGATGGCCTCGCGCACGTCATCGCGCATCGCCAGGGTCATCGGCGTTTCGACATAGCCCGGCGAGACCGTGTTCACGGTGACGCCCTTCGCCGCGCCTTCTTGCGCCAGCGTCATGGTGATGCCGTGCATGCCGGCCTTGGCGGCGGCATAGTTGGCCTGACCGAACTGGCCGCGCTGTCCGTTCACCGAGGAGATGTTGACCACGCGTCCGAAGCCGGCCTCGAGCATGTCTTCCCAGACCTGACGGGTGACGTTGAAGACACTGCCGAGATTGACCTCGATGACCGCGCGCCACTGCGCCGCGTCCATCTTCTTGAAGGTCTTGTCGCGGGTGATGCCGGCACAGTTGATCAATGCCGAGACCGGTCCCTGATCGGCCTTGATGGTCGCGATCATCCGCCCGCAATCCTCGAAATCGGAGACATCGGCGGCGATGGTGTCGACGCGCAGGCCCTCGCCGGCGAGATCGTTGCGCCAGGCCTGCGCGGCCTCTCGCTCGGACGGGTGATGATTGGCCACCACGCGCCAGCCGTCTTGCACCAGGCGCCGGCAGATCGCGGTGCCGATACCGCCGATGCCGCCGGTGACCAAGGCCACCCGGCCTGCCCCCGCGCCAGCACCCGGCTGTCCGGCGGTCGCTGTGTTTGAATCAGTCATAGTCGTCATTCCCGAGTCTGTGACGAGCGATGCGGGAGCCAAACCGGTGCTGGGCGAGTCCGAGGCATCGGGTTCGCCCAGCGCCCGCAGCTCAATCCCAAGGCTCGCCCTTCAGGCCTTGGCGGTCGCCTCGACCAGGCCGCCGCCCTTGCGCATCTCGGCCATGGTGGCCTCGAACCAAGCGCGATACTCGTCGCGAGTCTCGTTGGCAAGCTGCAAGTTGGTCTTGGACTCGGCCATCATCTGCTCGCTGGCGTCCTTGGTCATGTCGACCTGAGCCTTGTACAGATCGCTGTAGCCACGCGCCTCGGTGGCCGCGCGCATCAGCTTGGTGCCCTGCTCCATCCAGCGGCCGAACAGATCCATCTGACGGGTCGCCATGCGCTCGGCGACCTTCATGTTCAACTCGCCCAACGCGGTCATGCGCTCGACGCTGTTGTTGGTGAGGTCGTTCAGGGTCTTCATGTTGTCGTTCAGGGTCATCGCGGTGCTCCGGTTTGTGCAGTGCAGCATTTGTTGCAATGCACAATAGTATCGGCCCGTACTCCTGTCAAGGTCTCCCAAGAGAAAAATGTTGCACTGCAACATGCAACATCCTCGGTTCAGGCTCGATTCAGGCTCGATCAGCCCTGCCGCGGGTCATGTCAACAACCCGCTCATCCGCAGCATGCCAAGACGCCGCCGGGGCGACGCCATACCCGAGTAATCCACACAACCAATAGGGATTCGATGATGGATCGCATCAACATTTTTAAGGGTTCGGTAGGGCCATCAGGCGTACCCTAGCCGCCATTGCTGATGGACCGACGTGGAGAGGCGATCCATGCGCCGCGCGCTGGCCTCGGAGGCAATGACAATAAGATTAAGCCGCCACACGCCGTCACCCGCGGCGGCGGCCAACACGAAGACAAGACTGAGGAAGACACCCCCGATGGCACTCGACCAATCCGTCCGTTACGCCGATCTCAGCCTGCGCGAAGACGATCTGATCGCCGGCGGCAAGCACATCCTGTGCGCCTATAAGATGAAGCCGCAGCCTGGCTATGGCTACCTGGAAGCCGCCGCCCACTTCGCTGCCGAGTCCTCCACCGGCACCAATGTGGAAGTCTGCACCACCGACGATTACACCAAGAATTTCGACGCCATCGTCTACCTCATCGACGAGGCCACCGAGGAGATGCGCATCGCCTATCCGATCGACCTGTTCGATCGCAACATGACCGATGGCCGCATGATGCTGGTGTCCTTCCTGACCCTGACCATCGGCAACAATCAGGGCATGGGCGACATCCAGCACGCCAAGATGTACGACTTCTACATGCCGCCGCGCGCGATCCAACTGTTCGACGGCCCCGCCAAGGACATCTCGGACATGTGGCGCATCCTCGGCCGGCCGACCAAGGACGGCGGCTACATCGCCGGCACCATCATCAAGCCCAAGCTCGGCCTGCGCCCGGAGCCGTTCGCCGCCGCCGCCTATCAGTTCTGGCTCGGCGGCGACTTCATCAAGAACGACGAGCCGCAGGGCAACCAGGTGTTCTGCCCGGCCAGGAAGGTCTATCCGCTGGTCTATGATGCGATGAAGCGGGCGATGGACGAGACCGGCGAGGCCAAGCTGTTCTCGGCCAACATCACCGCCGACGATCACTTCGAGATGTGCGCGCGCGCCGACTTCATCCTCGAGAGCTTCGGCCCCGACGCCGACAAGGTCGCCTTCCTGGTCGACGGCTATGTCGGCGGCCCCGGCATGGTGACCACCGCCCGCCGGCAGTATCCCGGTCAGTACCTGCACTATCACCGCGCCGGTCACGGCGCCGTCACCTCGCCCAACTCCCAGCGCGGCTACAGCGCCTATGTGCTGGCCAAGATGGCGCGCCTGCAAGGCGCTTCCGGCATCCACGTCGGCACCATGGGCTACGGCAAGATGGAAGGCAGCAAGGATGATCGCAACATCGCCTACATCATCGAGCGCGACAGCTACACAGGCCCTGCCTACCATCAGGAATGGTACGGCATGAAGCCGACCACGCCGATCATCTCCGGCGGCATGAACGCGCTGCGCCTGCCCGGCTTCTTCGAGAATCTCGGCCACGGCAACGTGATCAACACCGCCGGCGGCGGCTCCTACGGCCACATCGACAGCCCGGCCGCCGGCGCGCTCTCGCTGCGTCAGGCCTACGAATGCTGGAAGGCCGGCGCCGACCCGATCGAATGGGCGCGTGAGCACAAGGAATTCGCCCGCGCCTTCGCGTCCTTCCCGCAAGATGCCGACGAGATCTATCCCGGCTGGCGCGACAAGCTCGGCGCCTCGGCCCACAAGTAAGCGGCGACCGCATCGACGCCCCCGTTCCAGCGGGGGTATTTGTGACCAGCGACACGGCGGTGACGATGAGCGAGCACGACCAGTACCTCATCCAGCAGGAACCCTTCTACCAACCACTGCACGACGAGGTGCAGCTGTACCGGGCGGCCTGGGACGAGCGTCTGCCGGTGATGATCAAGGGTCCGACCGGTTGCGGCAAATCCCGCTTCGTCGAATACATGGCCTGGACGCTGGGACGCCCGCTGATCACCGTCGCCTGCAACGAGGACATGACCGCGTCCGACCTGATCGGGCGCTACCTGCTCGACGTCGGCGGCACGCGCTGGCTCGACGGCCCCTTGACGACGGCCGCGCGCATCGGCGCCATCTGCTATCTCGACGAGATCGTCGAGGCGCGCCAGGACACCACGGTGGTGATCCATCCGCTGACCGACCACCGCCGCACCCTGCCGCTGGACAAGAAGGGCGAGTTGGTCCAGGCGCATGCGGACTTCCAGCTGGTGATCTCCTACAATCCCGGCTATCAGTCGTTGATGAAGGATCTCAAGCAGTCGACCAAGCAGCGCTTTACCGCGCTGCACTTCGACTATGCCGACAGCGACACCGAGGCCGCCATCATCGCCCGCGAGACCGGCATCGCCGGCGAGCAGGCGGCGCGCTTGGTGAAGATCGCCGAGGCGGCGCGTAACCTCAAGGGGCATGGTCTCGACGAGGGCGTCTCGACCCGGCTGCTGGTCTATGCCGCCCGCCTCATCGGCCGTGCGATCGCGCCGCGCCTCGCCTGCCGCATGGCCCTGGTCGACCCCATCACCGACGATGCCGAGATCCGCGACACCCTCTATCACGCCATCGACGCCGTGTTCGGCACCGATTGATCCGGGATGACCGGCTTCGACGACCGCCTGCCGGCCTATCGCGCGCGGCTGGCGTGCAATTTCCCGCAGATCGAGCCGATCCTCGCCGACTGCCTGCGCGACGCCGAGGCGCGGCTCTCGCAACAGGGCCTGGCGGACTATCTCGACGGCGCCTCCCTGGTGTGCATGATCGGGCGCGGCGTCGAGCCGGTGTTGATCTACCTGCAAGAGATGCCGCGCATCGCCGAGCGCCTCGGCGAGGACAGCCTGGAACTGGTCTCACGCAGCGTCTGGCGCCTCTCGCGCACCCCCAACGGCGGCGCCATTCCGGTGTTCATGCAGAGCATCGCTGGCGTCACCGCCCGACTCGGTAGCTACGAGCTGTTCGAGCGCACCATCGACCTGCTGATGGACTTCGCCCGCCGCACCAGCTCCTCGATCCACGGCAACCAGTCCGCGACCCTGCCGAGCCCGAGCCTGCCGCTGTTGCTCGAACGCTTGCCGCAACTGCTCGGCGAGTTGTCGCTGACCGGCCTGCGCCATTGGATCGACAACGGACTGAAGCATTTTCTCGCTCACCCCGAGCGGCAAAAGGACTACTTCAGCCTGCAATCGGCCGACAGCCGCGCGGTCCTCCAGCGCGAGCGCCACGGCACCCTGCTCGCCGATCACGAACGCTCGCTCGAACTGTATTTCCGCGCCCTGTGGCAAGAGCCGGACCTCTTCATCCCCTACTCCTCGGCCTTCGATCAGCTGCGCAAGCCGACGCCCTATTACGACGCGCTCGGCATCCGCCTGCCGGATGCCTACGATGACCGCGCCGGCGTCAGCGGGCTCGACCGCTATCGCGCCCTGCTCGCCCACATCGCCGCGCACCGGCGTTGGAGCGGCTCGATCGTCGCCGACAACTACAGCCCGTTTCAGCGCCTCGCCATCGACCTGTTCGAGGACTGCCGGGTCGAGCACCTGGCCCTCCAGCAGTATCCCGGCCTGCGCCCCCTGTGGCTGGCCTTGCATCCGCAACCCGCCGAGGATGCCTGCGATCCGCAGCAACACTCCTGCATTCGCCATCGCCTGGCGCTGTTCTCGCGCGCGGTGCTGGACCCGGACCACGGCTATCGCAACCCGGACCTGTTGGACTTCGTCGCGCGTTTCCACGCCCTCATGGCGCAGCCAGGCCACAACACCGAGGACGCCGCCGCGCTCGCCGTCGCCTATATCGCCCGCACCCGCCGCCAGTCCGACCTCTCGGCCCAGGTCTTCTTCACCGACACCGAGGTCGATTATCGCGACGACAACCGCCACCTTTGGCGCTACATCGAAGCCGGCGACGAGGAGGAGTCCTTCGCCGAGCCGCCGCGTCGCCGCGCGGAAGAGCCGGAACGGCTGCCGCCCCGGCATTACCCGGAATGGGATTATCAGGGCAAGCATTACCGGCCGGATTGGGTCAGCCTCTACGAGGGTCTGCATCCGTCCGCCGACGCCGCCTTCATCGACCGGCTGCTCGCCCGCCATGCCGGCCTGGCCAAGCGTCTGCACCAGCTCCTCGAACGGCTCAAGCCGCAGTTCGCGGTGCGCGAGCGTTACCAGGAAGACGGCAGCGAGCTGGATCTGGATCTCGCCATCCGCGCCCTGACCGACCTGCGCGCCGGCAGCCAGCCCGACCCGCGCATCAACATGAGTCACCGCACCGATGGCCGCGATATCGCGGTCACCCTCCTGCTCGATCTGTCGGAGTCGCTCAAGGAAACCCCCGAGGGCTGCTCGCAGAGCATCCTCGAACTGAGCCAGGCCGCCGTCGCCCTGCTCGGCTGGGCCATCGAGGCCCTGGGCGACGAATTCGCCATCGGCGGCTTCTCCTCCAACAGCCGCCACGAGGTGCGCTATCTGCACATCAAGGGCTTCAGCGAGCCCTGGGGCGCGGCTGTCAAGGCGCGGCTGGCGGCCATGCAGGCGGGCTGGTCGACGCGCATGGGCGCGGCCCTGCGCCATGCCGGGCACGGCCTGGCGCGGCGCACGGCGGAGAAGAAGCTGCTGTTGATCTTAAGCGACGGCGAACCGGCGGATATCGACGAGAGCGATCCGCAGCGCTTGATCGAAGACGCCCGCAAGGCCGTGCAAGAGCTGAGCGCCGCCGGCGTCTACAGCTACTGCATCAATCTCGACCCCTGCGCCGACGATTACGTCGGCACCATCTTCGGCCGTCACTACAGCGTCATCGACTGCGTCGAGCGTCTGCCCGAGCGCCTGCCTCAGCTGTTCATGAGTTTGACGCGGTAGACGCTGTCTCGCGGCCTCCGAACGCCCAAGGCCATTCGGGCACGAAAACAGCCGCTGCGATTTGGATCTCAGGGGGCTTGCTAGCGCGGCTCGGAAGAATCGGCATCCTCGCGCGGCTTGCCGTCGTCGAATCCCGCCGCGCGCAGGAACTCCTTCTGCGCATTGGCCCAGAGTTCGAGGTTGCGCTCGGTCATGCGGCCGATGAGTTCGAACGGCTTGGTGCCCAGATCCTCGGCCAGGTGCTGTTGCTGGCGGGCGAAGGCCTCGAGCGATTGCTCCAGGTAATGGGCGAACATCCCCTGCATGGTGCCGCCATAGAAGCGGATGATCTGCGCCAGCATGTTGGCGCTGAACAGCGGCTCGCCGCCGGTCTCTTCCTCGAGCATGATCTGCAAGAGGATCGAGCGCGTGAGATCGGCATCGTTGGCGGTATCCAAGACCCGAAACGGCGTTCCCTGCATCACCAGCGCGCGCACGTTCGCCAACGTGATATAGCGGCTCAACTCGGTATCGTAGAGCCGCCGGTTGGGATATTTCTTGATGATGCGCTCGGCGGTCATGGCGATCCCTGAGCTGCGCTGTCACTGGAGGATCGGTCAGTCTAGCCCAGCTCGAAGGCCTGCGAACTGTGTGGGATCAACAGCCGGCGCGTTCCAGACCGCCATCATGGGCACGCTAGGATCGCTGCCGGCTCGTCGACTCAGTCGCGCGCCACCGCCAAGGCCACGCCCTGACCGCCGCCGATGCAGAGCGTCGCCAGGCCCTTTTTCGCGTCACGCCGCTGCATCTCGTGCAGCAGGGTCACCAGCACGCGGGCGCCGGAGGCGCCGATCGGATGGCCGATCGCGATCGCGCCGCCGTTGACATTGACCTTGTCCGCGTCCCAGCCCATCTCCTGATTGACCGCGAGCGCCTGCGCGGCGAAGGCCTCGTTGGCCTCGATCAGATCCAGCTCGGCGGCGGTCCAGCCGGCCTTCTCCAGGCACTGGGTCGAGGCCGGGATCGGGCCGGTGCCCATGATCGCCGGATCGACGCCGGCGCTGGCGAAGGCGACGATCCGCGCCAGCGGCGTCAGCCCAAGCGCCTTCGCCTTCGATTCGCTCATCACCAGCACGGCGGCGGCGCCATCGTTGATGCCGGAGGCATTCCCCGCCGTCACCGTGCCGTCCTTGTCGAAGGCCGGGCGCAATTTGCCCAACGCCTCGGCGCTTGCGCCCGCGCGCGGGAACTCGTCGCGAGCGAAGATCACCGGATCGCCCTTGCGCTGCGGCACCGTGACCGGCACGATCTCGTCGGCGAAGCGATTGGCCGCCTGCGCCTGCTCGGTCTTCTGCTGCGAGGCGGCCGCGAACCGATCCTGCAACTCGCGCGAAAAACCGTACTGCTTGGCGATGTTCTCGGCGGTAACGCCCATGTGGCACTGGTTGAAGGCATCCATCAGGCCATCGCTGAGCATGGTATCGACCATCGGCCAGTCGCCCATGCGCTGGCCCTGGCGCGAGCCGGGCACCACGTGCGCGGACTGGCTCATGCTCTCCTGACCGCCGGCGATCACCACCTCGGCCTCGCCGAGCGCCACCGCCTGCATCGCCAGATGCACCGCCTTGAGCCCGCTGCCGCACACCTTGTTGATGGTCATCGCCGGCACCTGGTGCGGCAGGCCGGCGTTGAGCGCGGTCTGGCGCGCCGGGTTCTGACCGACGCCCGCCGCCAGCACCTGCCCCAAGATGACCTCATCGACCTGCTCCGGGTCGAGTCCGGTCTTTTCCAGCAGTGCCTTGACCACGGTGGCGCCAAGCGCCGTCGCCGGCAGCGAGGCCAGGCTGCCGCCGAAGTTTCCGACCGGGGTGCGCACGGCGGCGACGATCACGACATTGTCTGGCATGGGAGGTTCTCCTTCGGATAAGGCTCAAGGTAAAGATCAGGCTCATCGGGCAGGCACCCTGAGGTTCCAGGTTGCATCGTTCGGGTCACGGATCATGCCCCGCGCCAAGCAGCCTAATGCGTTCGTTCGCGGTGTATCGTTAGTGATGTGCAGGAATTGCGCAAGCCTGACCGGGTCCGGATAGACGGATAACCACGCGCGGCGCTGAGTCTACGGCCTTTTGTTGCAGTGCACAAACTTCCGTGCTAGCTTCGTCCGCACACGATCCGAGGAGACCCTGGCAGGGTTAAGCAGCATGGCACAAAACATCTTCTTCGACGACAGCTGGCTCAAGCTGCAACGCGACTATTGGGACGGACTGGCCAGGATGGGCCGACAGGCGATGGGCGTGGACAGCGGCCGAGCCCAGAGCGGCAGCGCCGCATCGGCGCCCTGGCTGGCGGCGATGGAGCAATGGTGGAAGGCGCTCGCCCCGGCAGCCAATAATCCAGCGCGCGATTTCATGCAGCGGTTGATGGACCAGGGTCAGGCCTACTTTAGCCTCGCCGAGCAGTTCACCAAGGGCCTCGGCGACGCCGGGTTCGGCCCGGGCAGCCAAGACGGTGACGCTAGCCGCGCCTGGGACTGGCTGAATCGGACCATCGAGGAGATGCAAAAGGGCTTCAGCGGGGTCGGCGCCGAGCAAGACGAAAACCTGCGTCGCATGCTCGGCTTCTGGGAGATGCCGCTCGACAACTGGCAGCGGATGATGTCGTCGCTCTCGCCGACGATGCCCGGCGACCTGCTGCGCAACATGCCGCACGGGATGATGCGCGGGCCGCTGCAAGAGGGCCTGGAGCAGATGCTCTCGGCGCCCGGCCTCGGCTACACGCGCGAGGAGCAGGCCCAGTACCAAGACCTGATGCGCGCCGGCCTCGACTACCAGCGTGCCTTTCAGGACTACAGCGGCTTCTTCAATCAGCTCGGCATCAAGGCCCTGCACCGGCTGCGCGATCTGTTGCAGCAGAAATCCGAGGCCGGCGAGACCATCGACTCCGCCCGTGGCCTCTATGACACCTGGGTGAACTGCTGCGAGGCGGTCTATGCCGAAGAGGTCTTGACGCCCGAGTATTCGCGCGTTCACGGCCACCTGATCAACGCCCAGATGGCGCTCAAGCAGCGGCTCTCGGCGCTGGTCGACGAATCGCTCGGGGCAATGAACATGCCGACTCGCGGCGAGCTGCGCACCCTACAGGATCGCGTGCAGGAAACGCGGCGCGAGAACAAGCGGTTGCGCCAGGAACTCGACCAGATCCAGCGCCGGCTCGCCACCCTGCCTGCAGGCGCATCGGCGGGTGCGCCGACTGGCGGCAATGCCAGCGCCAGCACCAGCCCTGCGAGCGCCAGCCATGCGAGCGCCGATTCGACGACCGCCGGGACGTCGACCACTGGGACGTCGACCACCGGCACGACGAAGAAGACCGGCACCCGCAAGAAGACCGCCGCCAAGCCGAGCGCCAAATCCAGCGGCAGCTGATCAGCGCATGCGGCAGAGGCCAACCGACCAGCAGCCCGCCACCCAGCAACCCGGGCAACCCGGGCAACCCGGACAACAGTGGCAACAGTGGCAACAGGGGCAACAGGGGCCGGGCGATGACCCGACCGCTCGCCGCGCCCGTCACGCGCTGCAGCGCCTCGCGCCAAACCGCCGCGCCGTCCCCGACCCAACTCCCAACAACACCACGGACACCGCCAAGACGGATCCGCACCAGCCATCGACACAGGAGCGCCGCCGCATGTTTCCCATCGATATCCGCCCCGACAAGCTCGGCGAGGAGATGCTCGACTACAGCCGCAAGCTCGGTCAGGGCATGCAGAACCTGCTCGACGCCGGTGACATCGACAGCGGCGTCAGCCCCAAGGACGCGGTCTACCGCGAGGACAAGCTGGTGCTCTACCGCTACCAGCGCCCGGCCGACGTCGCCCAGCAGGCGATCCCGCTGCTGGTGGTCTACGCGCTGGTCAACCGGCCCTACATGACCGACATCCAGGAAGACCGCTCGACCATCAAGGGCCTGCTCGCCACCGGCCAGGACGTCTACCTGATCGACTGGGGCTATCCGGACCAGGCCGACCGCTCGCTGACCCTCGACGACTACATCAACGGCTACATCGACCGCTGCGTCGACCATATCCGCCGCACCCACGGCGTCGACAAGGTCAACCTCCTCGGCATCTGCCAGGGCGGCAGCTTCAGCCTGATGTACTCGGCGCTGCATCCGGACAAGGTGCGCAACCTGGTGACGATGGTCACCCCGGTCGACTTCAAGACCCCGGACAACATGCTGTCGGCCTGGGTGCAGCATGTCGATGTCGATCTCGCCGTCGACACCATGGGCAATATTCCCGGCGAGTTATTGAACTGGAGCTTCCTGTCACTGAAGCCGTTCAGCCTCACCGGCCAGAAATACATCAACATGGTCGACATGCTCGACAAGCCGGAGAAGGCGAAGAACTTCCTGCGCATGGAGCAATGGATCTTCGACAGCCCGGACCAGGCCGGCGAGACCTTCCGTCAGTTCATCAAGGACTTCTACCAGCAGAACGCCTTCATCAACGGCACCGCCCGGGTCGGCGAGCGTCCGGTGGATCTCAAGCAGATCCGCTGCCCGGTGCTCAATATCTACGCGCTGCAAGACCATCTGGTGCCACCGGATGCCTCCAAGGCGCTCAACGGCCTCACCGGCAGCGAGGACTACACCGAGCTTGCCTTCCCCGGCGGCCACATCGGCATCTATGTCAGCGGCAAGGCGCAGAAAGAGGTCACCCCGGCGATCGGGGAGTGGTTGAACGCGCGCTGAGATCGATCCTCAGGGAGCCATAGAGGGCGCGAGACGCGGAGAATCCCGGTGCAATCAGCCGGGGAATTGGTGGATAATCCCCGCCAATGCCGAAGGATCGTTCCGCCACCGCGAATCGAGATGGTGGATGCCCCTATTGCGGCTATCCGGAGGCATCCTGGTGTCCGGATCGCACAAGTCTGGACAATCGCCAAGGCTAACTGAGCCTTTCGTGGGTGCGCTTGGGCGATCCAAGCAAGGGCGCGCGGCAGACATTCACCCACACCGGACATCGCCATGCGCATCAACAAGCCCGTCACCCAGCACCGCGTCCCGGTTCCAGCCGATGCGACCATCCTCTCGACCACCGATCCCAAGGGCCGGATCACCTACATCAACGAGGAATTCGAGCGGATCAGCGGCTACAGCCGGACCGAGTTGCTTGGACAGGCGCACAACATCATGCGCCATCCGGATATGCCGCGCACGGCCTATCAGCAGATGTGGTCCTGCCTGCGCGCGGGGCGCTCATGGATGGGCATGGTCAAGAACCGCTGCAAGAATGGCGACTATTATTGGGTGCACGCCTACGCGACGCCAATCCTCAACGAGCATGGCGAGATCGTCGAGATCCAGTCCGTGCGCCTGGCCCCGCCGAGCGAGATGGCGGTGGAACGCGCCACGGCCATCTACGCCCAGCTGCGCGCCACCGAGCCGGACCAAGGCGAATTGCCTCCAATGCCCGAGACGCGCCCCTCCTTCGGTCTGCGCGGACGACTGCTGGCGCTGCTGCTACCGGCCCCCTTGGTGGCCAGCCTCGCCGCGCTTGCCGGCCTCCCGCCCCTTGTGCTGGCAGCGCTCAGCATCGTCGCTGCGGCGTTGAGTGCCTATGGCTTGCTGCGCCTGTGGCGAGCACTCGCGGCCACGGTGAGCGCGGCGCAACAGCTGATCGACGATCCGCTGGCCGAGCGGATCTACAGCGATCGCAACGACGAGATCGCCCACCTGCAACTGGCCACGCTGAAACTGCGCACCGAGATGTCGGCGGTGCCCAAGCGGCTTGCGAACGTCACCGATTACCTCCAGCAGGTCAGCGGTCAGGCCGGCGAGGCGGTCGCCGAGAGCCGCGCCCAGGCCCAGCAGCAAACCGAGGAAACACTCCAAGTCGCCGCCGCCATGGAGGAGATGGCGCAAAGCGTGCAGGAGATCGCGCGCAATGCCTCGGTTGGCGCTCAGATCAGCGAGCAGGTGCGCGAGCAAGCCGATCGCGGCATGGACACCGTTCAGCAGAGCACCGAGGCCGTGCGCGCGCTGGTCGAACGCATCCAGGGCTCCTCGCAGGTGACCCATCAAGTCGCCGAGGAGGCCAAGCGCATCGGTGCCGCCCTCGATCTGATCCAAGAGATCACCGAACAGACCCATCTGCTCGCCCTCAACGCCACCATCGAGGCGGCACGCGCCGGCGAGGCCGGGCGCGGCTTCTCGGTGGTCGCCGAGGAGGTGCGCGTGCTCGCCGACCGGACCTCGGTCGCCACCGACGAGATCAAGACCATCACCGACTCGCTGCAGGCAGGCACGCATCGGGCCGTCGTCGCCATGGGCGAAAGCAGCGAGCGCGCCGCGCACAGCCTGACCCTGGCCGATGAGTCCCATAACGCGCTGGAAGCGATCCGCGCCGCCGTCGCCTCGATGCAGGAGATGAGCCTACAGATCGCCAGCGCCACCGAGCAGCAGAGCGCCACCACCGAGGAGATCAACCTCAACATCAACAATATCGATCGGCTGGCCAAGCAGGTCCAGGATTACACCGAGCAAGCCGGCAAGCGGGTCAGCGAATTGAGCGAACACATCGACCACGCGGCTCGCCTCGCCTGCCGCTTCGCCCATCCTTAGGGCGAGGGGGCTGACATCGGCTCAGCGCCTCAGCAGGATCAGCGTCAGGTTGTCATGCCCGCCGCGCTCCAGCGCCGCCGCGACCAGCGCCTGCGCGGCTGGCTCGGGCGCATTGGCAGCCTGGATCAGGCCGCCGATCTCAACATCGCTCAGCTCCCCATTGAGTCCATCGGTGCAGAGCAGGAGCCAATCGCCCCGGCTCCAATCACCGCTGACATGATCGGCATCGATTGCCGGGGTTGCGAATCCGCCCAAGGCGCGCGTGAGCCGATGGCGATCAGGATGGCTGCCGGCCTGCTCCGGGCTCAGCGAGCCTTGATCGATGAGCGACTGCACGACCGAATGATCGCGGGTGCGCTGGCGCAGCGATTGGCCTTGGTCGAGGCTGTAAGCACGGCTGTCGCCCACCCAGGCCAGCTCATAGCGGTGGCGATCGAGGCGCAACGCAACCGCAGTGGTGCCCATCCCCGGGCTGCCCCGGCCCGCGGCTGCGGCATCCAAGATCGCCCGATGGGCGCCATCGAGCGCCTCGGTCAGGGCGGCGCCTCGGCGCACCTCAGCGACGATGGTCTCGACGGCGATGGCGCTCGCCACCTCGCCACCGGCGACACCGCCCATGCCGTCCGCCACCACCCAGAGACCAAGCTCGGGCCGCGCGGCATAGGCATCCTCATTGTGCGAGCGCACAAGGCCGGTCTCGCTGAGGCAGGCGACCTCCGGCGGCTGTAGCAGATGCGGATCGGAGGCTGTCATGATCACGTGGCTGCGCTCTGCTCAGTCCAATGGTAAGGCGGTCCGCTCGATGACCTGGCGCAGTACAAAGCTCGAATGGACGCCGGAGACGCCTTCGATGCGGGTGATCCTGTGCAGCAGGAGATCCTGGTAGGCCTCCATGTCACGCACGATCACCTTGAGCTGATAATCGGCATCGCGACCGGTGATCAGCGAGCACTCGAGCACCTCCGGCAGCGCCGAGACCGTGGCGTCGAAGTTCTCAAAGCGCTCCGGCGTATGCCGATCCATCGAGATGCTGATGAAGGCGATCAGCGTCAACCCGAGCTTCTTGGCGTCGACCATCGCCCGATAACCGGCGATGATGCCGGCCTCCTCCAATGCCCGCACCCGCCGCAGACAGGGCGACGGCGACAGGCCGATGCGATCGGCCAGCTCCTGATTGCTGATGCGCCCATCGGCTTGCAGGATCTCGAGGATGCGGTGGTCGTAGCGGTCGAGTGTCATGTCGATTGAGCGCTTGACGGAGGAAATAGATCAGGGATGCGCATCGACTCATGGGCATAGGCCAATCCTGTGCCGGGGTCTTCGCTCGATAATACCTGCTCATCAGATCGAGCCCATCAGATTGAACAACGAGCGCTCCGTCTATCAGGCACCTAGCGCTTGGTAGCGCGCGCTTCTCGGCGAGCGCCGCATGCTCCGGCAAGCGCCTTAGCGCAGCCCTTAAGTACCCAGCTGCGGAGCCATAGTCGCGCTGCTGCTCACAGACCTGGATCAAGCGCAACACCACCTCAGGCCCCCCGGCTAGGGTCGTCAGCACGCGCCCGACGCGCGGCCTGTTGCTCCCAGGCGCCAGCGATGAGTGCCTGGGTGGTCGCGTAGGCATCGCGGCAGAGCGCGATGAAGGCCGTCTCAAGCTCCGGCCTTGGCCAGACACCTGTTGCCGGTGTCAGCGGCCCGACGCCAAGCTGATAATCGGCCAGGGTATCGATATACCGCCTACGCTCGCGGACATCGATCACCACCGGCAGATGCCCGGACCGCAACAGGGGTAAGTTGGCGAGCAACCGCGCCAGGCGCCCATTGCCGTCCCAGAACGGATGGATGTGCACGAAACCGAGATGCAGCCTCGCGTAAGCGATCAGTGCTGCCTCTTCGTCCAGCGGCGCCGCCCCCAGGCGATTCAGCTCCGCGAGCCAAGCGTCCATCAACGCCGGCACGTCAGCCGGAGCCGCGTATTCGATGAAGGTCTGCCGACCATCCTCAGTCACTGCGTAGGTTCCGTTAGGCTCGAGCTTCCAGGCACCGATCGGCTTGTAGATGTCGGTGACGACGCGCGTCTGCACCGCGCGATGCAGATCGAAGAGCTGCGCTGGCGTCACCGGCCGCGCCGGCCAGTCATTGAGTAGTCCGTACAGCAGCTCGATCGCGCGGGCGTGGCCAACCACCTCTTCGTGATCCTTCAGCGGCTTGCCGGAGACCGTGAGCCCCTCCTCAATGACGAACTTGGTCTCGCCGAGGGTCAGGGTGTTACCTTCCAGCGCCGTGGAGCCATGGGTCCAGAGATCCCGCACCTGGGCCAGCAGCGAACGCTGGAGATCTGGGTCCAGACCTGCGAGGGGCGCAAGCTTCGGCAAAGGCATGCTCATATACTGCGTTGCTTGAAAGTTACGACCGCGCTCAGATGGTGCGCTCCTGCCAGTCCGTGACCTCGACCAAGCGCTGTTTGGCGCGAACCTCCTCGACCACGACCGATAATCAGAGGCACCGAAATCAAGGGCGTAAACCGACGTTCTGGCAGCACGGCAAGAATCTGAAAGCTCGCTCCATTGCGGCTCCGCAGTCCCGCCACACTGACGCTGGTGTCCACGACCACGCGCACTGGACTTACTCCCCACGCCGATACGCCCGAAGGATCAGATCGGGATCACCTGGCACCCCAGTTTGAGCGCAGCCATCACATCCTTAGAGCGTTCCTCGGTGTGACAAACGGCGGCGCGTCCTTCGTGCTCGCTCGCCGGATCATGGGCATTCAGCATCAATCCTCCCGCAGCCTCGAAACGACGGCACTATTGCGAGTCTAGACGAGGTCGCTCGCCACGGCCGCTCATATTCCGATCAACGATGCCTGGATACTGATTGCGCGATTATTGCAGGAAAACCGCTTTGAGCGACATCAGATTGCTAATCTTGCGCGCAAGAACGACAAGATCGCAAGCATCTATCAAGCCCGTTAGCGCATTCTATCAACCGTCGGCCACGAGCTGGCAGTCAAGTGATCCGAAGAACCAGCCCACAAGGCAGGGTTCACGGACAGGTACCGGAAGCCTCTGATCGGCAACCCTCGATCCAGGTGTCTGATCAACCGTCGCAACCCGACCGACTGATCGAGCCCGGTAACCACTCACCTTATAGCCATTCGCCCTGACGCGCGGACACGAACACCCCATGGAATCTGGGCTTTTGGGTCCTTGTTGTCCGGCAATCAGGTCGAGCGGCCATATCGTACTCGCGACCCTCAGAGCCCCGATCTAGATGCGGAAGGAGAATCAACATGCCCGCCCATCACGTCA
>NZ_JBKHDN010000033.1:0-18656 GCF_046541315.1 Halochromatium sp. | reverse complement strand
GCCACATTAGTGTCCGGGTAGCCGAACGCGACGGTCGGGGTTGAGGCATGGGACAGAAAGTACATCCAGTTGGTATTCGGCTCGGCATCGTCAAGGATTGGAATTCGACCTGGTACGCGAGTTCGAAGGATTATCCCGATCTGTTGAACAACGATCTTGAGGTCCGGGCGTTTCTGAAGAAGAAGCTCTCCAATGCCTCGGTGAGTCGTATCCAGATCAACCGGCCGGCACGGAATGCGCACATCACGATCCATACCGCGCGCCCCGGCGTCGTCATTGGTAAGAAGGGTGGCGATATCGACAAGCTGCGGGCCGAGGTCTCCGAACGGATGGGGATTCCGGTGCATATCAGCATCGAGGAGATCCGCAAGCCTGAACTCGATGCCCAGTTGGTCGCCGAGGGGATCGCCCAGCAGCTCGAGCGCCGCATCATGTTCCGCCGCGCGATGAAGCGCGCGGTTCAAGGCACCATCCGTGCCGGCGCCGGCGGCGTGCGGGTGAATATCGCCGGTCGTTTGAATGGCGCCGAGATCGCTCGCTCCGAGTGGTATCGCGAGGGTCGAGTGCCGCTGCATACATTGCGTGCCGACATCGACTATGGCTTCGCCGAAGCACAGACCACCTATGGCATCCTCGGTGTCAAGGTGTGGGTCTTCCGCGGCGAGATTCTTGGCGATTTCCCGGGCGCGGGCGTTAAAGACAAGACCGAGAAGAAGGGTTGAGCCATGCTGCAGCCAAAGCGTACGAAATTCCGAAAGCAGCACAAGGGGCGTAATCGCGGCCTGGCGCAGAGCGGCAGTCAGGTCTCGTTTGGCGAGTTCGGCCTCAAGGCGGTCGGTCGCGGTCGCCTGACGGCGAGACAGATCGAGGCCGCACGCCGCGCGATCACGCGTAAGGTCAAGCGCGGCGGCAAGCTCTGGATTCGCGTCTTCCCGGATAAGCCGGTGTCGAAGAAACCGCTCGAAGTGCGTATGGGTAAGGGCAAGGGCAACGTCGAGTATTGGGTGGCACTGATTCAACCCGGACGCATGCTCTATGAGATCGAGGGAATCCCCGAAGAGTTGGCGCGCGAGGCCTTTCAACTCGCCGCAGCCAAACTCCCGGTGCAGACCAGGTTCGAGAAGAGGACGGTGCTCTGATGAAGGCTCAAGAACTACGCACACTCGGTCAGGCCGAGCTGCAGAAGCGGCTGCTTGAGCTGCTCAAGGAGCAGTTCAACCTGCGCATGCAGCAGCGCACCGGTCAACTCTCGCGGCCGTCGCAGATGCAGGCGGTGCGGCGCGATATCTCTCGGGTGAAGACCCTAATGACGGAGCAAACCAAGGCCTCGGCGGGGACCGGTCAATGAGTGAGAAGACTGACAGCAATCGCGTGCTCACCGGGCAGGTGATCAGTAACGCGATGGACAAGACGATTACCGTCATCATTGAGCGCCGGGTGAAACATCCGTTGTACGGCAAATTCATGCGCCGTTCCACCAAAGTCCATGCGCATGATGACGCGAACGAATGCAATAAGGGCGATTGGGTGCGCGTCGAGCAGTGCCGGCCTTTATCGAAAACCAAGAGTTGGCGGTTGATCGAGGTCGTCGAGCGCGCGCGTTAGGCCACGGGCGATCTCCGCTCAGCAGTTGCAAAGGTAGGTCCATACAATGATTCAAATGCAAACCCGCCTCGGCGTCGCCGATAACAGCGGTGCGCGCTCGGTGCAGTGCATCAAGGTGCTTGGCGGATCGCACCGGCGTTACGCGGGGATCGGCGACGTGGTCAAGGTCACGGTGAAGGATGCGATCCCGCGTGGCAAGGTCAAGAAGGGTGACGTCTACAACGCGGTCGTGGTGCGCACGCGCAAGGGTGTGCGCCGTCCCGATGGCTCGCTG
This sequence comes from Halochromatium sp., assembly GCF_046541315.1. Taxonomy (GTDB): domain Bacteria; phylum Pseudomonadota; class Gammaproteobacteria; order Chromatiales; family Chromatiaceae; genus Lamprobacter. The sequence continues at coordinate 16,777 of NZ_JBKHDN010000033.1, read as the reverse complement.
ATCCGCTTCGATGGCAATGCGGCGGTGCTGCTGAACAATCAGTTGCAGCCCATCGGTACCCGTATCTTCGGGCCTGTGACGCGTGAATTGCGCGGCGAGCGCTTTATGAAGATTATCTCGCTCGCGCCCGAGGTCCTCTGAACTCGGCTTCCCGATGGCAGTGGATGACAGATTGCGAGCGATAGCAGAACGGTAGCAGGCAGGTTCAAGTCATGAACAAGATCAAGGTAGGCGATGACGTCATGGTCATCGCCGGCAAGGATAAGGGCAAACGCGGCACCGTGCTGAAGATGGATGGTGACCGCATCGTGGTGGAAAACGTCAATCTGGCGAAGAAGCACCAGAAGCCCAACCCGCAGAAGGGCGTTCCCGGCGGGATCGTCGATAAGGAGATGCCGTTGCATCGCTCGAATGTCGGCGTCTACAACCCTGCGCTCAGGCGTGCCGATCGGATTGGGTTCAAGACCCTCGAGGACGGTCGCAAGGTCCGTGTTTTCAAGTCCGACGGCGAAGTCGTGGACGTTGGGTAAGGCTATGTCTAGATTACAGACCATCTATCACGAGAAGTACGTCGGCGAGCTGCGCGAGCGCTTTGGCTATAAGAGCGTGATGCAGGTGCCAAGGCTCGCCAAGATCACCTTGAACATGGGTGTCGGCGAGGCCGTGACCGACAAGAAGGTGATGGATTTTGCCGTCGGCGATCTGACCAAGATTGCCGGCCAGAAGCCGATCGTGACCAAGGCGCGCAAGTCGGTCGCCGGGTTCAAGATCCGCGATGGCTGGCCAGTTGGCTGCAAGGTCACGCTGCGGCGCGAGCGCATGTACGAATTCCTTGATCGGCTGATCAATGTCGCGATTCCCCGCGTGCGGGATTTTCGCGGCCTCAGCCCCAAGGCGTTCGACGGTCGCGGCAACTATTCGCTCGGCGTGCGCGAGCAGATCATCTTCCCGGAGATCGACTACGATAAGATCGATGCCGTGCGCGGCCTGGATGTGGTGATTACCACCACGGCCCGCACCGATGAGGAAGGGCGCGCATTGCTCGAGGCCTTCCAGTTCCCGTTTCGTACCTAATAGTCGGAGGCAAGGTTGGCGAAAAAGAGCATGATCGCGCGCGACCGCAAGCGTGCACAGATAGCACAACGCTATGCAGAACGGCGCGCGCAACTAAAGACCGTCATCAATGATCGCAGCGCCGATCCGGATCAGGTCGAAGCGGCGGTGGTGGCCCTGCAAAAACTCCCGCGCGACGCGAGTCCGACGCGCTATCAGCGGCGTTGCCGAGTCAGTGGTCGGCCGCACGCGGTGTATCGCAAGTTTGGTCTCGGGCGCAATAAATTGCGCGAGGCGGTGATGCGCGGCGATGTGCCCGGCGTGGTCAAGGCGAGCTGGTAGACAGCGCTTGACTCGCTTCTTGAGAGTTTCTCTCAAGCCGAGCCACAACGATGTTGGAATGAATATCCGCCGAAGCCGCAGCGGCTGGCGGAGTCGATCGGAACCCCCGATCGCCCTGTGCGCCCAAGGCGCGCAGGACCGAGAAACCCTGAAGGGTATCGCGCTCTCATCGGCGGTCTGACCCTGGAGCCCATCAAATGAGTATGACCGATCCCATTGCGGATATGCTGACGCGCATCCGTAACGGCCAGGCGCGCGGCAAGATTACCATCTCGATGCCGCTGTCGAAGAAGAAGCAAGCGATCGCCGATCTCCTGCGCGATGAAGGCTACATTGCCGACGCCTCCGTCGAGAACGATGAACAGGGCCGCCCCCAGCTGGTCCTGAAGCTGAAGTATCACCGCGGCAAGCCGGTCATCGAGTACCTGAAGCGTGTGTCGCGCCCAGGATTGCGCATCTATCGGGGGAAGGATGAACTGCCTCGCGTCTGGGACGGCCTTGGCGTGGCCATCGTCTCGACGTCCCAGGGCTTGATGTCCGATCGCGCGGCGCGCCAGGCCGGGCACGGCGGCGAAATCCTGGCTTACGTGGCCTAAGGGAGGTTGTCATGTCCAGAATAGCAAAAGCACCCGTCAAGATTCCAAGCGGCGTCGATATCTCGATGTCCGGGCGCGATGTCACCGTCAAGGGGCCGAAGGGCTCGCTCTCATGGTCGGTGCATCCGTTCGTCGAGGTCGAAATCGATGGCGCCATCCTCACCACGCGTCCCGCGAATGACGAGGATGAACAGTGGGCGATGGTGGGCACCACGCGCGCACTGATCAATAACATGGTGCACGGCGTTAGCGCTGGCTTCGAGCGCAAGCTCAGCCTGGTCGGCGTCGGTTATCGCGCGCAGGCCAAGGGTAAGGTGCTGAACCTGGCGCTCGGTTATTCGCACCCGATCGACTTCCCGGTGCCGGAAGGCATCGAGATCGACACGCCGACGCCGACCGAGATCGTGGTGCGCGGCATCGACAAACAGCAGGTCGGTCAGGTCGCTGCGGTGATTCGCGGCTTCCGTCCGCCGGAACCATACAAGGGCAAGGGCGTTCGGTACGCGGATGAACAGGTCCTGCGTAAAGAAGCCAAGAAGAAATAGGTGATGCGGATGGATAAGAAACATGCGCGGCTGCGGCGCGCGACGCGCGCCCGGGCCAAGATTCGCGAACTCGGCGGCTATCGGCTCTGCGTGTATCGCACGCCGCGCCATATCTATGCCCAGGTCATCGGCGAGGGGGGGGATCGCGTGATCGCCTGCGCCTCGACGGTCGAGAAAGAACTCAAGGCCGCCTGCGAGGGCCACACCGGCAATATCAGCGCAGCGGTGAAGATCGGCCAGGCGATCGCCGATCGGGCGCGTTCGGCCGGGGTCGAGAAGGTCAGCTTTGACCGCTCCGGGTTCAAATATCACGGTCGCGTCAAGGCGCTCGCCGATTCCGCGCGCGAGCACGGGCTTCAGTTCTGAGGAGACGATGATGTCGAATTACAACCCCAAGCCCGACGGCGACGATCTGCTGGAGAAACTCATCTCGGTCAACCGTGTCGCGAAAGTCGTCAAGGGCGGTCGCGTGTTCGGTTTCGGCGCGCTCACCGTGGTCGGCGATGGCAAGGGCCGGGTCGGCTATGGCACCGGCAAGGCGCGTGAGGTCCCGGTCGCGATCCAGAAGGCGATGGAGAGCGCGCGCAAGAACATGGTCGATATCAAACTCAAGGGCACCACCCTGCAGTACCCGCTCAACGGCCGCCACGGCGCCGCGCATGTCTACATGCAGCCGGCCTCCGAGGGGACCGGCATCATCGCCGGCGGCGCGATGCGCGCGGTGTTCGAGGTGGTCGGGGTGCAGGATGTGCTGGCCAAGTGCATCGGCACCAATAACGCCATCAACGTGGTCCAGGCGACCATCAATGGCCTCTCCGGCATGGCCGATGCCGAGGCGGTCGCGGCCAAGCGCGGCAAGACCGTCGAAGAGATCCTAGGGTAGGAGCAAGACATGGCGGAGAACAGGCTGAAGGTACAGCTCGTGCGCAGCATGCACGGGCGCTTGAAGACGCACCAGGATTGTGTCCGCGGCCTCGGCTTGCGGCGCATGCACCAGATCGTCGAGGTGGAGGACACGCCGGCGACACGCGGCATGGTGAACAAGGTCCACTACATGGTCCGCGTTTTGGAGGACGGTTGAGATGCATCTGAATACTCTTACCCCCGATCGGGGCAGCCGGTCCGACGCCAAGCGTGTCGGTCGCGGCATCGGTAGCGGGCTTGGCAAGACCTGCGGGCGTGGCCACAAGGGACAGAAGTCACGTGCTGGCGGCTTCCATAAGACCGGCTTCGAGGGCGGTCAGATGCCGTTGCAGCGGCGCCTGCCCAAGGTCGGCTTCCGCTCGCGCAAGGCCTTGCGTAAAGACGAGATCCGTCTCGGCGAGCTGCACCGGCTCGAAGGCACCGAGGTCGACCTGGCGAGCCTGCGCGCTGCCGGACTGATTACCGGCGCCGTCTCGGCGGTCAAGCTCATCAAGTCCGGGGAGATCGATCGCGCCTATCGGGTCAAGGGCCTGCGGGTCAGTGCCGGCGCGCGTGCCGCGATCGAGGCGGCCGGCGGTTCGGTCAGCGATAGTTAAGCGATCGCTCAATCGACAGCTCAACCGATAGCTCAATAGGGGCGCGAAGATGGCGAAGAATACGGCATCGATGATGCAGTCGCTCGGTGGCATGGGGCGGCTGACCGAGTTGCGACAGCGGCTGCTGTTCGTGCTCGGCGCGCTGCTCGTCTACCGCATCGGCACCTTCATCCCGGTACCGGGGGTGAATCCGGAAACGCTGGCCGTGCTCTTCGATCAGAACCAGGGCTCGATCCTGGATATGTTCAACATGTTCTCGGGCGGGGCCTTGGAGCGGGCGAGCATCCTTGCGCTGGGGATCATGCCGTATATCTCGGCGAGCATCATCATGCAGCTGATGTCGGCGGTCATCCCGCAGCTCGAGCAGCTGAAGAAGGAGGGCGAGGCCGGCCGGCGCAAGATCACCCAGTACACGCGTTATGGCACCGTGGTCCTGGCCACCTTCCAGGCGGTCGGTATCTCGATCGCGCTGCAGGGGCAGACGGCGGGCGGTTCGGCGCTGGTGGTGCAGCAGGGCTTTGGCTTCGTCTTCACCGCCGCGGTGTCGTTGGTGACCGGCACCATGTTCCTGATGTGGCTCGGCGAGCAGATCACCGAGCGTGGCATCGGTAACGGCATCTCGCTGATCATTTTCGCCGGTATCGTCGCGGGCCTGCCGGCTGCCGTCGGCGGTACCCTGGAGCTGGTGCGCACCGGCGAGATGAACGCGCTCGCCGTGCTGGTGCTGTTCGCGCTGGCGCTGGCGGTGACCGCGTTCGTGGTCTTCGTCGAGCGCGGGCAGCGGCGGATCACCGTCAACTATGCGCGCCGCCAACAGGGCCGGCGCATGCTTGCGGCGCAGAGCACGCATCTGCCGCTGAAACTGAATATGGCGGGCGTGATTCCGCCCATCTTCGCTTCGAGCATCATCCTGTTCCCGGGCACGCTCGGGCAGTGGTTCGGCCAGTCCGAGAACATGCGCTGGCTCGCCGACCTCACCAGCAAGCTCTCGCCCGGCGAGCCGGTCTATGTGCTGTTCTACGCGACCGCGATCATCTTTTTCTGTTTCTTCTATACCGCCTTGGTTTTCAACGCCAAGGACACGGCCGACAACCTGAAGCGCTCCGGTGCCTTCATCCCGGGCATTCGCCCCGGCGAGCAGACCGCGCGCTACATCGACTCGGTGATGACGCGCCTCACCGCTGCCGGCGCGCTCTACATCACGGCGGTCTGCCTGTTGCCGGAGTTCCTGATCGTCGGCTGGAACGTGCCGTTCTACTTCGGCGGCACCTCGCTGTTGATCGTGGTGGTGGTGGTGATGGACTTCATGGCCCAGGTCCAGGCCCATCTGATGTCCCATCAGTACGAGGGTCTGATGAAGAAGGCCAATCTCAAGGCGCCCGGCGCCGGGCTCACGCGATAACCAGACTGTATGGCCGCGGCGCGGCGACCTGCTCGTCCCAGGCGAGCTAGCGAGGCCGCGACCCTCATCGAAAACGGAGACACCCATGAAGGTAAGAGCATCTGTCAAAAAGATCTGCCGCCACTGCAAGACCATCCGTCGCAATGGCACCATTCGCGTGATCTGTAAGGATCCGCGGCATAAACAGCGCCAGGGCTGAGCGGGACGCTTGCGTTGCGGCTTTCATTCGAAAGCGCACAGTGCTATACTGCCCTGTTTACACTTTTTCTTCCAAAAGAACCGAACGCTCAGGAGCGCAACGCGCATGGCTCGAATCGCCGGAGTCAATATTCCAGACCGAAAACACGCGGTCATTGCCTTGACATCGATCTACGGGATCGGGCGGACTCGGGCTGCCGCGATCTGCGAGGCCGCACAGATACCGACCACCGCGCCCATCCGCACCTTATCCGAGGAGGAGGTCGATCGCCTGCGCGCCGAGGTTGGCAAATACTCGGTCGAGGGCGATCTCCGGCGTGAGGTGTCGATGAATATCAAGCGCCTGATGGACCTCGGCTGTAACCGCGGCATCCGCCATCGGCGCGGCCTTCCGCTGCGCGGTCAGCGCACGCGCACCAATGCGCGCACGCGCAAGGGCCCGCGGCGCCCGGTTCGTCGTTAAAACCCGTTTTAGGGGCCTCTGACCGACTGGCGCGGGGACGCGCCGGCGGCCGAACGCCTTTTTCGCTCGGAGACAGATTACAGTGGCTAAGCAGCTGCGCACGCGCAAAAAAGTCAAGAAGCAGGTGGCGGACGGCGTGGCCCATATCCACGCCTCGTTCAACAACACCATCATCACGATCACCGATCGGCAGGGCAATGCCCTGACCTGGGCGACCTCCGGCGGCTCCGGTTTCCGCGGCTCGCGCAAGAGCACGCCGTTCGCGGCCCAGGTCGCCGCGACGCGCGCCGGCCAGGCGGCGAAGGAATTCGGCGTCGTCAACCTCGATGTCCATGTCAAGGGGCCGGGGCCGGGCCGCGAATCCGCCGTTCGCGCATTGAACAACGCGGGCTTCAAGGTCGCGAGCATCACCGACGTGACGCCGATCCCACACAATGGTTGCCGACCGCCGAAGAAGCGGCGCGTCTAACGGGGCAGAGAACATGGCAAGATACATTGGTCCCACCTGCAAGCTGGCACGTCGCGAGGGCGTCGATCTTGGCCTCAAGAGCAAGGCGCGCGCGCTCGAGACCAAGTGCAATCTCGAAAAGCAGCCGGGACAGGCCGCCGATCGGCGCCGCCGACTGTCCGATTACGGTCTCCAGCTGCGCGAGAAGCAGAAGGTCCGTCGCACCTATGGGGTGATGGAGAGGCAGTTCCGGAATTACTATGCCGAGGCCGCCCGCCGCAAGGGCGCGACCGGCGAGAACCTGCTGCAACTGCTCGAACGCCGCCTCGATAACGTGGTTTATCGTATGGGCTTCGGCGCCACTCGCGCCGAGGCACGGCAGCTGATCGGCCACAAGGGCGTGCTGGTCAACGGCAAGGTCGTCTCTATTCCATCCTATCAGGTCGCCGTCGAGGACGAGATCGAGGTTCGCGAAAAGGCCAAGAAGCAGGTGCGCGTGCAGAACGCGCTGGCCTTGGCCGAGGCGAACGGCTTCGCGGAATGGATCGAGGTCGACAGCAAGTCGGCGAAAGGGGTCTTCAAGCGCGTTCCGGATCGGGTCGATCTGCCGTCCGACATCAACGAGTCGCTGATCGTCGAGTTGTACTCCAAGTAACCCACCGCCGCCGAGGGAGTTTTTTATGTCAGACGTCGCAGGCGGCTTTCTCAAGCCGCGCATCGTCAAGGTCGATCCCGTCGCCGGCAGTCCGAACCGCGCCAAGGTCTCACTCGAGCCTTTCGAGCGTGGCTTCGGGCATACGCTCGGCAACGCGCTTCGGCGCATCCTGCTGTCCTCGATGGACGGCTTCGCCGTCACCGAGGTCGAGATCCAGGGCATCCTGCATGAGTACACCACGATCGAGGGCGTGCAGCAGGATGTCCTCGAGATCCTGCTCAACCTCAAGCAGCTTGCCATCCGCTTGCATGGGCGCGAGGAGGGCACCTTTACCCTCAGCAAAGTCGGGCCCGGTGCGGTCACCGCCGGCGATATCGCGATCGATCACACGGCCGAGATCGCCAATCCCGATCTGGTGATCGCGAACCTGACCGGCAAGACCGAGCTGAGCATGTCGCTGACCGTGCGCCGGGGACGCGGCTACGAGCCGGCGAGCGCGCGCGAGGTGAATGGCGCCGAGGAGCGCCCGATCGGCAAGCTTCCGCTCGATGCCACCTTCAGCCCGGTGCTGCGCGTGGCGGTCGATGTCGAGGCGGCGCGGGTCGAACAGCGGACCGATCTCGATCGTTTGGTCATCGATCTCGAAACCGACGGCACGCTCGATGCCAAGGAGGCGGTGCAGCGCGCGGCGACCATCCTGCGCGATCAGCTCGGCAGCTTCGTCGATCTCGACCAGACCGGGCCCACCGAGGGTCTCGAACATGAGGAGCGCCCGAGCGAGCCGGCCTATGATCCGATCCTGGTGCGGCCGGTCGACGAGCTGGAGCTGACGGTGCGCTCGGCGAATTGCCTCAAGGCCGAGAACATCTATCTGATCGGCGATCTGATCCAGCGCACCGAGGTCGAGTTGCTGAAGACGCCCAACCTGGGCAAGAAGTCGCTCACCGAAATCAAGGATGTCTTGGCCACCCGCGGCCTGTCGCTCGGCATGCGCCTGGAGAACTGGCCGCCCGAGAACATCGAAGAGTTGATGGTCAAGTAGCGAGCGGAACATTAGCGAGCGGAACAGAACAATGCGACACCTAAAAGCTGGAAGAAAACTGAACCGGAACAGCGCCCATCGCGAGGCGATGTTCCGTAACATGGCGGGCTCGCTGATCCGCCACGAGCTGATCAAGACGACGCTGCCGAAGGCGAAGGAACTGCGCCGCGTGGCCGAGCCCTTGATCACCTTGGCGAAGGACGATTCGGTCCATCATCGTCGCCTCGCCTTCGCGCGGCTGCGCGATAAGGAGGTCGTCGGCAAGCTCTTCAGCGAGCTGGGTCCACGCTATAGCGAGCGTCCCGGTGGCTACCTGCGTATCCTCAAGTGCGGTTTTCGGGCCGGCGACGCAGCGCCCATGGCCTATGTCGAGCTGGTCGATCGTCCCCTTGGCGTGGATGGCGACGATTGAGTTCGAGGGCGGCGAGATGCTTGGCGATGCGCGCGTCTTGTGCCGATGCGGCCGGGTTCGACCCGGCCGTTTGCGTTTTGAACCCGGCGATAGACGCCGTGGGCGCGGGACCGGCCCGGGCGATCGTCGTTCGTGAGTCCTGGTCATGCCTGAGCAATCGCCCGAGCAGCCGACGCGCATCGCCCTGCTGACCGACTTCGGCGCCGGGCCCTATGTCGGCCAGATGCGATTGCGTCTGAGCGCGTTGGCGCCTGCGGTGCCAGTGGTCGAACTGATCTCCGATCTACCGGCGTGCCGTCCGGATCTGGCCGCCTATCTGCTGCCCGGACTGGCCCGTGGCATGCCAGCGCAGACGCTCTACACCTGTGTCGTCGATCCGGGCGTGGGCACCGAGCGCGCGCTGATCATCGCCCAATGCGGCGAGTCCGGCTGGTGGCTGGCGCCGGATAACGGGTTGCTGATGCCGCTGTTGCGCGCGCATCCGCAGGCGCGGCTGTTTCGACTGCGCTGGCGCCCGGACCGGCTGTCGGCGACCTTCCATGGCCGCGATCTGTTCGTGCCCGCAGCGGCGCGGCTGGTCGCCGGCGAGTGGCTGGAGGCCGACCCCGTCGAGGCGCGCCAACTGGTCGGTGCCGACTGGTCCGCCGAGTGCGCCCGCATCTGCTATGTGGATGCCTTTGGCAATCTGATGACCGGGCTGTCGGCGGATCGCCTTGCGCCCGCGGCCGAGGTGCGGGCCGGCACCGGCTGGCTGAAATCGGCGCGGACCTTTGCCGATGTCGCGGTCGGCGAGGCCTTTTGGTACCGCAACGCCTTCGATCTGATCGAGTTGGCCGTGAATCAGGGGCGGGCCGATCGCGACCTGGGCCTTGGGCTCGGCGATCCGATCTCCAGTCGGCCGCCGCCGGCGGTGCCTTGAAATCCGTCTCGCGCCCATACTCTCGATCGACCATCAGCCGTCCCTGGTCTGCTTGCCGAGGCCGGCTCGACACGGGCTCTTCAACCATCCTGATTGCGCGGAGACGCTGAAGCCTTTTGTACCCACCTATCGATCCCTTCGCCACGGAGCGCCTCGCGGTCGGCCAAGGTCACGAGCTTCATCTCGAACAGTGCGGCAATCCCGCCGGCATCCCGGCGGTGTTCCTGCATGGTGGACCAGGGGCGGGTTGCGGCCCCTCGCATCGACGCTTCTTCGATCCCAAGCGCTACCGGATCATCCTCTTCGATCAACGCGGCTGCGGGCATTCGACGCCGCACGCGAGCCTGGAGCACAACAGCACCTGGGATCTGGTCGCCGACCTGGAACGCATCCGCGCGCATCTCGGCATCGAGCGCTGGCTGGTGTTCGGTGGCTCCTGGGGTTCGACGCTGGCCCTGGCCTATGCCGAGACCCATCCCGAGCGGGTCAGCGCCCTGGTACTGCGCGGTATCTTCCTGTGCCGTGCCGAGGAGATCGCCTGGTTCTACCAACAGGGCGCGAACTGGATCTTCCCGGATCATTGGCAGGATTTCCTCGCTCCGATCCCCGCGCACGAGCAGCACGATCTCCTCGATGCCTATCATCGCCGCCTGACCGCAGACGACCCGGCAACCCGGCTGACCGCGGCCAAGGCCTGGTCGATCTGGGAAGGGCGCTGCGCGACCCTACTGCCCGACAAGAGCATCCGCAGTACCTTCAGCGACGAGCGGCTGGCCTTGAGTCTGGCGCGGATCGAATGCCATTATTTCGTCAACCAGGCCTTCCTGCGTCCGCGGCAGTTACTCGCCGAGGCCTGGCGCTTGCGCGAGATTCCGGGCGTCATCGTGCAGGGTCGCTATGATCTGATCTGTCCGTTGCGCTCGGCCTGGGAGCTGGCGGCGGCCTGGCCGAACGCCGCGCTCGAGATCATCGATGACGCCGGCCATGCCGCGTTCGAGCCCGGCATCGTCCGGGCCTTGGTGGCCGCGACCGATCGCTTGGCCGCAGAAGTCCAGTGACCGCGCCGCGATCCAATCCAGAGGGGTGGCGATGATCGGCTTGTTGCAACGGGTCAGCGCGGCTCAGGTGCATGTCGACGGGGAACCGGTCGGCGCCATCGAGACCGGCCTGCTGGTGCTGGTCGGGGTGCAACCGGGCGACGACGAGGCGCGCGCGCAGCGCCTGCTGGAACGCCTGCTCGGCTATCGGGTCTTTCCCGATCGAAGCGGGCGCATGAACCGCAGTCTGGTCGACATCGGTGGCGGACTGTTGTTGGTGCCGCAATTCACCCTCGCCGCCGATACCAAGAAGGGCACCCGCGCCAGCTTCGCCAGCGCGGCCGCGCCCGAGACCGGGAAGCGCCTGTTCGACCTGCTGCTCGCGCGCGCCCACGAGCGCCATGCGCCAGTCGCCAGCGGTCGCTTCGGCGCCGAGATGCAGGTGAGCCTGACCAACGAAGGCCCGGTGACCTTCTGGCTCGAGACCTGAGCCCTGAGCCCTGTCGATGACAGCCCACATGCTCCGGATTGTCGGTCTCCGCGAGTCAGCGCGAATGGCGATATACTGTGCGGCTAGCTTGCGCGCACCCACCGCTGATCGAGACCGCTGAATGGATGGACACCCATGACCGCCACTGAGACCTCCGCCCATCGTTCCGCCGAGATCGAGCGCAAGACCCTCGAGACCCAGGTCCGCGTCAGGCTCGACCTCGACGGCAGCGGGCGCGCGCGCTTGGACACCGGCGTGCCCTTTCTCGAACACATGCTCGATCAGATCGCCCGCCATGGTCTGATCGATCTCGAGGTGCATGCCACCGGCGACCTGCACATCGATGCCCATCACACGGTCGAGGATGTCGGCATCACGCTCGGTCAGGCGCTGGCGGCGGCCCTCGGCGACAAGGCCGGCATCCGCCGCTACGGCCATGCCTATGTGCCCCTGGACGAGGCCCTGTCGCGGGTCGTGATCGATCTCTCCGGGCGACCGATGCTGACCTATGAGGTGCCCTATACCCGCGCCCTGATCGGCGGCTTCGATGTCGATCTGCTGCGCGAGTTCTTCCAGGGCCTGGTCAACCATGCGGCGATGACCCTGCAGATCGACAATCTGCGCGGCCTCAACGCGCACCATCAGGCCGAGACCCTGTTCAAGGCGTTTGGTCGCGCCTTGCGCATGGCGGTGGAACCCGATCCGCGCATGACCGGCATCACCCCGTCGACCAAGGGCCGCCTTTGACCACCGAACAGCGAGCGCGCAGATCGCGCCCGGCGCCCAGGCGCGCTTGTTCGTGCCCCATCACCATTCACCTCACTCGCCCGCTGGAGGGCCCGCGATGCTGCTGATTCCCGCAATCGACCTCAAGGACGGCCGTTGTGTGCGCCTGCGCCAGGGGCGGATGGAGGACGAGACCGTGTTCGCCGATGATCCGGTCGAGGTTGCCGGACGTTGGGTCGCGGCCGGCGCCAAGCGGCTGCATCTGGTCGACCTCAACGGCGCCTTTGCCGGCGAGCCGGTCAATGGCGATGCGATCCGCGCCATCGCCGCTGCCTTTCCCGATCTGCCGATCCAGGTCGGCGGCGGCATCCGCGATGAACGCACCATCGGTGCCTACCTTGAGGCCGGGGTGCACTGGTGCATCATCGGCACCCAGGCGGTGAAAGAGCCGGCGCTGGTCGCCCGCGCTTGCGCCGCCTTTCCGGGACGGATCATCGTCGGGCTCGATGCCAAGGACGGGCGGGTGGCGATCAATGGCTGGGCCGAGGTCACCGAGCATCGCGTCAAAGCCCTGTCGCGGCGCTTCGAACACGATGGCGTCGAGGCCATCGTCTACACCGACATCGGCCGCGATGGCATGCTCACCGGCCCCAATATCGAGGCCACCCGCGCCCTCGCCGACGCCATCCGTATCCCAGTCATCGCCTCTGGCGGCATCACCCATCTCGATGATCTGCGGGCCTTGGCAGCGGTCGCCGAGCCGGGCATCATCGGCGCCATCACCGGGCGCGCGATCTATGAAGGCACGCTGGATTTCGCCGAGGGACAGCGCGTGGCGACGGGCGCCGCCAAGGCCTGAGGCCTCTGCTTCGGCGTCCGCTTGGATCACCAGCTGTCGATCACAGATCACGGGAGTTGAGTCACGTGTCCGATGTCCTGAATCGACTCTCCGAGGTGTTGGAAGCGCGCAAGGGCGCCGATCCCAGCACCTCCTATGTCGCCAAGCTCTACGACAAGGGCCTCGACGCGATCCTCAAGAAGATCGGCGAGGAGGCGACCGAAACCGTGATGGCGGCCAAGGACGGCGATCCGGACAAACTGGTCTACGAACTCGCCGACCTCTGGTTCCATTCGCTGGTGTTGATGGCCGATCAGGGGCTGCATCCGGATGCCGTGCTCGCCGAACTCGATCGGCGTTTCGGGCTCTCAGGGCTCACCGAGAAGGCCGCGCGCCCGGATTAGGTTCGCGCTCGGCCCTGCGGCCGGCATCTCGATGCACGACGCCATGAGCATGCGGTATAGTCACGGGTTATCGCTTGCGGAACCGCGCGCGCGCGGCGGCTGCCTGATGGTAGGTCGAACGCACATATTTTCGCTCACCCGCTACGGGTGACATCAAGGTCTGTCCCGGAGGTTTCCATGGGCGTCGGTGGAATTGGTATTTGGCAACTGTTGATCATCCTCTTGATCGTCGTGCTGCTGTTCGGCACCAAGCGATTGAAGAGCATCGGCTCGGACCTCGGCAACGCGGTCAAAGGCTTCCGCTCGGCGATGTCGGACGCGGATAAAACGACCGACGAAGACGCCGAGGACCCGAAGCGGCTCGACGCGGCCAAGTCCGAGCAGGCATCCGGGTCCAACGGCGCGCCGGCCGATGCGGCCAGGGCTCAACCGGCGGACAAGACCAAGGTCTGAGATGCGCGGCGCGCGGACCAAACCCAAGCCAGCACATGCTTGACGACATAAACCCTGTCTATCAATGGCTTCCCGATTCCCGCGCCAGTGTCCGGCAATCATCGGGAAGGCGAAACTGCACAGTCACTTAGGAGCAGGGCGGAGCAGATGTTCGATATAGGCGCATTGGAACTGCTGGTCGTCGGCGTGGTCGCGCTGATTGTCGTCGGGCCCGAGCGACTGCCGAGATTGGCGCGCACCGCCGGGCTGTGGATCGGCCGCGCGCGGCGTGCCTTCTCCGCGGTCAAGGAAGAGATCGAGCGCGAGATCAAGGCCGATGAGCTAAAAGAGATCCTGCGCAAACAGGCCAACAGCAATCCGCTGGAAACCATCCTCGAAGAGGGCCGGGCCTCCCGCTCGACCGCAACGCCATCGGCCTCCTCCCGCGCCGAAGGTCCCAAGGATGGTTCATGAGTCACCGCGGATGACAGCGCCCCCCCCGCAAGAGACCCCGCAGCGGCAGAGCGCATCCGTGCCGGGCAACGCGTCCGATGCGACGCCCGACGGTTTGGGTGGCGAGCAGCCATTCATCTCGCATCTGGTCGAGTTGCGCGATCGCCTGCTGCGGATGGTGATTGCCATCCTGCTGGTGTTCCTGGTCCTGTTTCCGTTCGCGAACGATCTCTACACGTTCGTGGCCGAGCCGATCCGCGCGCAGTTGCCGGTCGGCTCGCAGATGATCGCCACCCAGGTCGCATCGCCTTTCCTGACCCCGTTCAAGCTGGCCTTGGTGGTCGCGGTCTTCGTCGCCATGCCTTACTTGCTCTATCAGTTCTGGGGCTTCGTCGCGCCGGGGCTGTACACGCATGAGAAGCGCTTGGCGCTGCCGCTGGTCGCATCCAGCATCGTGCTGTTCTATCTCGGGATGCTGTTCGCGTACTACGCGGTGTTTCCGCTCGTGTTCGGCTTCTTCTCGGCGGTAACGCCCGAGGGCGTCGCGCAGATGCCCGATATCGAGTTCTATCTCGCGTTCGTGCTGAAGCTGTTCTTCGCCTTCGGCGTCGCCTTCGAGATCCCGATCGCGACCATCCTGCTGGTGGCGATCGGCGCGACCACGCCGGCAGCGCTGAAGCAAAAGCGTCCCTATGTGATCGTCGGCGTCTTCGTCGCCGGCATGTTGCTGACGCCCCCGGATGTGATCAGCCAGACCCTGTTGGCACTGCCGATGTGGCTGCTGTTCGAGGCCGGTATCTTCTTCTCGCGCTTTGTGCAACGCCGGCTCGACGACGGTGACGATGACGCAGTCGAGGGGCCCGACGACGATGGGCCGAATGGCCCGGCATCCCCGGCCTCGGCGGCCCGGTCGGCCACGCAGTCATCGCCGTCCGACCGCTCGCCTGCAGGCGCCTCGCCGGCCCTGATCGGCAGTGAGATCGATGACAGCGCTCGCGACGAGCCTGGCCGCTATCGGCCGATGACCGATGAAGAGATGGAAGCCGAACTCGACGCCATCGAGGCCGAGGAACTCGCGGCCTTGGCGCCCGCGCCGGCGGCATCTGCCACCGATACCAATACCGAGGCCGATGATTCGGCCCAAGTCGAGCTGATCGAGACCCTGATCCGCAAGGCGAACCAGCTTCGGGCAGCGGGTGAGATCGCCCATGCCAAGCAACTGCTCTATCGGGTGCTCGAGGAAGGCAACGCCGACCAGCGCGCGGTTGCTCGCCATATCCTCGTCGATTTGGACCGGTGATCGACTCGCCCGCCGATCAAGAGCCGCCTTCCGCGCCCCGCTCGCGGCGTCGCGAAACGTCGCGAGCGGCCAGTGCGGCAACCGGGCGCGGCGGTCACAATCGTCTCAAGCAATTACGCGCCTTCTGCCATGCGGCCCGGGTCGGCAGCGTCAGCGGAGCCGCAGAACTGGTCTCGCTGAGTCAGCCCACCGTCTCGTTGCAGATTCAATCGCTTGAGCGCGAGCTAGACACGATCCTCTTCGAGCGGCGCGGGCCGAAGATCCAGCTCACCCCCGAGGGCGCGCTGCTGTTCGAGCTGGCGCAGCCGCTGGTGCAGGGCGTCGACGGGCTGCAAGAGACCTTCGCGGCGCAGTGCGGGCGGCTCGATCGCGGGCGGCTCGATATCGCTGCCGGCGAGTCGACCATCCTCTACATCCTGCCCGAGCCGATCCAGCGCTTCGCCGATCAGTATCCGGGGATCGAACTCCAGCTGCACAACGTGACCGGCCGCGATGGCCTGGCGATGGTGCGCGCCGACGAGGTCGATCTCGCCGTGGGCTCGATGCTCGAGGTGCCGGACGATATCCGCTACATCCCGATCGTGACCTACCGGCCGGTACTGATCGCGCCCTTGGGGCATCCGCTGGCGGAGAAGCCCGAGGTCTCGTTACGGGATATCGCCGAGCATGGGCTGATCCTGCCGCCGCGGCATCTGAGCACCTGGCGACTCGTCGACCTGGTATTCCGGCAGCAGGGACTGAGCTATCAGGTACGACTCGAGGCCGGCGGCTGGGAGGTGATCAAGAAATATGTCGCGCTTGGATTGGGCATCTCGATCGTCACCGAGGTCTGCCTCACCGGCGAGGAGCCGCTCGCGCGCCGGCCGTTGGAGACCTACTTTCCGGCGCGCAGCTACGGGCTGGTGCTCAGGCGCGGCAAGTTCATGTCCGCCAGCAGCAAGCGCTTCCAAGCGCTGATGACCGAGCTGTTCTTGACCGGCAACGAGCGTCCCGGCCAGCCGCCGGCTGCCGGCGACGACTCGTTCGAGGACGGTCTGCTCGGTTGATCTCCCAAGCGGTTAAGCGCGCCGCAGCGGCGAGCGCGCGCCGCTGTCTTTGCATTCGAGCCCGGTCGGTCAGCGACCTTGGGCCCCTGTTTCGGGACCACGGAAACACATGAGCATTAAATCCGACCGCTGGATTCGCCGCATGGCGAGCCAGCAGGGCATGATCGAACCCTATGTTCCCGGCCAGGTCCGGGAGGCGGAAGGCGGCGGCCGCGTCATCTCTTACGGCACCTCGAGCTACGGTTACGATATCCGTTGCGCCGACGAGTTCAAGATCTTCACCAACATCAACTCGGCCGTGGTCGACCCGAAGAACTTCGACTCCTCGAGCTTCGTCAACCTCAAATCCGACGTCTGCATTATCCCGCCGAATTCCTTCGCGCTCGCGCGCACGGTCGAATACTTCCGCATTCCGCGCAATGTGCTGACGATTTGCCTTGGCAAGAGCACCTACGC
>NZ_JBKHDN010000032.1:0-18746 GCF_046541315.1 Halochromatium sp. | reverse complement strand
AGCTGCGGGCGCGAGAGCGGCCTGATCGGCCAAGGCACCGATCTCGCTCAGCAGCCGCTGATAGTCGGGGCTTTCGGGCGCGGCGTAGTTGAAGTTCTTGAACAGGCCGGTGAGTTTGATGAAGAACTCGCGCGCGGCCTCCTTGTTGGCGAAGGCATAGTCGCGGTGAACCAGCTCATGGACCCGCTCGAATGCCATCTGCTGGCGCTCGATCGGCACCGAGGCATCGATCTTGTCGAAGGCGTCTTGCTGCAAAAAGACCATGTCGACGAACAGCGCCTTCTGGTAGACGAGGTAATCGGCCAGGGTGACGCCCTCCTCGCCGGTCACCTGCATCATCTGCTGCACGCGGTCGCCCTGGCGCAGCAACTCCTGCACGCGCTTGACCCGTGGCACCCAGCTCGGATCGATGTGCGCGGCGTACCAGTCGGCGATCTGATCGAGATAACGCGACCAGGAGATCAGCGGATCGATGGCCGGATAAAAACGCTTGTAGGCGCGATCGTAGGAAAGGCCAAGGAAGGTCTTGACCGTGGCCAGCGTCGATTGCGTGACCGGCTCCTCGAAGTTGCCGCCGGCCGGCGAGACGCTGCCGATCAGCGTCAGGCTGCCCTCGCTGTCGTCGGCGGCACGGTAGACCCCGGCGCGTTCGTAGACGCTGCGGATGGACGAATCCAGATAGGCCGGAAAGGCCTCCTCGCCCGGGATCTCCTCGAGCCGGCCCGAGGTCTCGCGCATCGCCTGCGCCCAGCGCGAGGTGGAGTCGGCCAGCAGCAGCACCTGATAGCCCATCTGGCGATAGTACTCGCCGAGCGTAATGCCGGTGTAGATCGAGGCCTCGCGCGCCGCCACCGGCATCGACGAGGTGTTGCAGACGATGATGGTGCGGTCCATCAGCGAGCCGCCGGTCATCGGATCGGACAGGCCCGGGAATTCGGTCAGGGTCTCGACCACCTCGCCGGCGCGCTCGCCGCAGGCGACCACCAGCACGATATCGACCGACGAATGCTTGGCGAGGAGATGCTGCAGCACCGTCTTGCCGGCGCCGAAGGGTCCGGGGATGCAGCCCGTACCGCCGCGCGCGATCGGGAAGAAGGTATCCACCAGGCGGATGCTGGTGATCATCGGTTCGTGCGGATACAGCCGCTCGATGACGCGCCCACGCAGCATGCGCTCGGTCAGCGGGCGGCGCACCGGCCAGCGCCGGGTCAGATCGAGCGAGCGCTCCTGGCCGTGCTGATCGCGGATACGCACCACCGGGGTGTCGACGGTGACGCTGCCCTCGCGAATCCAGGTCACCTCGACCTCGCCGAGCTGATCGAAGGGCACCATGATCTTATGGCTGAAACGCCCCTCCTGGACGCTGCCGAGCACGCCGCCGGCCTTGAGCCGGGCGCCGACCTGCACCCAGGGCACGAACGACCACTTCTTGGTCAGGTCCAGCGCCGGCAGCTCGACCCCGCGCGGCAGGAAGGTGCCGTGGCGCACGGCCAGACTCTCGAGCGGATTCTGCAGCCCGTCGTAGACCTGGCCGAGCAGGCCGGGACCGAGGGTCACCGAGAGCAGATCGCCGCTCTGGCGCACCGGGTCGCCGATGGAGACGCCGGCGGTGTCCTCGAACACCTGCGCGTCGGCGAAGCGCCCCCGCACCCGCAGCACCTCGGCCTTGAGCCGCTCCTGCACGCCGCTTTCGGAGGGGCGCCGGGGTTCGATGTAGACCACCTCGTTCTTCACCAGCGGCAGCGGCGCGCCCTCGGCACTGCCGCCTTCGATGGTGACCAGGGATTCCTGCACCGCGACGACACGGCTCGGGGTTGCGCCTGGCGCTGCCTCTGTTGTCTCAGCCACGATCAACTTCCTCTCGGTGATGTCATGCCGCGACCTCCTCGCTGGCGCCGTCAAGCGCAGCGAAGCCGGCGTCGACCAGGATGTCGCCGGCGTCAGCGAGGGTCGCTTCCAGCAGGTCGTCGAAGCGCGCCAGCGCCGCCTGCGACTCGTAACGGGTCCAGCGCGCGACCAGATCCCAACAACTGACGTAGACCACCACCGCCTCGAAGTCGAAATAATGCTCGGCGCCGATGCGCTCGAGGTGGGTCCAGACGGTGCTGAACAGGAGCCGTTCCAGCCCCAGTGCGTCATCGCTGTCGAGCAGGCGCTTGGCCTCCGGCAGCCAGGGAAAGACGCGCTCGAGGCGGAAATGGGGCTCGCCCCAATGGCGCGCGATTTGCGGGACCCAACGTCCGAAGCCCCAGCGCCGACGGCTGGAGGGCGCCGTGGCCGCATCCCGGCGCAGGCGCAGCGCGGCGACCAGGGTGCGCATCTCCAGGCGCCAACTGGCCAGCTCGCGGGTGAAGTCGTTGCGGATCGCGGCGATGCGCTGCTCGGCCTGGCGCACCACTTCCTCGTCGTCGATGCCGAAGCGCTGGTCGTACCAGTCGACGGCGGCCGAGAGCCGCGCCAGATCCTCGGCATCCTCGTCCGCGAGCCAACGCAGGCGCATCTCCAGCCGCAGCCGCGAGAGCGGCGTCTGCTTGGCGCCGAACAAGGGGCCATGGGCCGGCAGCGAGGTCAGCAGCGTCAGATAGCGATCGACGGCCTGCATCGGTCAGCTCCCGGCTGCCAGCGCGCGCCGGTCCCAGCGCCGCCCTGTCCGCCGCCGGCATCGCCGGCGACAGGCCAGCGGGCACGCGTCAACCCGCGTCAAGCCGGCACAGGCACAGGCACAGGCACAGGCACAGGGTAGGCGAACGACAGCGCGGCGCGCGATCATTTCACCGTGCCCTCGAGGATGGCGCGAAAACGCGGCTGCAGATGGGCCAGGATCACCTCGGCGACCTTCTCGTCGGTGAGGTCGATTTCGATCTGCTGATCCTTGAGCCGCAGGCGGATGCCGTGCGCCTCGTCCTCGGCGACGCTGAAATGGACGCCCTCTCCGAGCACGTCGGAGGCCACCGCGAGCACGAAGTGCGAGAGCGAGCCCTCGCGCAGCTCGAGCGGATTGCGGCGCAGCTCCTCGATGCCGATCAGCTCGCGCGGCAGCACGATCTCCATCGCCTCGCCGGCCTCGAGGCCAGCCTCGTCGCGGCCGCGGCGGGCGACCTCCAGGATCAGCTGCTGCAAGAACTCCTCACGCTCGAGTTCGGTGGTGATCAGCCGTCGCACCTTCTCGTTGACCGCGCGCGTGAGCACCGCCGTCATCCGCAGCACGGTGTCGCGCATGGCCAGCCGCAGGGCGTCCTCGCCGGCGGTCTTGAGGGCGGCGGCCTCTTGGCGCGCATCGTTGATCAGGCGCTCGGCCTCGGCCTCGGCCTCGCTGCGGATGCGGGCGGCTTGCTGACGCGCCTCTTGCTCGATCCTGGCCGCCTCTTCCCGGCCTTTGGCGACGCCTTCGTCGCGCAGGCGGGTGATCAGCGCATCGACGCCGGCCGAAGCGGCCGCGTCAGGAACGGTGTCGCGGTTTGCCTGAGTCATCGGGAGCCCACCTCAGGCCGGGATGTTGCCGGCCAACACCAGCGCGAAGACGAAGACGAACACCGAGAAGCCCTCGACGATGGCGGCAGGCGCCAGCGACAGGCCGAAGATCTCGGGCTTCACCTTCATCGCCTGGATCGCCGAGGCGCAGGCGCGGCCCTGCAGCACGCTGGCATAGAGCAGTGCGATGCCGGCCAGTAGGCCGATGCCGAACAGGCCGGGCGCGGCCGTGTCGGTGACCTCGCGTTGGAGCGTGAACATGATCACGATGCCATAGATGACGCCGGTCGAGGGCATCACCGAGACGCCGAGATAGCGGCCATGACCGGATTCGGTATCGACCATGGCGCCGATCGCGGCTTGCCCGGCGATGGCGCAGCCGATGATGCTGCCGATGGCGCCCAGTGCCAGGGCGCCGTACATGCCTGCCCAGCCGAGCGCGACTACCAACTCGTTCATTCGCTGATCTCCGTCTTCTTGAAGGGTCGGAAGGGATAGCCCTCGCCGGACAATGCCCAGTTATAGAATTCGATGTAGTTCAGCCGCAGGCCGTGCACCACGCCGCTGACCAGCCCCAATGCCAGATTCAGACTATGCCCGATCAGCAGCAGCAGGATCTGCAGCAGCAGCCCCAGGCCAGGGACATCGGCATCGACCTGCACGGCCAGATCGTTGAAGGTCAGCGCCAGCGAGGCCGAGGCGAGGCCGAGCGCGAACAGCCGCAGATAAGAGAGGGTGTCGCCGAAGATCTTGGTGACCTGAGTCAACGCCAGCAGCCCGTCGAGGACGCGCATCAGCACCGAGCCCAGCCCGCTGATCGGGCGCGCGCTGCTCCCGAAGAACACCAGCGCGAGGCCGATCGCAATCCCGCCATAGCCGAGCAGCTCGACGGTCGCGGCTTGCGTCGGTGGGGCCAGGGTCAGCCCAAGCCAGAACCCGAAGCCGCTCAGCGCGACCAGACTCCAGCCGAGCGGCGCCAAGACCTGCAGGCGCGGCCAGAGGTTGCCGACCCGCACCAGGTTCGCCAGCACCAGATGCAGCACGCCGATGCCGACCGAGAGCCGCATCATGCTGTCGAAGTCTTGGATATCGAGCAGATGCAGCTGAGCGGGCAGGCTGCCCGGCGGCGGCGCGGCCCCGAAGTAGCTGCCGACCAGCACGCCCCAGGCGCAGGAGGTCGCGGCGATGCTGCTCGCGAGGACGCGGAAGCGACGGCCCTTGGTCGAGCCGCCGAGCTTGCGCCAGAACAGCAGCAACCCCACCCCGAGCAGGGCCGCGTAACCGGCATCCGAGAGGATCATCGCGAAGAACAGCGCGAACGAAAAGAACAGCACCCGGCTCGGATCGAAACTGTCGTAGGCCGGCATCTGATAGAAATTGACCAGATCCTCGCCGGCACTCAACGCCACCGGATTGTTCAGCAGCGTCGGCGGCGCATCGCCGGGCGCCGGGTCTTCGATCAAAAGCGCCAGGCCCTGCTCGGCGGCCAGCGCTTCGAGCGCCGGCACCTGCCGCTCGCTCACCCAGCCCTGCACCGCGAACAGGCCATCGCCATCGTAGGTCTGCGTCTGCGCGTGCTGCAGCACGGCCTGATCCTCGGCGCGCGCGAAGTGCTTGTGCAACAGAAAGATCCAGCGCGTCAGCGCGCGCCGTTCAGCCTCGAGCGCTTCCAGCTCCAGCTCGGCGGTCTCGAGCTGTTGCTCGACCTCGCTCAGCGACAGCGCGCCGGTGTGGGTGCGCGGCACCGGCAGGGCGTCGGCGGGCGGCTCCTCGGGCGCGATCACCACCAAGAAGGCCTGGCGGTTATCGCGATGCACGACCTGCCAGGGCAGGTCAAGGCCCTCGAGTTCCTTCAGCCGGCGCAGCGGCACGCAGTAGAACCACAGTTTGTGCCCGGCCAGCGCCGCCTCCGGCGGCAGGCTGAAGTCGCCCCAGGGCGCGAGATCCTTGGCGCGTTGGGCAAGGGCATCGCGGCGGTCGAGGGTGGCGCGGATACGGTCCTTGTTGGCGAGCACCGACTTGATCGTCGCCGCCAGGTCGAAATCGGCTTCGCTGTGGACCTGCCGGCGCTTTTCCGGCTCGTCGAGCAGGTAGCGCAACGCCTGGCGTGCTTCGACCGCGTGCTCGGGCGGGAGCGTCTCGGGTTGCGCCGAGGCCGACACCAACGGCACCAGATGCAGACAGCCAAGGGCCTGCAAGCGGTCCATCACCTCCGCTTTTTGCGTCTGACCGCCGACCAATGACAGGCGTTTCAGCGGTTCAATGGCCATGTCTAGACCAGCCCCTCCGCAGCACGTTTCCTCTTGGCGATCTTCGAGCGCACCACCGCGGCCCGCTCGGCATCCGAGAGCGCGATGCGGATGCGTTTGATGTTGGCGCGGGTCTGTGGGATCAGCACCTTGTCGAACAGGTTGACGCGCTGGGTGACCGTGCGCACCGCCTGATCCAGCAGCGCCACCCGCCGCTCGGCCAGCAGTAGCTCGATGCGCAGCCGCGCCGCCTCGCGCAGCGCCGCGACCAGGGACTCGACCCAATGCGGCTTGGACAGATACCCGTAAGGACGCACCGCGATCTCAAGCCCGGCAAGCGTTGGCAGCCAGGTGCCCATGCGGTTCTCGCGCCCCAGCTCGACGCGCTCGATTGTCACCAGCCCGGACAGGTCGAGTTCCTGATTGGCGAGCATGGGCAGGGTCTCGGCGACCCGCTGCCGCAGCGCCTCGAGTTCGGCCGCGCGCGCGCGCCGTTCGGCCTGCGCCCGCGCGCGCTCGCCCATCAGCTGCTTGCGCTTCATGTCGAGCGAGGGCAGGAACTGCCGATAGCTCTTCAGCTGCTGCGATTGCTGCGAGAGCGCGGATTTACTGAGCGCGACCTTGGCCATGATGGAGTCGTGCGGTTCAGGCGGTCTCGCGTGGGAAATATTTGTCGATCAGCGACTGCTTCATCAGAAGCTCCTCGGGATCGAAGCACTCGGCCATGGTCTGCCAGCACAGATCCAGCGCTCGCTCGAGCGGCAGGCTGACGTCGATATCCATGAAGCGTTCCCGGAACAGCGCGCCGAAGCGCAGCAACTTCTGATCGAAGTCGCTCAGATCGAAGGCCATCGCCTGCTTCTGCTGCGCATCCTTGGCGCCGGAGTAGAAGCGGATCATGGTGTTCATAACCTGACTGTGGTCCTCGCGCGTGACCTTGTCGATCACATGCTGCTTGAGTCGCGACAAACTGCCGAAGGGGTCGAGCACACCGTCGTGCAGATAGAACTGCCCCTCGGTGATGTAGCCGGTGTTGTCCGGCACCGGATGGGTGACATCATCGCCCGGCATGGTGGTGACGGTGAGGATGGTCAGCGAGCCGCCTTCGCGATAGTCGGCCGCCTTCTCGTAGCGGCGCGCCAGCTGCGAGTAGAGATCGCCCATGTAGCCGCGGTTGGAGGGCACCGCTTCCATGGCGATGCCGACCTCCTTCATGGCGTCGGCGTAGGCGGTCATGTCGGTGAACAGCACCAACACGCGCTTGCCTTCCTCGAGCGCGAATTTTTCGGCCACCGCCAGCGCCATGTCCGGCACCAAGAGCCGCTCGACCACCGGATCGGCGGAGAGATTCACGAACATCACGGTGCGGGCGAAGATACCGGCATCCTCGAACTGACGGCGGAAGAAATAGTAGTCGTCGAAGATCAGCCCGAGGCCGCCGAAGATGATGATGTCGGCATCGGCCTGGATACCGATGCGCGCCAAGAGCTGATTGTAGGGCTCGCCGGCGACCGAGAAGATCGGGATCTTTTGGCTCTCGACCAGCGCGTTGAAGACATCGATCATCGGCACGTCGGTGCGGATCATCTTCGAGGCCAGCAGCCGCCGCGCCGGATTCACCGAGGGACCGCCGGTGGCGATCTTCGGCTCGTCATCGAGTTCGGGACCGGCATCGAGCAGACCGCCGTCGCCGCGAAAGACGCGACCGAGGATATTCGCCGAATAGGCGGCGCGCATCGAGTGGCCGAGGAACTGCACCGTCGAGGCGGTCGAGACGCCCTTGGTGCCCGAGAACACCTGCAGCGAGACCAGCTCCCGATCGATCTTGATCACCCGCGCCAGCGAGCGCATGCCGTCGATCCCCTCGATCAAGGCCAGATCGTCGTAGGCAATGGTCGGCGCTTCGTCGCCCGCCCGTGCCACGCGCACCTTGAGCAGATCGCCGACGATCTCGAGGATGTCGGTGTAGCGAGTCAGGGTGTGGGCCATCGACTTCCCTCTTGGCGCAATCGGTTTGCAGTGGGTTTGCTGAGGATGACGTGCCCGAGTCGCGGGCAGGTGGTCACGTTAATCCGACCCGAGCCGCACGGCAAGCCCGATCGGCAGATCCGGTCTCCCGACGGTCTTCAATCGACCCCAGCGCCGAACCAACCGTCTCCGTCCTCCTCGGCAGCTGGACAGGCGTCGGGGAGCGCAACACCGAGCCGACGCAAGCCCTGCTCAGCCTGGCCGACCCAGTCCCGATTCGCGGCGGGACTGGCCGGGCTTGGATGCAGGATGCGGCCGATGCGCCCATCATACCCGTCGAGCGCGGCCCTCGCCCGCTCCTCGGCGAAGCGCCCGATCCCGACCAGATACTCGGGCGCGAGCAGATCGACCGCCGCTCGCAGCGCCTGGTCGCAGGCCGCGAATAGCGGCGCCCGTTCGGCGGCCGAGAGCGCATCGGGAGTCAGATTGCGCCCGCTCTCGGTCATGAAGAGCAGCGGACAATAATTGGCGACGAAGAACTGAGCGAAAAACCGCTTCGGCGTGCCATAACGCGCGCGCGCCCAGCCCCACAGGCGTTGGCCGCTGACCTCGCGGCGCGGACATTGGAATCCGAGCACCGGGCGTTTTGGATGCAGGTTCGGCGGCGCCTCAACGGGCCCCTGGATTCCGAGCCAATCGCGCACCATCTCCACATCGCCGAACGGCACGCCGGTCTGCGCCATGCCAAACGGCCCCGGATTCATGCCGAGGAGCAGCACCGAGCGGCGCTCCTGACCGTAGCGCTCCAGGTAAGCCGCATGCGCCTCCCAGGCATAGGCGAGCGGATTGTAGACCGACGCCACCGGCGCTCCGAAGGTCAGCGTGGAGACCTCGGCGCTGAGGGCCCGCGCGGCCTCTTTTAGCCGCATCCCAACACCTTGATTGCCGTGCGCAAATGCCTGCTCCCGGCGACCCCTGCCCGGCAGCGCCGGCGCGGAAAGCCGCGCCGCGACCGGCTTCGCGGCCTTTGATACAGCTGTTGTAGATTCACAACGTCACGCTAACCTGGTGTTCGCGCGCCACTACTATGGTATACTGCGCGCATGACTGGGGTTATTTCGCTTTTCCTGTTTCATTTTACCGACAACACGCTATCATTGTTCCATGGCAGCCGTTGATTCGTCGACGTCAGATCAGCGCCCGCTGCTGAATTTTCCCAGGTCGTCCTCGCGTCCACATCCCTCACTTTCGACAGGAGCCATTCGATGTTCATCACCCCGAAATCCTTCCGCCACGCGGCAGTCGCCTGCACCGCTGCCGCCGCCCTCGTCCTCGGCAGCGCGGCGAGCGCTCAAGACCAGGAAGAGAATTACTGGTATGCGGCGGGCGGCAAAAACTTCCCGGACGGTCAGTTGTGGGCCACCAGCTATGGCGAATGCTGGCAGAGCGCTGGCGGTCCGGACAACCTGCCGCCCTGCGAACGCGAAATGGCGGTGCCGCCGGAGATCAGCGTGCAGTTGCTGTTCGAATTCGACAAGTACCAGGTGCCGGAGACCGTGGTCAACCGGAGCGTCTTGGACGAAATCGACGATTATATCGCCAAGGTCCAGGCATCTCCATACGATGAATACATCACCGTCGTCGGCCATACCGACGCCAAAGGCTCGGATGCCTACAACATGACGCTTGGCCGGCAGCGCGCCAATGCCGTGCGTGACTACTTTATCGCCCAGGGCTACCCGGAGCGCCTGCTCGGCCCGGCCGAAAGCGCTGGTAAGCGCGATCTGCTGCCGCAGTACGATCCCTATGCCCTCGAGCAGCGCCGCGTGGTGCTGCGCAGCGAGGTCGTCGATCAGTAATCCGCGCTTCGGAAGCAGAGACACGCAGGCCTCGGCGCGCGCCGGGCGCGTGTTCCCGTTGCCTCCTAGCAGCCGGCTAGCGTCCCATTAGCCGGCTTCACCATTTCCAGCCCTCTGTGACTCAATGTCGTGAAGACCTCCTCCACAGTCGTCATTGCCGTCTGTCTCGCCTGCGCGACGC
Source organism: Halochromatium sp. (assembly GCF_046541315.1). Lineage (GTDB taxonomy): Bacteria > Pseudomonadota > Gammaproteobacteria > Chromatiales > Chromatiaceae > Lamprobacter. The sequence goes on along the minus strand of NZ_JBKHDN010000032.1, from coordinate 9,018 downwards.
TGTTCTTCACGGCGACGACCATCGCCGGGTTCTACGACGGTTCGGCCGCTCCCGAGCCAAGCCCCCCCGCATCGACGAGCTATTGGGGCCCAGAGCCCAGCTTTGGCGATTGTTGGGAGGATCCGAACCGCAAGCGCCTCCCCGAATGCGGCCAAGCGCGCGTCCCGGAAGCACTCACGGTCAAGCTGCTCTTCGAGTTCGATGAGTACGTCGTGCCGGATACCGTCGTCAACCGCCGGGCCATCGCGACCCTCGATCGCTATATCGACAAGGTGAGCCGCTCCCCGGCACAGGAATACGTGACGATCGTCGGCCATACCGATGCCAGGGGTTCCGATGCCTACAATCGGGCGCTTGGCCTGCGGCGAGCGCAGGCCGTGCGTGACTACTTCATCGCCCAGGGTTATCCAGCCTCGCTGCTCGCCCCGGCCGAAAGCCGTGGCGAGCGAGAACTCCTGCCGCAGCACAGCCCGTTCTCGGTCGAGCAACGGCGCGTCGTCATCACCAAGGTCGATCGCTAGACGCCGTCAGGCCTGGAAATCCTCGCTGCCGGCCGCCGCGAGACCGGACTCGAGGGTCGTCCGCAGCACGCTGATCGTCTCGGCATCGAGTTCGACAGGATCCCGAGGCGGCGCGACTGACGGCGGATCGCGCCAACGCCCCGCGGGCGTGAGACGCTCGGCCACCGGCGCGAACCCATCGTCTCGGGAAAGCCAGGAACCTCGGGCCAATCGTTCATGGGCTGGACGTCATCCCGCCGCGCCGCAGTCGGTTTAGCCCCGCGGCTGCGTGTTCACCTGTGTGTTCACCTGCGTGTTCATAGGCCAAACGCTCACAGACCGCGGGTTTGCCGGCCAAGTCTGCGCGGGCTGGAGGTTGGCAAATAGGGGCGGTCTCGAGGTGGCGGGAGCGACTCGCCAGCAGCCCGCCGACGGCAATCAACAGGGTACCCAGCAGCAGACTCAGGGTCAGCGGCTCGTCCCAGAACAGCCAGCCGTAGCCGGCGCCGAACACCACCGAGAAGTAGCCAAAGGCGCCCATGCGCGAGGCCGGCGCGAGTGACAGGCCGCGCGTCAGCGCCAACTGGCCGAGGGTGGCGGCGATGCCGATGCCAAGCAGCCAGAGCAACGCGCTCGGGCTCGGCATCTGCCAATTCCAGAACAGCGGGAGTGCCGAGATCGAGCCGCCAATGAGCGCGAAGTAGAAGACGATGCGCCCGATCGGCTCGCTGTGCGACAACCGGCGCACCGTGACCTTGGCCACCGCCGCCAACACGCCACCCAACAGGCCGATCAGCGCTACCGGCGACACCCCAGCCCAGTGCCGGCTCGGATCCGGCTCCAGGATCAGGATCACGCCGGCGAAGCCGATCCCCAGCGCCACCCAAAGCAGGCTGGCCACTCGCTCGTGCAGCCAGGCGATGGCGATCAGGGGAATAAAGATCGGCGCGGTGAGCTTGAGCAGCATGGCCTCGGCCAAGGGCAGCTCGGCGATCGCATGGAAGAAGCAATACATGGCGGCGACGCCTGCCACCGCGCGTAGCAGATGCAGGCCCGGCACCCTGGTTTTCACATCGCCGACGCCATGGCGCAGCAGCCAGGGCGCGAGCAACATCAGACCGATCAGATTGCGCCCAAACACGACCATCGCGTTCGGCAATTCCGCCGAGACGATGCGGATGCACACCCCCATCGACGCGAAGCAGCACTCCCCGAGCACGATGAAGGCCGCGCCGAGCAGCAGAGACTGCGGGCGTCGTGAATGGTCGCGCCTGCCGCCAGCAAGAGCGATCAAGCTCAAATCGCCCGCGCCTGCTCGGCCGCATTGCCGAGATAGCGCGCCGGGGTCAGTGCCCGCAACTCGGCCTTGGCCGCCGCCGGGATCTCGAGGGTGTCGACGAAATCCGCCAACGCCTCGGGACCGATACGCTGCCCGCGCGTCAATGCCTTGAGCTTCTCGTAGGGCTGCTCGACCCCATAGCGACGCATCAGGGTCTGGATCGGCTCGGCGAGCACCTCCCAATTGGCATCGAGATCCTCCGCGAGACGCTCGCTGTCGGCCTCGAGCTTGCCGACCCCCTTGAGCGCCGAATCCAACGCGATCAGGCTGTGCGCGATCGCCACTCCGAGGTTGCGCAGCACGGTCGAATCGGTCAGATCGCGCTGCCAACGCGAGATCGGCAGCTTCGCCGAGAGATGATCGAAGAGCGCGTTGGCGATGCCGAGATTGCCCTCGGCGTTCTCGAAATCGATCGGGTTGACCTTGTGCGGCATGGTCGAGGAGCCGACCTCGCCTGCGACCGTGCGCTGCTTGAAGTAGCCGAGCGAGATGTAGCCCCAGAGGTCGCGGCAGCCATCGATCAGCACGGTATTGAAGCGGCCGATGGCATCGAACAGCTCGGCCATGCCGTCGTGCGGCTCGATCTGGATGGTATAGGGATTCCAGGCCAGGCCAAGGGATTCGACGAACTGTTGCGCGAAATCGGGCCAGTTCACTTCCGGATAGGCGACCAGATGGGCATTGTAGTTGCCGACGGCGCCGTTGATCTTTCCGAGCAGGGCCACGCCCGCGATGCGCTCGCGCTGCCGCCGCAGCCGATGGACGATGTTCGCCAGCTCCTTGCCGAGCGTGGTCGGCGAGGCCGGCTGGCCATGGGTGCGCGAGAGCATCGGCAGCTCGGCATGACAGTGCGCGAGCGTGCGCAGGGCCTCGATCAGTGCATCCATGCGCGGCAACAGCACATGGTCGCGCCCATCCTTGAGCATCAGTCCATGCGCGAGGTTGTTGATGTCCTCGGAGGTACAGGCGAAGTGGATGAACTCCGCGACCGCCGCCAGCTCGGCATGATCGGCGATGCGCTCCTTCAGGAAGTACTCGACCGCCTTGACGTCATGGTTGGTGGTGCGCTCGATGGCCTTGACGCGCGCGGCGTCCTCGATCGAGAACTCGCCGCCGATCGCGTCGAGATGCCGCAGAGCGTCATTGGATAGCGTCGGAACCTCGGCGATCCCGGGGCAGTCGGCGAGCGCCTTCAGCCAGGCGATCTCGACCACGACCCGATGCCGGATCAGCCCGAACTCGCTGAAGATCGAGCGCAGATCCGCGGTCTTGGTGCCATAGCGGCCATCGATCGGCGAGATGGCGGTGAGAGGGGATAAGTCCATCAAAGCGTTGCTCATGATCTGAAGTCAAAACGGCCATTGGCCAAGTCGGGCTTAGGCGATTTCCGTCGATCGCCTTGGGCACTCGCGCGGCGATTCCTGTGCCGCAGCCAGCGTTCTAGCGACGCTTGGCTTTCTCCCGACGGCTTCCCAGCCAACAGCCCTTGGATGCCGATATAGCCAGCCATTCGCGCTGACTTGCGAAGGCGGCCATTGCGTTGAACCTGGGCTTGTGGGCGAGTGTCGTCCGGCGATCAGGTCGAGCGGCCACAGCGAGAACCATCACCTCGGCGCATGACGGCTCAATCGGTGCTGCCTGAAAGGGCAGGCTGATCGGGTGCCCGTGAAACCCTCGCTTCATCGTCGGGGTCGCGACGCGCCCTGCCCATTAGGCGACATCCTGCAACTGATTCACAAGATCCCGTCCGGCCGTGGCCGGGGGAAGCACCTTGCCGTCTTCGCGATAGAGTCGCAGGATTTCGTCCACGACATGGCACAGCTCCTCAAACACGGACAGCTCGTCGTCGCCATGACAGCCGCCTAGCATGAGGCCAGGACAACTGCCGACGTAGCACTGATCCTCCTCCGACCATTCGACGATCTTGGCGTACTTGTCACTGTCTTTCATCATGCGACTCCGCAATGGCTCTCTCGACCGCCCGCACCAGGTATTGCCTGGCATCCTCTCCAGGCCTTCCTGATAGGGTGATCGGCTTGATCACATTTGGGTGGACGAAATTGCGATGACTGCCCTTGCCACCCCGATCGACAAAGCCCGCCTGCTCCAGTCTTGCAATCAGCTCTCGAACCTTGGGGGGCATCGTCAGCCAGACAACACCGCTCAGGCCGCCGCCAGGCGCCGCAGCACATAGTGCAGGATGCCGCCGTTGCGGTAGTAGTCGGCCTCGTTCGGGGTGTCGATGCGAACCTTGGCCTGGAAGCGGACCTCGCTGCCGTTGGCATGGATCGCGGTCACCTCGACCTGCTTGGCATCGCCATCCTCCAGATCGCCGATGCCGAACCGCTCGGTCCCGGTCAGGCCGAGCGACTCGGCGCTCTCGCCGGGCTGGAACTGCAACGGCAGGATGCCCATGCAGACCAGATTGGTGCGATGGATGCGCTCGTAGCTCTCGGCGATCACCGCGCGCACGCCGAGCAGCCGTGGCCCCTTCGCCGCCCAATCGCGCGAGGAGCCGGAGCCGTACTCCTTGCCGGCGATGACGATCACCGGCACGCCCTCGGTCTGATAGCGCATCGCCGCGTCGTAGATCGACTCCTGATCGCCGGACGGCTGATGCAGGGTCACCCCACCCTCGGTGCCTGGCGCCATCCGGTTGCGCAGCCGGATGTTGGCGAAGGTGCCGCGCATCATCACCTGATGATTGCCGCGGCGCGAGCCGTAGGAATTGAAATCGCCCGGCGCCACGCCCTGCTCGATCAGATAACGCCCGGCCGGGCTGTCGGCCTTGATGCTGCCGGCCGGCGAGATATGGTCGGTGGTCACCGAGTCGCCGAGCACCGCCAGACAGCGCGCGTCGCGGATCGGCTGCACCGGCTCCGGCTGCATCTGGATGCCCTGGAAGTAGGGTGGCTCCTGGATATAGGTCGAACTCGGGTCCCACTCGAAGACCTTGCCGGCCGGTGCGTCCAGCGTCTGCCAGTGCGCATCGCCGGCGAAGACATCGGCATAGGTCGAACGGAAATCGTCCTGGCCGAGGAAGCTCGCGACCGTATCGGCCACCTCGCCTTGGGTCGGCCAGATGTCACGCATGAACACCGGATCGCCGTCGGCATCGTCGGCGATCGGGTCGTTGTACGGATCGAAGCCCATGCGTCCGGCGAGCGCATAGACCACCACCAACGGTGGCGAGGCGAGATAGTTCATCCGCACCTCCGGATGCACACGGCCCTCGAAGTTGCGGTTGCCCGACAGCACCGAGGCGACGGTCAGATCGCCGCCGCTGATCGCCTTCGAGACCTCGGGCCGCAGCGGACCGGAGTTGCCGATGCAGGTGGTGCAGCCGTAGCCGACGACATGGAAACCGAGTTGCTTGAGCGGCGCCATCAGACCTGCAGCCTCGAGGTAGCGGGTCACCACCATCGAGCCTGGCCCGAGCGAGGTCTTGACCCAGGCCGGCACCTTCAGGCCGCGCTCGACCGCCTTCTTGGCGACCAGCCCGGCACCGAGCATCACGCTCGGGTTGGAGGTATTGGTGCACGAGGTGATCGCCGCGATCACCACCGCGCCGTCGCCGATCGCCACCGGCTCGCCATCGATCACGGTGGTCGCCGCCGGTCGCGCATCGACCCCGCGCTCGGCGTTCAGCGTCTTCAGTGCCGCGGCGAAGCTGGGCTTGACCTCGGTCAGCGGCACCCGATCCTGCGGCCGCTTGGGACCCGCCAGGCTCGGCACGATACTGCCGATATCGAACTCCAGCGTCTCGCTGAAGTCGGCCTCGAAGCTGCCGTCGGCGTCGAACATGCCCTGCGCCTTGGCATAGGCCTCGACCAGTGCGACTTGCTCGTCGGAGCGGCCGGTCAGGCGCAGGAAGTCGAGCGTCTCGTCGTCGATCGGGAACAGCCCACAGGTGGCGCCGTACTCGGGCGCCATGTTGGCGATGGTGGTGCGGTCGCCCATCGGCAGGCTCTTCACCGCCGGGCCGTAGAACTCGACCAGCTTGCCGACCACGCCATGCTGGCGCAGTCGCTCGACGATGGTCAGCACCAGATCGGTCGCGGTGGCGCCTTCCGGCAGCCGCCCGCTCAGCTTCACGCCCACCACCTGCGGGATCAGCATCGAGATCGGCTGGCCGAGCATCGAGGCCTCGGCCTCGATACCGCCGACGCCCCAGCCGAGCACGCCGACGCCATTGATCATCGTGGTGTGCGAGTCGGTGCCGACCAGGGTATCCGGATAGGCCTGGATCACGCCGTCGACCTCACGGCCGAAGACCACGCGCGCCAGGTACTCGACATTGACCTGATGCACGATGCCGGTGTCCGGCGGGACCACCTTGAAATCGTCGAATGCCTGCTGACCCCACTTCAGGAACCGATAGCGCTCGCGGTTGCGCGAGAACTCGAGATCGGCATTGCGCTGTAGCGCATCGTCGGAACCATAGGCATCGACCTGCACCGAGTGGTCGATCACCAGTTCGGCCGGCTGCAGCGGGTTGATCCGGTCCGGATCGCCGCCGAGCGCGCTCATCGCGTCGCGCATCGCCGCCAGGTCGACCACCGCCGGCACGCCGGTGAAGTCCTGCATCAGCACCCGCGCCGGGCGATACTGGATCTCGCGCTCCGGCTCCGCCTTGGCGTCCCAATCGGCCAGGGCCTCGATATCGGCGCGCTTGACGGTGACCCCATCCTCATGCCGCAGCAGATTCTCGAGCAGGATCTTGAGCGAGAACGGCAGCCGCGCGCTGTTGGGGACCGCGTCGACGCGGAAGATCTCGTAGGACTTGCCAGCGGCGTCGAGACGGGCCTTGGCCTTGAAGCTGTCGTGCATGGAGGACTCCGGGGATTGGGCTTAGGGCAGAATGAAGAGGATTCCAGCGATGCGCTCAAAACGCGCTGTTCAGGCGATTGACGGAACAGCGCGTACCGCATTGCGCAGGATGTTCGTTGGCCTTCACGGCGTCGCCTCGGGAGCATCGCCGGGCGACGGGACCGGCGATGGGGCCGGCTCTGGAACCCGCTCTGGGACCGGCGATGCGACGCGAAAGGCGAGCGAAAAGACCCGCAAGGCGGATGAGTCTTGACAAAACATCGTCTTGGGCAGCAAGACGGCCATGTCATCGGGATCGGTCAAGCGGCTCCCTCAGCTCGGCTGATGCATATTCTCGGCCGGGCTCAGGTAGGCGCGCGCCGCGTCGAGCAATTTGCGCCGGCCGAACAGGATCTGCAGGCGCCGCCCGCCGCATTGCCGCCAAAGGATCGCCGAGCGGATTCCGGCTAGCAGCAGCGCGCGGATGCGCTCCTGGTTCTCCTCTTTCTTCAGATGGAGCGGGTTGCCGCGCACCAGGATGCGCGGCTCGAGCTTGCTGATGGTGGCCGAGTAGAGACTGGCGAGGCGCGCGATGACCTCAGGGTCGGTCAAGGGCGCCTCGCCGCGCACCTCCCGCGCGGCCTCGATACCCTCGCCGATGACAGCCAGCATGTCGCCGCGCCCGGCCAGGATGCGCTCATGCTTGAGCAGCGTGATGACATAGCGCGTCAGTTCCATGTTGCGCTCGGGCTGGCCGGTCAGCTGGGCGATGATCTGCCGCGCCCCGGTCGCCACCGCGCCGGGCTCGCCGTACACCGAGGGCACATCCTCGGCGTCGATCTGGAACAGGCTGTACACACAGGGCGTCATGGCATCGATGTCGACACTGCCGTGGTTGGCGATCCACAGCACGGAGTAGGCCGCCTGATGGAGTCCGGCGAGCGCGATGATGCGGTCTTGGTCGCTATAGGGCATGGATCATAGGTCTTGCAAACAGGGGCCAGTCACACTGGCATTAAGCGCGTCGGCGTGCTGGATCACACAACCGCCCAAGCAGTCGTCGCCTAGGTAGAATACCGCCGATTGGCCAGGCGCGAGCGCGCGTTGGGGCGTGTCGAATCGAACCCGGCATGTCTCGCTATCGTAACCGACGATGGTACACGGCTGCAGCGGTTGCCGATGTCGCAACCGGCACAGACAGTCGAGCGGCGCCGCCGCAGGGGCCTGCCCGCCGATCCAGTGCAACTGCTCACCCGCCATCTCCTGGGCGTAGAGCAACGGATGGTCACCGCCCTGCACCACGATCAGCGCATTGCGTGCGACATCCTTGCGGGCGACGAACCAGGGCGCCTCGCCGGCCGCCGTGACACCGCCGATACCGAGCCCCTGACGCTGGCCAATGGTGTACCAGGCGAGCCCGCGATGCTCGCCCAATACCTGGCCCTCGGCGGTCATGATCGGCCCCGGACTGCGCGCGAGAAAGCGATCGAGAAAATCGCCAAAACGCCGCTCGCCGATGAAACAGATCCCGGTGCTGTCCTTCTTCTCGGCATTGGCGAGCCCAAGCCGCCGCGCGATCGCGCGCACCTCGGCCTTGCTCAGGTCGGCCAGCGGGAACAGCGCCCGGGCGAGCTGAGCCTGATCCAGCAGATGCAGGAAATAGGTCTGATCCTTGCTAGCATCGGCCGCCAGCCGCAGATGCATGCCCGCGCCATCCTGGGTCAGGCGGGCGTAATGGCCGGTTGCGATACGGTCCGCGCCCAGGGTCTGCGCATGCTCAAGGAAGGCGCGAAACTTGATCTCCTTGTTGCAGAGCACATCCGGGTTCGGCGTGCGCAAGGCGCGATACTCGGCCAGGAAGCGCTCGAACACCCGCTCCCAATACTCGCTGGCGAAGTTGACCCGATGCAAGCGGATGCCAAGCCGCTCGGCGACCGTCCGCGCATCGGCGAGATCCGCCGCCGCCGCGCAGTAGCCGGGCTCGTCATCCTCTTCCCAATTCTTCATGAACAGGGCCTCGACGCGATGGCCCTGCTCGATCAGCAGATGCGCGGCAACCGCCGAGTCGACCCCGCCGGAGAGACCGACGATGACGAGCGGCTCGTTGGAATCAGACATTCACCCTCGCTCCCGGAGCAATGAGGCGATTTCCGTCAATCGCCTTCCCAATCGACGCCCCCGGATCCGCCGAGCGTCCAGCCTCCGATCCCGGGGCACCCAGCATCCTTCCCGGATCCGACGAACCGGGCGACTCGCGCTCAGGCAACATCCCGAGACAGCCGTCGATATCCTGTTGAAGACCCGGCGGCACGACTTGTGGATAACCTGCCCGTGGATTCGCGAGCAGGCGTTATCCACAAGTTATCGACA
>NZ_JBKHDN010000031.1:0-18962 GCF_046541315.1 Halochromatium sp. | reverse complement strand
TCCTCAAATCGGGCGACGCCGTGGCGGGTCGGTTTGCCAGGGCGCGGATGAAACGCCGCGCAGGCGCGCGATGCGTGCCTGCAGCGGCTCGGTCACCGGCGTGAGCTTGCGCCGCATCAGGCTGCCGAGGGTGGTGGGGTCGGGCAACAGGGGTCGGATGAGCCCGTAGCCGGCGCCCGAGAGCACGCGCATGGCGGCCAGATCCGGCGCCGCATCCGGCAGCCGGTCGAGGATGCGCCGCACATTGGGCGACAAGGGATTCGAGAGTGGCTCCAATGCGGGTTCGGATCCGGGTTCCGCTCCCGGCGCGTCGGAGCCCGAGCCCGAGCCGGAGTCCGAGCCAGCAGGCACGGTTGCCGATGTCGGTGCGCCCGACCCGAGGCTCGTCGGCTGGCGCTCGAGCCCAACAAAGGCCTGGCCATCGGCGAGCAAGGCGTCGATGGTCAGATCAGGGTCGCCGGCGGGCCGCAGCACCGAGAAGTAGCCGCGCAACAGATCGAAGCCGGCGCTGACGATGTCCTGATTCGGCGGCTTCGCGAGCACCGCCGAGAGCGTCTTCAGGAAGCCTTGGCCACCCGCGCTGGTGACGCGCACCAGGAGGCCGGCAAGCGCATTGCCCGCGCGCAGTTCCTCGGCCAGTGCTGCGGCGATCGCCTCGGCATCGGCGCGCGGCTCGGGCTGCTCCGGCAGGTCGTCGGGCCGCGCGCGCAGGAAGCCGATCAGATAGGCCGGCTTGCGCGCCGATTTGCGCCATAGATCGGCGATCCGCTCGTCGCTCACCAGACCCGGCTGCAGGATCAGCCGGACCGAGTCCATCATCGTCTCGTGTTCGGTCTCGAACGGCAGGTACTCGAGCAGATAGTCGGCCAGCAGGGGCCCCATCTCGCTGGCGGCGATGGTGGGATTGGCGAGCATGCGCCGCGCGTTCTCGGCGTCTTCCATCGCCCACCAGGCCCGTCGCGCCAGCTCGGGCGTCAGGCCCGGCGAGCCGACCGCGGCGACCACCGCCTCGGATTCGCCGAGCATCAACAGCTGCTCCAGGCTCTGATCGCGCATCTGTCCCATCCGTGTCCAGCGCCGCAGATAGACCGGATAGCCGCCCGGCGAGCCCAGGACGTGCCCGGAGATCAATTCCTTGACCGCACGCAGATAGGCCTCCGCCGGCCCGCTCGGGTTCAGCGCGACCTTGGCCTCGCCGCGCGGCGACAGGCCGTAGACGATCAGCCGCGACTCATCGATGCGGATCGCCTGCGGCCGATTCGCCAGCAGGACGTTGAGGCGGAGCCTGTCCTCGCTCGAGAGTTCCATGGCTCAGTGGCCAGACCGGCGCTCAGGCATCGGCCGGGGGTTGATAATTGGGATCCTTCGGGTTGAGGAAGATGAAGTGCGGCTGACCGGGCTCGATCTCGACGAAATCCATCAGGGTTTCATCGAGCAACGGCACGTCCTCGGGGGTCATCACGATGTCGACGCCCTCGCTCTGGAAGCGGATATCCTCCTCGTTCGGGGCATCGAATCCCATCCGATACTCGATGCTGCCGTCCGCCTGTTGGCTCGCCGCGAGCCGCAGCGACAGACCTTCGGTGCCGCCCTCTTTCGCTGCCTTCAAGACCTGCTCGGCGGCTGCTGTCGTCAATTTGAACATAAGCCCTCTTCCTACTCTCGTTGCCTTGGTGGCGCCCCGGATGGGAGCGCGGGCCCCCGCGCGCCTGAGGCCGCTAACGCGACGATCGGATGCGATCGACGAAACGCCCGGTCCAGTTCACCGCGCCGACATCGCGCAAGTGCGCATAGCTCGCCAGGAGATTGTGGTGAATGATACCGTCATGGCGCCCATCGATGCCGGTGCCGCGCAAGACATCATAGGCGTAGCGCCAATCGGGGCGGGTCTCGACGATCGCCGAATGATGGAATTCATGCGCGCAGATGTCGCTGGCGGCCGCACCTGGCCAAGGGAAGGCGTCGGTTTCGCGCAGATGCACATAGCCACGTCCCTGGGGGCGATCATGCATGGCGACATCGGCAGCGAGCACACCGCACATCGCGCGCGACTGGCGGCCCCAGTGCAGGCGTTGGCAGAGGTACATCAGGCCGCCGCATTCGGCATAGGCGACGCCGCCATCGGCGATGAAGGCGGCGATCGATTCACGCATCGAGCGGTTGGCCTCGAGTTCCGCCATCCGCGACTCCGGAAATCCGCCGCCCAGGATCAGACCGTCGACGGCCGGCAGCGCCGCGTCGGCGAGCGGACTGAACGGCACCAGCTCTGCCCCGGCCCGCGCCAAGCCGGCCAGGTCATCGGGATAATAGAACCCAAACACCTCGTCCTGGGCAATGCCGATGCGAACCGCTGTCTCGCCGGAGGCGATGCGCGCCTCCGGGCGCGGCCAAGCCGGCGCCCGCGAGGCGGTCTCCGACGGCGGCGCTGGCGCGCGCTCGGCGAGTTCGAGCACCCGCTCGACATCGACCGTCGCCACCACCGCGCGGTGAATCGCCTCGATCGTCGTCTCCACCGCCATCGCCTCGTTACTCGGGATCAGCCCAAGATGGCGCTCCTCGATCGCCAGCTCGGCCGAGCGCGGCAGCGCCCCGAGGACCGGGAGATCGGTGTAATGCTCGATCACCCGTCGCAGATTGGACTCATGGCGCGCTCCCCCGACCTTGTTGAGGATGACGCCGCCGATCCAAAGCTCTGGATCGAACGCCTGATAGCCGAGCAGGAGGGGCGCGATCCCGCGTCCCATGCCCTGCGCATTGATCACCAACACCAATGGCGCTGCGAGCAACTTCGCCAACTCGGCATTGGACCCGGCGCCGTTGACATGGATGCTGTCGAAGAGGCCGACATTGCCTTCGATCAGGCCCAGCGTCGAGGTGTGCAGCAGGCGCTGGAAATCGCCACGGATCTCCTCGACCGGCATGGTGTGATAGTCGAGATTGTGACAGGCACGCCCACCGGCGGCGCGCGCCAGCCACAACGGATCGATGTAGTCGGGGCCTTTCTTGAACGGCTGCACCGAGCGGCCGCGACGATGAAATTCGCGAATCAGCCCAATGCTGAGCGTGGTCTTGCCGGAAGACTTTTGCGACGCCGAGAGATAGAGATGCGCCATAGCGTTGTCATCGTGCCCAGCGGGCGAGTCGGCAGCGGCGGCGCGGGCAGCGGCGAAGACACCCGCGCCGACCGACCCGCGCTTGGACCGCGGTGCCGAGAGGCCGCCTGACGTGGCGGCTGTGTTGCTTGGGGAGCGACCTGAGTGGAACGGCTGGCCTAGGCTGCCGGGCGCGCGCTCGCGTGCGGATCGATGTCGCGATCGGAGAGCGACTCGGGCAGGAATTGCAGCACGCGCACGCCAACCGCGGTGATCAGGAGGGCGATCCCCACGCCGCCGACGCCGAGCAGAAACTCGGGCAGGCTCGGCGAATAGGGCGCCACCCGGCCGCCGACATCGCCTGGCGCGCCGAATTGGAGAACGCTGTAGCCAGGAAACATCTCCTGCGGATAGGCCTGGCTGCCAATGATGATCACATACATGGCGGCAAAGCCACCGACGATGACCAGGGCGCAGGCGGCGGCGATCCAGTCGCGCCGTTGATTGAGTTCGGGATGATAGACGATGCCGAGCGGCAGCAAGCCGCCGATCAGGATCCAACCGACCCAGAACATGGCGCTGTAGAGACCGCCATCGATCAGGATGAAGGCCTCGATATCGCTATGCTTGGCGCCGTAGAGCTTGGTCAGGTGATAGACCAAGGTGAAGTACAGGACCGCGGCGACGAAGAGCCCGAGCAGATTGCGCAAGCGCTTGAGCATCGCCGGGCCGATCGGCCGACCATCGGCATCGAAGGCGTAGAACAGCACCAGCATGTAGACCGCCAGCCCATAGGCGAAGGACATGACGACGAACATCGGCGCCAGAATCGCGGTGTCGTAGGCCTCGCGTCCGACCAGAAAGCCGAAGATCGAACCCGTACCCGTGGTCAACGCCAGGCGCCAGAGGAAGGCGAAGGTGCCGACCGGTTTCTGCAGATGATTGCCCTTGCGCTCGGCCATGGTCCACAGATAGGCGATGACGATCGCCGCGAAGCCGGAATAGAGGAAGATGTTCCAGGCGAAGATCGAGCTGAAATTATAGGTGGTCATGGCCACCAACAGCCGATCCGGCCGCCCGAGATCCAGCACCAGCACGAGCAATCCGCCCACCAGCAGGGCCACCGCCAACAGACCCGAGAGCCGCGCGAGCGGTTTGTATGCCTTCTTGTCGAAGACGGTGCCGATCGAGGCCACGTTCAACGCCCCCGAGGCGGAGATGATCAGGAAGACCGCGAACACGTGCGGCATGCCCCAGACCACGGAGTTGCTCATCCCGGTTACCCAGTGACCCTCATGCTCCATGTACAGCGCCGACAACCCGCCGACCGCGACCACGGCGGCGAGGATCGCGAGCAACCCCCAGTAGCGCTCAGGCTGCACCAGCCATTCCCGATAGACGATTCTTTTCATGCTGAGTTCTCTAGCGTGATGCGGTGGCGCCAACCTGAGCGATCAGATGCCAGCGTAGCGCACACCGGTGTTCAGACCCAGATCTTGGCGGATTTGCCGCGTCGGCTGCTTGGCCAACGCCTGCCGCAACGGCCCCGAGGGATCCTTCAGATCGCCGAAGACGAGGGCTTGGTGTCCCTCGCTGGAGCAGGCCTCGGCACAGGCCGTCGAGAGGTCGCCGGCATCGAGGCGATGCGCGCACAGATTGCAGCTCTCGACGCAACCCTTGCCGCGGGGCGCGCGGGTCAGCTTCTGCTCGACCTGTTCATGGATGAACGAGCGCGCCTTGTAGGGGCAGGCCATCATGCAGTAGCGGCAGCCAATGCAGGTATGGCGATCGACCATCACGATGCCATCGGCGCGCTTGAACGAGGCGCCGGTCGGGCAGACGTCGACGCAGGGTGGATGCTCGCAGTGCTGGCACATGAGCGGCAGGTTGACGATCTGGCCGCTGAGGTTGTCCTGCAATTTGACCTTGCGAATCCAGGTCGCGCGCTGGTTCTGCCATTTCAAGGTCTCATCTCCCGGTGGCGGGGACTGGAGATTCAGCCCGTTCTCCCGATCGCAGGCGTCCACACAAGCGGTGCAGCCATCGGCACACTTGCTGGTATCCACCAGCAGCCCCCAGCGATGCACATCGGTCACGGGATCGGTGCGTGGCGCCGCGCTGGCCGCGGCCGTGTGCAGAATCATGCCGGGCGCGACCGTGGCGGCGCTCAGGCCCACTGCGGCGCCGAGAAACGTGCGGCGCTCTTGATTTGTCGATTCGGTTTCGTGCTTCATCGTCACCTTCGCCTCAGCCTTGCGGAATGCGTTATCGATCGGCGGCCGTTGCATCGGTGTCCACCACGGTGCCGGCCGCATGCGCATGGGCGGCGGCAACCTCATGGTTCCACGACTCGCCTCGCGGCACCGTCGCATGGCAGTCGAAGCAGTTCATCTGCACCGCCGCATAGTCGTGACAGCTGCGGCAGAACTGCCCCTTGGCGTTGATCTCGATCGGAGTGTCGCGCTCGTCGTAGCCGACATGGCAGGACACGCAGCCCGATAACCCGTGATCGTTGCCGCGAATACCGCCATAGACGGTAGCATCGCGTTGATGGCGAATCAGTTCGAAATGGTTGCGCCGCATGTATTCGGTCGGCTCGACGCAATGGTCGAGCGATGCCGCCTTCGAGCTCGGCAACACATAATCCCCGACCTCCTCGGCGCAGGCCGCCGACCCCATCCCGAGGGCAACGACCCATGACGCGAGGAGGACGCCTTTCATCATGACAGTCGCCATCGACGTCTCCTGCATGGTTGCGGGTTGTTTATTCACCGAGACCCATCTTGATGTAGCCGGTCGGACAGACGTCGGCGCAGATATGACAACCGATACACTTGTCGTAGTCGGTATCCACATAGCGGCCCGTCGTGCTCTCGGCCTTGTTGACGCGGAACACGGCATCCTGGGGGCAGAAGATGACGCAGTTGTCGCACTCGAAGCACATGCCGCAGCTCATGCAGCGCTTGGCCTCGTTGACCGCGTCCTCCTCGCTATAGCCGATCACACGCTCCTTGAAGTGGCCGAGGACCTCTTCCGAACTCGGGACTTCCTCCTTGCGCAACACGCGCGGCGTGTACGGGAAGTGACCGAGGAAGAGTTCATCATGCGGGATGACCTCGGCGCCGGAACGGTCCTCGTAGTTGTGGATCGCATACTTGGCGCTGGAGGTGCCGCGCAGATCGCTGCTGCCGTCGACCTTGAACGGCTCCGGCGCCAGCTTGGCCTCGTTGAGCTTGGCGAGCAGATCGAAATGATGGACATCGACCTTGGGCCGGCGCTTGTGCTCGGCCTTGTTGATGTATTCATCGATCGACTCGACCGCGATCCAGGCCTGGCCGATCGCGGTGGTGAGCAGATGCGGGCGAATGATGTCGCCGGCGACGAAATGCCCCGGCTTGCCGGGCACCTGATAGAACTTGTCGGAGTTCATCAGGCCGCGCCCGTTATCGAAATCCTCGAGCCCGGTGAGTTCGCCACCCTGGCCGATGGCGGCGACGATCAGATCGGCCTCGAGCACGCGCTCGGTGCCTTCCACCGGCGTCGGCCGGCCGTCCTTCATCTCGCAATCGGCGATCTTCAAGCCCACCGCGCGGCCATCGTCGCCCTTGATGACCTCGACCGGCATGACGCCATCGAGCACGCTCACGCCCTCGTGCAGCGCATCGTGCACCTCGTGCTCGGAGGCGGTCATCTTGTCGCGCGTGAACAGCGAGGTCAGGGTCACCTCGGCGCCCTCGGCGGCCGCGGTCATCGCCGTGTCGTGGGCGACATAGCCGTCGTGGATGACGGTCTCGGGCAGATCGCGCTGGTTGGTCTTGCTGATGTGACCGAGACGCCGCGCGACCGAGACGACGTCGATCGAGGTATCGCCACCGCCGACGCAGACCACCTTGTCGGTGGTGACCTTCATGCGTCCCTCGTTGAAGGCCTTGAGGAAGGCGACGCCGGAGACGCAGTTCGGGGTCCCTTCCCAGCCGGGCACCGGCAGGCCGCGACCGGACTGACAGCCGATCGCCCAGAGGATGGCGTCGTAATCGCGTTCGAGCTGGTCGACGCTGATATCGACCCCGACCTTGGTGCCCATCTTCAGCTCGATCTGGCCCATGTCGAGGATGCGGTTGATCTCGGCATCGAGCGCGTCGCGCGGCACGCGATAACCGGGGATGCCGTAGCGGAACATGCCGCCGAGTTCGCTGTTGGCCTCGAAGATGGTCGCCGCGTGGCCCTTGCGGCGCAACTGATAGGCCGCGGCCAGACCGGCCGGGCCGCCACCGATGATGGCGATGCGCTTGCCGGTGTCGACTGGCGCCGGCTCGAACTTGTAGCCGTTGGCGGTCGCGGTGTCGCCGATGAACTGCTCGACCGCGTTGATGCCGACGAAATCCTCGACCTCGTTGCGGTTGCAGCCGTCCTGACAGGGCGCCGGGCACACCCGACCCATCATCGACGGGAACGGATTGGCGTCGGTGGAGCGGCGAAACGCGTACTCCTGCCAGCTCATCCCTTCCGGCGGCTGTTCGAGACCGCGCACGATCTGCAGCCAGCCACGGATGTCCTCGCCGGATGGACAGCTCCCCTGACAAGGCGGCGTCTTGTGCACATAGGTGGGACACTTGTGCGAGGTATCCTGAACGAAGATCTTTTCGGTCAGGTTATCCCAGACATTGTCGCCATCCTCGAAGCGGCGCCAGGAAAGCTTGGTCATTTCGTCAGTGGAAGTTGCCATCGATAACGCTCCTAACAAGAGTCGAAGTGGATGCATCCGACGCACCCAAAGCGCGTAGTCGCCCCAGTCTCAAATGATCAGCGGAGGGCCGTGCTTGGCCCGGCCTTTCCGCCTAGGCGGCCTCGTCGGCGGCCTCGTCTTCGTCATCGGTCTCTTGGCCGGTCAGGATCAAGGCGTTCGAGACCAACTGATGGACACTGACGATCTGATCCAGGTCCATCCCGTAATAAGGCAATACCTTGGTGAATTGGCTCTTGCAGATGGCGCAGATCGCGGCCATGTGCGTGACGCCCTTTTCCTGCATGACATTGTTCAAGGCCTCGAGGCGCGGCTGAGCGCCCTTGACGCGCACCTCCATGAGATCGTCGGTGAGCAGACCGCCGCCGCCCCCGCAGCAGAAGGTGCGGTCGCGGATGGTCTCCTCGTCCATGTCATAGAAGTTGTTGCAGGTCGCGCGGATGATCGCGCGCGGGATGTCGAACTGACCGCCGGGACGATCGCCCATGCGCGAGGCGCGCGCGACATTGCAGGAATCGTGGTAGGTCAGCACCATGTCGTCGTTCTGGCTCTTGTCCAGGCGCAGCTTGCCGTCCTGAATCAGGCCATGGGTGAACTCGCAGATGTGCTGGGGAATCGGATACCGCTGATCGAGGAAGTCCCAAGGCCCGGCCAGGGTATTGAGGAAGCTGTAGGCCACGCGCCAGGCATGCCCGCATTCGCCGAACACGATGCGCTTGACCTTGAGCTCGATCGCCGCCTCGCGGATCCGCAGCGCGACTCGGCGCATGTTCTCGTAGGAACCGATGAACATGCCGAAGTTGGCCGCTTCCGAGGCGTGGCTGCTGAGGGTCCAGCTGACGCCGGCCTCGTGGAAGACCTTGCCGTAACCGATCAGGCCATCGACATGGGGTTCGGCGAAGAAGTCGGCCGAAGGCGTGACCAAGAGAATCTCGGCGCCTTCCTGGTCGAGCGGGTACTTGACCTCGACCCCGGTGTCGTCGAGGACATCTTCTTCCAAACCCTCCAGGGTGTCCGCCAACGCCGGCCCCGGCAGGCCGAGGTTGTTGCCGATCTTATAGACCTTGCCGATGATCTCGTTGCAGTACTTCTGGCCGACGCCGATATGGTCCATGATCTCGCGCGCGGCCATCGAGATCTCGGCCGTGTCGATGCCGTAGGGACAGAACACCGAGCAGCGCCGACACTGCGAGCACTGGTGGTAATAGCTGTACCAGTCGCCGAGCACCTCCTCGGTGAGATCCTCGGCGCCGACCAGCTTGGGGAACAGGCGCCCGGCCAGGGTGAAGTGGCGGCGATAGACCTTGCGCATCAGATCCTGGCGCGCCACCGGCATGTTCTTCGGATCGTGGGTGCCGAGGTAATAGTGGCACTTGTCGGTACAGGAACCGCACTTGACGCAGGAATCGAGATAGACACGCAGAGAACGATAGCGCCCGAGCAGGTCGCCCATCTTGTCGATCGCCTTCTTCTGCCAGTCATCGACCAGCTCGCCCGGGAAGCCAAGCTCGGCCTGGAACTGCGGCTTCGACTTGAACGGGCTCGAATGGGCCATGACGCCCGGCTCGATCTCCGGGATCTCGGGGTACTGCTTGAGTACGGGGACTTGGAAGTCGGCCTTCGCCATGATTCAACCTCGTATCAAAACGTCGCTAGCCGGGAACGCGGTGGGGGCACAAAGCGGCGAGGCGCCGCTCAGTCCTGCTCCAGGCGTTTCGCCCAGGGCGCGATGTGACGCTGCTCGCGGGGGTTGTCGACCTGGTTCCGGGACGGGCTGAAGAAGAGTCCGGGGGCGTGCAGGAGCTTGCTGTATGGAAAGACGATCATCAGCAACGCAACCAGCAGGAGATGCATCAGCAAGACCGGATCGGCGGGCAGCGTCTGCACCTGGCCGACATAGAGCCCCTGGAAGAATTGCTTGACGCGCATCACATCGGTATGCAGCACGAAGCGCATCAGCAGCCCTGACAGACCAATCGCGATCAGCAGCACCAGGATCAGGTGATCGGAGAGCGCGGTGATGTAGCGGACCCGATCGACCAGGAATCGGCGCGCCCAGAGCCCGGCGAGACCCACCACCATGGCGAGACCGCCATAGATACCGAATGGCTGAATCATCTGGATCGGCACCGGCACCGGATCGAGGAAATAGCGCAGATGGCGCAGAGTGACCAGGAACAGGCCGAAGTGGAACATCCAGCCGAAGATCCAGGTCCATTTGCTGCCACGGAACAGGCTCTCGAAGAACACCACTTCGCGCGTGATACGAAGGGCCACGCCTGACGTCGTGGTTGGCGCTGGGGTCGTTGGGATCTTCAGCGGAGCGGGGGTGCGCGCGTATTGGATGATCTTATTGATCAACCCGGCGACCAGCACGAAAACCGCGAAGTAAAACAGACCGGCGTAAACATCCGACAGAAACGACATGTTTCCGCTACCTCAGTGGCGTTGGCTCAGTGGTGTTGGCCCACTGACGTCTACTCTGACCGAGCGCGCCGTAGGGTGCGCAGGCCCTTGAGCATGGGTCGATTCGACAGCCTTGGCTCGGCCGGCGACCGTGTGCCCGGGCTCCAGTGAGCCCGGGCGCACCAACCAGCACGGCGGCTGGCTCGTCAATCGGCGTGCCTAGTGCTTAGACGCAGCCGGTCGGCTTCGGCAGACCCGCGTAGCGGCACGCCTGCTTGGCGGGACCGTAGGGAAACAGACCATAGAGATACTTGCTGTTGCCCTTGTCCTTGCCGAACTTTTTGCCGACGGCCTTGGTCAGCACGCGCACCGCCGGAGCGATCTGATACTCCTCGTAGTATTCGCGCAGGTAATTGATGATGTCCCAGTGCTCGTCGGTCAGCTCCAGGTCGTCTTCCTTCGACATCACCTCGGCGACGCCAGGCTCCCAGTCGTTGATGTTGGCCAGATAGCCTTCTTCGTCGGTCTCGAACGTCTTGCCATTCACTTCGATCGGCATGGGTACTCTCCTGATTCAGTGAGAAAGTGAAAAACTACAACCAGGCCTGGACCTTGTCGTGCTCCGCGGCGAGATCCACGAAGCCGGCATAGTCCACGACGCTGATTCCAGGGATGATGCGATCCTCCGACAAGCCCCGGGCCTGAAGGTCGGGGCCGAGGGCATAGACCTTGACGCTGTCGAGGGCGCTCTTGACCCGCCCTTCCACGCTGGTCCGCGTCAGCGCCGCGTAAACGCCGTCCTCGATCAGCAGGACGGCGGCGCCGGGGCTCGCGTGGTCGAGGCAGGCAGCCAGCGACGTCTTCTCGAACGGCGACTTGTTGACGGTGTGCAATGTGCTCATCGTGTTCCTCGGATGTTCGCTCGATCTCAGAAGCTGAAGACGACGTCGGCGCCGTCCATGATAGCCGTCATCTCGGCGCGTGTGACGAGTTGGATCGAGTCCTTTTCGGCCCAGTCCTCATCCTCGTCCTCCCAGGTCAGGTGCTGAAGATCGTCCAGCGAGAGCCCGCGCTCCTCGAGCGACTCCTTCTCGACGAAGACCTTCTTGACCTCGTAGTCGCCGAGCGCGGCGTAGGTCGGCGAGAAATTCTTCATGCCGACCGCCGAGGTGTTCTGATGCTTGGTGAGCTGGAAGACGCCGTCCTCGACGAAGGCCAGACTGACGTCCTGATCGAAGGCGGCGCCGATCAGCACGACCTCGAGCGACTCCCAGGCATAGATGGTGCCGTAGGGCGCCTTGCGGTTCAGATAAAGAAAGCTCTTGATGGTTTCAGACATGCTGCATTCCCCTGGTTTCTGCTTGCGGATGCTTGTGGTGCTCAGTCGCCGAAGACAAGGAGGCGATCGGACTGGACCGCGGCCTCAACGAGCTGACCGAGACCGGAGATGCGAAACCGGGGGTGAATGTTCGTGGCGTCCTTGCCGTTGCGGTGCGCCTCGCCCTCGTCGACCACGCCGCGCCGCTGCGCGGCGGCGACGCAGACGACCATGTCGAGATCATGTCGTTCGGCAAGCTCGGCCCAGCGCTCGACGATGTTGCGATCATCCTGAGGCGGCGTGGTGAGCCGCGTCGAGTTGTTGACGCCATCGTGGTAGAAGAACACGCGAAAGATCTCGTGTCCCTTCTCGAGGGCGGCCTTGGCGAAGAAATACGCCGTGTCGGCGGCCTGGTGCTGGTAGGGTCCTTCGTTGACCTGGATTGCGAACTTCATTGTGACCTCGCTGGTGTGGGCTCCAATGTCCGCGCGTTAGAAGCGGATGTAGGAAGAGGCGTTGAAGCTGGCACGGGCGCCGCGCCAGGTATCGATGTGGTACTTGGTGAACGGCAGCTCGACCTCCTCGAAGAAGCGCGGCCAGCCGATGCGCTCGATCCA
This sequence comes from Halochromatium sp., assembly GCF_046541315.1. Taxonomy (GTDB): domain Bacteria; phylum Pseudomonadota; class Gammaproteobacteria; order Chromatiales; family Chromatiaceae; genus Lamprobacter. Next base: position 6,785 of record NZ_JBKHDN010000031.1, on the reverse strand, counting down.
CTCGTTGACCCGCTCCCAATCGCGCGCGCCTTCCTTGTAGGCCTTGAGGATGCGCTTGACGATCGCGGTCGCCTCGGGCCAGCGCGGCGGATTGTTCGGGATGCCGGCGGCGACCAGCTTCTGGAAGGTCGGCTTGCCGCGGGCGTTGGAGTGGTTACCGCCGACCCAGATCGCCAGCTTCGAGTGCTCGGCGTCGTTGATCTGCATCGGCGGACAGGGCGGGTAGCAGGCGCCGCAGCAGATGCACTTGCGCTCGTCGACCTCGAGCGAGGGCTTGCCGTTGACCATCGCCGGGCGGATCGCCGCCACCGGGCAACGCGCGACCACCGACGGGCGTTCGCAGACATTGGCGACCAGATCGTGATTGATCTTCGGCGGCTTGGTGTGCTGGATGTTGATGGCGATATCGCCCTGACCGCCGCAGTTGATCTGGCAGCAGCTGGTGGTGATGTGCACACGGTTGGGCATGGTCGCGTTGCGGAACTCATCGATGAGTTCGTCCATCATCGACTTGACCACGCCGGAAGCGTCGGTGCCGGGAATATCGCAGTGCAGCCAGCCCTGGGTGTGCGAGATCATCGCCACCGAGTTCTGGGTGCCGCCGACGATGAAGCCGGCATCCTCCAGCGCCTGGATCAGCGGTGCCACGCGCGACTCCTCGGTCACCATGTACTCGATATTCGAGCGCAGCGTGAAGTGCACATAGCCATCGGCGTACTCGTCGCCGATGTCGCAGAGCTTGCGCAGCGTGAAGACATCGAGGATGCGCTGGGTGCCCGCGCGCACGGTCCAGATCTCGTCGCCGCTGTAGGCGACATGTCGCAGCACGCCAGGACGCGGATGCTCGTGGTACTTCCACTGACCGAAGTTCTTCCGCATCGTCGGGTGCATGTACTGCCAGGGATCGGGACAACCCGATTCGATGGGCTCGCGCATATCTTTGGCCATCGAAAACTCTCCAGTGAATCAGTAAACAGTGAGGTGCTGATTGAATTCGGCGCGGCTGGCACCGGCACGCGCGCGGTGGCGCGAGTGGCCGATGCCCGGGCCGATCCGCGATGCGTTCTTAGCCGGCGGCCTTCTCGGCCTGGCGCTCGAACCATTGCTCGGCGGCCTCGTCCCAGCCGTCCATGCGGACGTAGGAACTCTGGCGCGGATGGCTGAGCATGTTCGGCTCGGGCTCGATGCCGATGCCGTCGAGGAAGTTGGCCAGGCCGATGCGCTCGATCATCTCGCCGCAGCGCTCGTGCTCGAGGCCATTCTCGGCCCAGAAGTCGATGATGGTCTCGGCCATCTCGACCATCTCCTCGTAGTCTTCCTCGGTCTCGAGCTTGCGGAAGGGCACGATCACGGTGCCCATCAGGTCGCCGATCTTCAGCGTCCGCTTGCCGCCGATCAAGATGGTCACGCCCTTGTCGTCGCCGGGGTGCAGCGCCTTCGGCATCACGTTCAGGCAGTGCATGCAGCGCACGCAGTCGCGGTTGTTGACGGTCAGGCTGTCGTCGTCGTTGAGCGACAGGGCCTGGGTCGGACAGCGGGTGATGACGTTATCGATAATGTACTGGCGACCCTTGGCCTGGACGTAGGCCTTCACCGCGTCCTGGTCGACCTTCATGTCGTCGCGCCAGGTGCCGAGCACGGCGAAGTCCGAACGCTCGATGGCGTTCTGACAGTCGTTGGCGCAGCCCGAGACCTTGAACTTGAACTTGTACGGCAGTGCCGGGCGATGGACGTCGTCGACGAAGTTGTTGACCAACGCCCGATGCGCCTTCAGCTCATTGGTGCAGGACATCTCGCAGCGCGCCGAGCCAACGCAGGACATCGCGGTGCGCACGCAGGGGCCAGCGCCGCCGAGATCCCAGCCGTACTCGTTGATCTCGTCGAAGAAATGCTGGGTCGACTCGGTGTCGGCGCCGATGAACATGATGTTGCCGGTCTGACCGTGGAAGGTCACCAGGCCCGAGCCATGTTTCTCCCAGCTATCGGCGAGCTGGCGCAACATCGCGGTGCTGTAGTGATTGCCCGCCGGCGGCTGCACGCGCAGGGTGTGGAATTCCTTGGATTTCGGGAACGCCTTGCCGACCTCGGAGAAGCGCGGAATGATGCCGCCGCCGTAGCCGTAGACGGAGACGGTGCCGCCCTTCCAGTAGCCCTTGCGGGTCTCATAGGAGTGCTCGAGCTGCCCGAGCAGGTCGTTGGTCAGCGCATTGATGCGCTCGTCGCCATGCTCGTCGCGAAGACGCTTGATGCCCGAGATGAAGCTCGGCCAGGGGCCGTCCTCAAGTTGGTCGAGCATCGGAGTTGGGTGCTTGTCGAGGGCCATGTCGCTATCTCTCCTATCGAGAAACGTCGTGGTAAGACACAGATCGCTTTTGGATTCGTTCGCGGCGCCGCGTGCCACGGAGCTGCACTATACGGGGCGACATGCCCAGCCGGAAACCGCACCTTAGGGGGAGGGGGAGCGCCCCCGCATATCCCCTTGGGGATAGTTGACAGCCACACTTTTTCTCTTTTCCGATCAGCCACCTAGTGCGCGAACTCCGGCGCGGATCAGGGCTGCGGAGGATAAGCCCCCGGTCCCGCTATGTCAACATATCCTAATATTCCAAATCATTGATGCGGACCAGAGTCCTATTCCCTGCCCGATCCCGCTGCGGCGTCGCCGACTTCGGGGCCTCCCATCGCGGCGCGGCGAGTTGTTTTTGTGCCGGTGCGGCTTTACCTGCTCGGGACGACGTTGACCCGCTCGCTCGGCGCTCAGGCCGAACCCGCGCGAGCGGGATTCAACCGGATCAATCGGCGTCTTTTCAGCCAGAGAGGTTCAGACCGCATGCTCAAGCTCAGCGATATTCTCGTCTCCAACAAAGAACTCGAGAGCTTTGAAGAATTGATTCCCGCGATCCAGGAGATCGCGCGGCACGGCGAACGATTCTTCCGCATCGACGTCAAGCCTCCATTTTCCGACACGCCGGAGGACTGGGAAGATCGGCTCGAGGCCGCCTTCAGCGGTCTCGTGCGTTGACGAGAGCAACGACCTGCCCCGAATCGCAGCGAGGCGGACGCCCTGTCCCGCGCCATCGCGCGCGCCCGGCGGCGCCGGTTGCGCGCTCGTTGCGGGGACAGCCAAACTTTCAGAGAAGAGGACAGCGCCGTACGCGGCGACAACAGTTGCCATGAAGCATTTTGACATCACGCGGACCCATTTAGCGGACACCGCCGCCGACTCCATTGTCAATCGCGCCGCCGAAGAGGCGGCACTGGAATCGCACCTGCTGGCCCTAGAGGAGCAATACGCCACCCTCGAACGCATCGGCGCCGACCGCCAGCAGTTGGCCGAACTCCAGCTACAGCAGGCGCGCGCGCTGGTCGGGCTCGGCCGCGGAGCGGACGCCTGGCCACTGGGCCGCGCGGCCTTCGACGTCCTCATGGAGGCCGAGGCCTTCGAGTCCGCAGCCGACTGCTGCGACGTGCTCTTTCGCGCGGAACAGGATCAATCGCTGAGCGCGCTCGGTCAGGGCATCTGGCTGGCGGTCACCTATCCGATGGATGTCGAGCTGGCGATCGAGCTGCTCTCGCATGTGGTCGAGGAGACCCCGGATGAGGCGGACGGCGCCGCCGTCGCCGCCACCACCGCCCTGTTCCTGGCCGATGTGCGCGCGGCGGGCGCGCAACGCGAGAACCTGACCTTCTTCGCCACCCAGATCCTCGCCGATGTCGCCCGCCGCCACAGCGGTGTCGAGTCGCAAGAGGCGTTCGATCTCTGGCGCGACCGGCTGGAGTTGCGCGAGCCCGAGAAGTTCCTCGTTCGACTACGCAATGTGGTCGATGTCTTGGTCCAGGACGAGTGGTGGTTCGATCGCGATGCCCTGCAGCACAAACTCCCCGTCAACTGAGCCCATCATTCCGAGAGAATCCCATGTTCTGGCAAGAATCCGAGTCGGAATCCCCGCCCCAGGTGCCCGCTGATGTCATCGACGTCATGTTTCCCTTGCAAGCGTGCAAATCGTTGCCCGTGGACCACGCGCACGCACTCTCCACGGCCCTGATCGGCGCTGTCTCCTGGCTCGCCGAGGAGCCGCGGGCTGCGATCCATACGATCCACGTCGCCGGCTCGCAAAACGGTTGGGAACGCCCCGCGCACGGGCGCGAGCAACAACTGCTGCCGTCGCGCCGCACCAAGCTCGGCATCCGCATCCCCCGGGCCCGACTGGACGACCTGAAGGTCGCGCTCGAAGGGCGCCGCCTCGAGATCGGCGCTTCGGGCCTCACCCTCGGCCCCGGGAAGGAGCGCCCGCTCAGCACCGAACGAACCCTCTTTGCACGCTACGTCGTCGCCGATGCCGACGAGGACGAGGAGCGGTTCCTGCGCCGGATCGCCGACGAACTCGCGCAACGCGGCATCCAGATCCGCAAGGCCGTCTGCGGCAAGACCGTTTCGCTGAGCACGCCCACCGGCCCGTTGCCAACACGCAGCCTGATGCTCGCCGAACTCAGCCTTGAGGAGGCCATCGCGCTCCAACGACAGGGCATCGGCACTCACCAGACCATGGGATGCGGGATCTTTCTGCCGCACAAGGGGATCGAGGCGGTCGCCAAGGCCGCGCGCTGAAAACTGCGGCCGCCGCACGCGCGCGGGTGACGTCTTCACCAGGATTCACTAATATTCCCGGGTTTTCATCGGCGAGCGCCAGACCCGCGTGGCCGCCGCCCATGATCCATCAACCCTAGACCGCCGACCCAAGACCGGCGGCATTGAACGACGAGAGGAGCATTCGAGATGGCGATCGAAGTCAACGGCAAGCACATCGAGACCACCGAGTCAGGGTTCCTGGTCAACCCCCTCGACTGGGACGAGGATGTCGCCAAGGCGCTCGCGGATATCGAGGGTATCGAGCTGAGCGAGCGTCACTGGGATATCATCAACTATCTGCGCGATGAATATCTCAACAACAACCAGCACCAACCCATGGAGCGGGTGCTGCTCAAGGACCTGGGCAAGAAATGGGGCTGCAAACCGAGCAGCAAGGAGGTCTACCAGCTCTTTCCGCTCGCGCCGACCAAGCAGGGCACCAAGATCGCCGGCCTCCCCGAGGTCCATCGCAAGGGCGGTTACTGAGCGCCCGGCGCTGCCAAACGAGCCGGCCCGCGGCCGGCTCGTTTCATGAGCCTCCGCGCTCGTCGTCCTTGCGCGCCGCCGCCCCCATGCCCGCGGCGAATAATCGTTGCATGATATCCATCCCGGCCAGGCTGGTCTTGAGGTAAGGCTGCATCAGCTCCATCGGATCATAGCCCTCGACGCCTTGCTCGACGCGTGTCTGAATGGCGTCCAGCATCCGTTGTTGCAGCCCCTCGAGATCCGGCAGCCCCATGAGTTGGCGCAGTTCGGCCGGCGACGCCTCGACATCGACGTGAAATTTCATCCGTTGCTCCTGTGGTGACACCGTTGTTTGCGTGCGGGAGAGGCGAATACGTTAATGCCGGCTGGAGCGCGGCGGCAACTCAGGCCGTTGCGGCTCCTCGACGACCAGACTACGACGCACCCGCCGGCCCAGCAGCACGCTGGCGCGCTCGAACGCATGTTCGGCGGCGGCGGCCGACCACTCCCAGTCCACCACCGGGGCGTTCGCGCGGACCTGCCAGTGGGCGAGGATGAACACGGCCCCCACCCGCACCTCAAGGGTCCAATCATGCCAGGCCAGGGTGTTATCCTGCTCATCGACGAAGTCCTGCTCAATGAGCCGGAGACTCTTATCGCCGGTCTCGTCCATGACCGCGACCTGTGACAGGATCGCATCCTCGTCGATGCAGCTCTCCCATCCCGTATGCACCGTGGAGGCCGTCTCCATCAGCGCATGCGCGATCAGCTCGGGCGTGAGCTTGAAGGTCAACGGGCTATCCCAGTCAGGATCGGCACCAAGCGTGAAATCCGGGGGTGAGTTGATGGTCATCAGGATGAGCGCGACAGCGAAGGAGCGGCGAAGACCCGCCAAGGCGATTGACGGCAATCGCCTTAGCTTAAACCCGGAGACCCTTTCATGTCTGTTCTCGCTGATCTCAGCATCTTCCCGATCAACCAGGGCGAGCACCTGAGCGGCTATGTCGCCTCGGTGGTGCAACTGATCGCCGACAGCGGCCACCCCTATCAACTCACCGCCATGGGGACGCTGTTCGAGACCGACCGCCTCGGCGACGCCTTATCGCTGATCGAGCAGGCGCACGCGATCCTTGCCGCTGCCGGCTGCCAGCGCATCTATGCCACGATCAAACTCGATATCCGCGAGGGCCCGCAAGGCCGTCTCACGCAGAAGACGGCCAGTGTCGAGGCACGCCTGCCACGTCCCTGACCGCTTGCCGCTCCCGATCGGCCCCCGGCCGCCGAGCCAATCGGCGCCCGGGAAACCGACCGGCCTTGATCCTGACGTCTTTCCACCCGCAGGCCTCGCGTCTGCTTTCGATCCGCGCTGGAGCCCGTATGTCGTCCGATACCGATTCGTTGCACCGCTTCATCTTCGAACGCTCGCGCGTGCGCGGCGAGCTGGTGCGACTCGAGACCGCCTGGCAAGCCGTCCTCGAGCGCCAAGACTATCCCCAGGCCGTGAAGCAGCCGCTCGGCGAAGCGCTCGTCTCGGTGCTCCTGCTCACCGCCACGCTCAAGCTCGAGGGCTCGCTGATTCTGCAGGCCCAAGGCGATGGTCCCATTCGCACGCTGGTTGCCCAGGCCACCCACCAGGGCACGGTCAGGGGCCTGGCGCGCTGGGAAGCGCCAGGGGAAGCATCGGGGGAAG
>NZ_JBKHDN010000030.1:0-19489 GCF_046541315.1 Halochromatium sp. | reverse complement strand
GCTCGCGCCACGAATCGCCCGCCCGATCGCCCGCCCGATCGCCCAAGGGATCGCCCAAGGGGTCGCCGGTCAGATCCTCGTGCCGGCGCGCCTCGGCGATCAACTGCTGCCCGCCAAGGCTCTGCTCACGGGTATAGATGCTCTGGCCGGCGCGCAGCACATGGAGCGTGGTCGTGGTCGCGCCGATGTCGGCAACCGCAGTGAGTCGGGACGTTCCCGGTTCCAGGCGCGCGCGCAAGGCGCCACAGGCGGTCTCGACCGCATTCGACTCGATGTCGACGATCGCCGCGCTCAGCCCGGCCTGCGCGAGCGCGGCGACGCAAGCGTCGACATGCTCCCGGCGCGACGCAGCGAGCAACACGTCCACCCTGTCGTGCGCGCCCGGGGTGGGGCCGATCACATCGAAGTCGAGGTTGACCTCATCCAGGGGATAGGGGACATACTGATCGGATTCGAGCTGGATCTGCGCCTCCATCTCGGCCTCGGAGAGATCGGCACTGAGCGAGAGGATCCTGGTCATGACCGCTGAACCGGCCACCGCAACCGCCGCCCGCCTGGTCCTGGAACCGGAGCGCCGCAACGCCCTGGCGATGGCCTGGCCAACCTGGGCCACATCGGCGATCTTCTTCTCGACCACAGCGTTGGGTGGCAGCGGCTCGAGCGCCAGCGCCTCGACCCGCAAGGGTTGCCGTCCCTTGCGGGCGCGCTTGGCCGCCGCCGGCCCGAGTTCGAGCAGCTTGACCGCCGCCGAGCCGATATCGATGCCGAGCATGGGAGCTGGTTGGCGAGCGAATCCGAACATCGCACCCCGCCGTTGCCGCGAACGGCCGCTAAACGTCTCGCATTCTTGAGACCTTAACCCAACTTTATCAGAAAGCACCCCCGGTGCTTCCAGTTACCCGAACGACAACGCATCCTATGCCTAGACGCAACGGGAGCCGACTCGGTCGCCGCACGCGTGCGAGCGGCTCGGCATCAGACCACCGCGATCCGAAACCTGCGAGCCGCAGCGCCTGCGCCAGCCAGCGTCAGCAGCTCGCCCACGAGGCCGCGCGCATCATGCGCGAACTCGGGCTGATCGAATTCGAGCATGGCCGGCGCAAGGCCGTCGAGCGGCTCGGCATCGGTAATAAGCGCTGCTGGCCGGACAACGCCGAGATCCAAGCCGCGTTGGAGGCGGAATACCGGCTGTTCCAGCCGCGCGCGCAGCATCGGGTCACCACGCTGCTATGCGAACAGGCGCTCGCCGCGATGCAGACCTTCGCCGAGTTCGAGCCGCGCCTGGTCGGGCCTGCGGTCGCGGGCACGGCATCGCTCGAGCAGGGCGTGCGCCTGCACCTCTTTGCCGACGATACCCGCCCAATCCTGTTCCGACTGATCGACAAGGGTATCCCCTGGCAGGCGGGCGATAGCCAACATCGCTATGCCGACGGCAGCCGACAGACGCATCCGACCTTCGCCTTCGTCGCCGGCGAAGTGCCGATCGAACTGGTGGTGCTCCCCGCTCACGCCCGCCGCAGCCCGCCCCTGAGCGCGATCTCGGAACGCCCGGAGCGCGGCCTCGACCCCCAAGCCGTCGCGCGCCTGCTCAGCGAGCATGAGGCCGAGCCGCTGGACTAGGCAACGCTGGGCTGAGGGCCGAGAGCGTTGCGCCGAGGTCATGAAGCCGACAGCCCTGAACTCTGGCCATGAACGCGCGCGGGCGCGCTAGCGTTTCGAGATCGGCACATAGTCGCGGACCTCCGGCCCGTGATAGATCTGGCGCGGGCGCCCGATGCGATTGGCGGGATCGCTCATCATCTCCATCCAGTGCGAGACCCAGCCGACGGTGCGGGCGACGGCGAACATCACCGTGAACATATTGCGCGGGATGCCGAGCGCGCGATAGATGATGCCGGAGTAGAAATCGACGTTCGGATACAGCTTGCGCTCGACGAAGTATTCATCGTTGAGCGCAATCTCCTCGAGCTTCACCGCCAGTTCCAGCAGCGGGCTGTCCGCGGCCCCGGGAAATTCCTCCAGGACCTGATGGCAGACCTCGCGAATGATCTTGGCGCGCGGATCATAATGCTTGTAGACCCGGTGCCCAAAGCCCATCAGTCGGAATGGATCATCCTTGTCCTTGGCCTTGTCGACGTACTTGGCGACGTTCTTGACATGGCCGATCTCCTCGAGCATGTCGAGCACCGCCTCATTGGCGCCGCCGTGCGCCGGCCCCCAGAGCGAGGCGATCCCGGCGGCGATGCACGCAAAGGGATTGGCGCCCGAGCTGCCGGCCAGGCGCACGGTCGAGGTGCTGGCGTTCTGCTCATGATCGGCATGCAGGATGAAGAGCAGGTTCAGCGCCTTCTCGGCGAGCAGGCCCGGCTCGTAATCCTCGCAGGGGGTGGCGAACATCATGTGCAGGAAGTTCGCGCCATAGCGCAGATCATTGCGCGGATACATGATCGGCTCGCCGACGAAATGCTTGTAGGCGGCGGCGGCGATGGTCGGCATCTTCGCGATCAGCCGATGCGCCGAGACCTCGCGATAGCGTGGATCATGCACGTCGATCGATTCGTGATAGAACGCCGAGAGCGAGCCGACCACGCCACAGAGGATCGCCATCGGGTGGGCGTCGTAATGGAAGCCGCTGAGGAAGCGTTTCAGGTTCTCGTTGAGCATCGTATGACTGGTGATCAGATGCTCGAAATGATCCAGCTCTTCCTCGCTCGGCAGCTCGCCATAAAGCAACAGGTAGGAGACCTCGAGGAAGCTGGCCTTGGTCGCCAACTGCTCGATCGGATAACCGCGATAGAGCAGCACGCCCTTCTCGCCATCGATGAAGGTGATGGCGCTGTGGCAACTGGCGGTGGCCATGAAGCCTGGATCATAGGTGAAGAAGCCGGCATCGCGGTACAGCGAGGAGATATCCAGCGCGCCCGGGCCGAGCGTCCCCGTCTTCAGCGGATAGTCGAAGCGTTCACCAGTGGCATTGTTGGTCACGGTGATGGTCTGATCGGCCATAGCGGTTTCTCCCGTCTGTCAGTCACTCGCAAACGCCAAGCCCCGGTCTCGAGGCAGGCAAGGGCCGTGGAGGCTCGTCAGCCCGACCAAGGGCGCTTGGCCTCTGCAAGGGTCGATACAATTGCACTGGATGGAGGCATTTTGCACCAAGTTGGAGCGACCTGGCCCAGCAGGCCGCCGACATCCCCAAGGAGCCGGCCCTGGGGCCAAACAGCCGCCATGCACAGGCCCCGCCTCCGAGCGAATCGGATTCTACTTGAGGTCGACGGCCGCCATCCGCGCGGTTACAGGAAACGGGGTAGCACGAAAGGTGCCGTCGCTCGGTTGGGGGAACTCAGTCAGTGCCGGCCGCCGCCACGCGCGCGACACCGCTGGCCACCGCAGCGCGCGCGACCGCCGAGGAGACGGCCTCGCGCAAACGCGGGTCGAGGGGCTTGGGGATGATGTAGTCCGGTCCGCGACTGAGCGTCTCGAGGCCATAGGCGGCGAGCACCGAGGCCGGCACCGGCTCCTTGGTCAGATCCTTGAGCGCATGCACGGCGGCGATGCACATCGGCATATTGATGCGCGAGGCGCGCACATCGAGCGCGCCGCGGAAGATGAACGGGAAGCCCAGCACGTTATTGACCTGATTCGGATAGTCCGAGCGGCCGGTGGCCATGATCAGATCGTCGCGCACCCTCAGCGCCACCTCGGGACGGATCTCGGGCACCGGATTGGAGAGCGCGAAGACCACCGGCTGCGGCGCCATCGACGCGAGCATCTCGGTGCTGACCAGATCCGGCCCCGATAGCCCGATGAAGACATCGGCGTCGACGAAGGCATCGGCGAGCGTGCGCCGCTCGGTCTCGACCGCGATCTCGGTCTTGTGCCGATTGAGATCGCTGCGCCCGCGATGGATCACGCCCTGGCGATCGACGGCCAGTATCGTCTCTGGGTTCGCGCCCAGCTCGATCAGCAGCTTGATCGAGGCGATGCCGGCGGCGCCCGCGCCGAGCACGACCATGCGCGCATCGGCCAGCGCCTTGCCCTGCATCTCCAGCGCATTCAACAGGCCGGCGGCGATGATGATCGCGGTGCCATGCTGATCGTCGTGGAAGACCGGGATATCGAGACGCTCGCTCAATGCCTGCTCGATATCGAAGCAATGCGGTGCCGCGAGGTCTTCGAGGTTGATGCCACCGAAGGTCGGCGCGATCCGCGCCACCGTCTCGATGAAGGCCTCCGGCGTCTCGGCATCGACCTCGATATCGAACACATCGATGCCGGCGAAGCGCTTGAACAGCACCGCCTTGCCCTCCATCACCGGCTTGCCGGCGAGGGCGCCGACGTTACCGAGCCCGAGCACCGCCGTGCCATCGGTGATCACCGCGACCAGGTTACCGCGATTGGTATAGCGGTAGGCATCCTCCGGGTTGGCATGGATGCGCCGCACCGGCTCGGCGACACCGGGCGTGTAGGCGAGCGAGAGGTCGCGTTGCGTGGCCGCCGCCTTGGTGATCTCGATGCCGGTCTTTCCCGGCCTTGGCGTCTCGTGATAAACGAGCGCGGCGGCGTTCAGATCGGCGTCGGCGTCGGGCTGTTGATGAGTGGACATGGATGGCGCTCCGTTGGCGTTTTCAGCGCCGAATCGAGCGCGCACGGGCACGGCGGCGCCGGAGGTGTACACAGCGCGCCGCCCCTCGCGGCCAGCGGCGCGATCGATGTCGAGCGCAGCGGCTCTCTAAGCGGCGCTTCGGCGACCGTATTTGCGACGGAACTTATCGACCCGTCCGCCGGTGTCGAGGATCTTCTGCTTGCCGGTGTAGAACGGATGGCACGCGGAACAGACCTCGACATGCAGTTCGTCCTTCAGCGTCGAGCGCGTGTTGAATGTGTTCCCACAACTGCACAGGACTTTAACGTCCTGATATTCTGGATGGATGCCTTCTCTCATGGCCTGCCTGCTCCGAATCGGCTCTCTTGTCAGGTTAATCGGCGAAGCATAGCGCGCACGAGCCAGCTCCGCAAGTTACTGAATCGAACTCTGGCGCAAGCTCCTCTTGCCTTCATCAACCGAGAATCTCAATGCTGATCACCTTCAAGACCCCGGTCCATGCCGACATCACCCTCTTCGGCGACGTCGCCAAGGCGCTGATCCGGATGATGGGCCATAGCGGCGCGGTGCCTGGCGCGCTTCTCGCCGAGGACATCCCGGCCGCACTCGAGCGACTCAAGACCGCCGTGGAGGCGAATCCAGAGGCACCGCTCGATCCGGAGCCCGGGAAGCACGACGAGGACGCCCGCGCCCAGAGCGTCAGTCTCAAGCACCGGGCGCTGCCCTTGATCGATCTGCTCGAAACCGCCGCGCGCGAGCACAAGAACGTGATCTGGGACACCTAGACAGGATCCATCGACAGGTGCCCCGAGGTGAGCGCCGTTGGTCGATACCGACGCTTAGAAATGCGGCTTATCCGGCTCGGCCTCGAACATCTCGACGCTGGCCATGATCTCGGCACGGGCCTCCTCGCGCCCGCCCCAGCCCCCGACGCGGACCCACTTGCCCTCGTCGAGATCCTTGTAGTGCTCGAAGAAGTGGGCGATCTGATCGAGCAGATGCGGGGGCATGTCGCGGAAGCTCTCGATGTTGCGATAGCCCTTGAACAGCTTATCGACCGGCAGCGCCAGGATCTTGGCATCATCGCCCGACTCATCGGTCATCTTCAGCACCCCGATCGGCCGGCACTGGATCACCGAGCCCGAGATCAACGGGTAGGGCGTCACCACCATCACATCCACCGGATCGCCGTCGGACGATAAAGTATGCGGCACATAGCCATAGTTGCAGGGATAATGCATCGCCGTCGACATGAAGCGATCGACGAACATCGCGCCGGTGCCCTTGTCCATCTCGTACTTGACCGGCTCCGAGTGCGACGGGATCTCGATGATGACGTTGATCTCGTTTGGAATATTGTCTCCACGTGGGACGCGCTGTAGGTCCATAATCAGTCTCCGGGCTCAAGCTCGATGAGGTCGCGGCATAGGTACCGCGCGGGATAAAAACCGCATAGCATAGCCCGAATGAGCCGCGACGGATAGGTTGGTTGGGATCGATCGATGCGCGCCGCGACAGACGCGCGGCGGCTGAAACCGGTACGATCCCGTGCCAGCGCATGCCCAGGTTCGCTGACTTCGATAACGCCTTGACGAGAGAGGACTCCCATGACCGCGAAGAACGCCTTCTACGCCCAATCGGGCGGTGTCACCGCCGTAATCAACGCCTCCGCCTGCGGCGTGATCGAGACCGCGCGCCAGCATCCGGACCAGATCGCCAACGTCTATGCCGGGCGCAACGGCATCATCGGCGCGCTCACCGAGGATCTGATCGACACCAGTCAAGAATCCGATGACGCCATCGCCGCCTTGCGCTACACGCCGTCCGGCGCCTTCGGTTCCTGTCGCTACAAGCTCAAGAGCCTGGAGGCGAACAAGCGCGAGTACGAGCGCCTGATCGAGGTCTTCAAGGCCCACGACATCGGCTACTTCTTCTACAACGGCGGCGGCGATTCGGCCGATACCTGCTACAAGGTCAGCCAGCTCTCGGAGACCCTGGGCTATCCGGTGCAGGCGATCCATGTGCCAAAGACGGTCGATAACGATCTGCCGATCACCGACAACTGCCCCGGCTTCGGCTCGGTGGCCAAGTACATCGCCACCTCGGCGCTCGAGGCCAGCTTCGATGTCCGCTCGATGGCGAAGACCTCGACCAAGGTCTTCGTGCTCGAGGTGATGGGCCGTCACGCCGGCTGGATCGCCGCCGCCGGCGGGCTGATCGAGGATCAGGGCATGCCGGTGCTGGTGCTGTTCCCGGAGATCGAGTTCGATCAGGAGCGTTTCCTGGCCAAGGTCAAGGCGATGGTCGACGCGCACGGCTTCTGCACCATCGTGGTGTCCGAGGGCGCCAAATATCCCGATGGACGCTTCCTCGCCGAGCAGGGCACGCGCGATGCGTTCGGTCATGCCCAGCTTGGTGGCGCCGCCCCGGTGGTCGCCAATCTGGTCAAGGAGCAGCTTGGCTACAAGTTCCACTGGGCGGTGGCCGATTATCTGCAGCGAGCCGCGCGTCATCTGGCCTCGAAGACCGATGTCGAGCAGGCCTATGCGACCGGCCGTGCGGGGGTCGAGCTGGCACTGGCCGGCGAGAACGCGATCATGCCGACGATCGATCGGGTCAGCGCCGAGCCCTATCAATGGCAGGTCGGCAAGGCGCCGCTGTCAGAGGTGGCGAACGTCGAGAAGTTCATGCCGCGCGACTTCATCACCGAGGACGGTTTCGGCATCACGCCTGCCTGCAAGGCCTACCTGCTGCCGCTGATCCAGGGCGAGGACTATCCGCCGTTCGACAACGGGCTGCCGCGCTTCGTGACGCTGAAGAACGCGCCGGTGGCGAAGAAACTCGAGCCGTTCGAGCTCTGAGCGCGGTTTCGCCGCTGCTTACCCCTCTCATGGTTGCCGCGACCGCCGCGCGCGGCAGCCGATTTCTTGCTGCGACCGGTCAGGAGTGCGCGCATGAGCGATTACCATCTCTATCTATCCTTGATCCCGGAGGCGCTGATCGCCTCCATGCTGGAGCCGAAGGAGTTTGGCGCTTACTACGCGGTGGGAAGGAGTGGACGCGTGTTCGGCGAGGCGATCTTCTTCGAACTCGACCCGAGCTTCCGCTCCGGGGATTTCCCCTACTCGCTGGCCGATGAGCGCTGCGTCACCCAGCCGGATGGGGCGCCGAAGTCGTCGGTCTATCTGGGGATCTACAATGTGCTGGCGCAGATTCCGATCTCAGCCATCGGCAACCTCTATCTGGTGACCGATGACGGCCGCACGCTGGAGCTTGAGCGCGCGCCCTATTCCCCGGACAGCGAGCATCCGCTGCATCTCTATCAAGAGTTCTGCCCGAAGAGTCCGCTGGTGGCGAGCCGGCTCGAACCGCAGGCGTTCTGCCGTTCGATCACCGATCCGCAGCATCCGGTGCATCTGCCGCGCATCGTCTTCTCGGACCTCGAACTCGGCGAACTCGCCGATGATCCGCTCAATGGCAAGGCCGACGACCTGCCCTATCGCTACATCGGGCATCTGCGCGATGTGCTGGCGGATTTCAACACCAACACCAAGGACAGCAAGCTGGTGCTCAAGCATGTGCGCGACGGGGTGTTCTATCGCATGGTGCGGACCGGCTTCTACGTCGGCGATCACGAGGATTTCGCCTACTACCCCTTCCCGAGCCGCGAGGCGTTGCAGTCCACTCATTATGATTGGTGGCGCTCGGCGCAGATTGCCCATTTCGATTGAGCGCGGCGCGACAACCGTCGCCCGACCGACCACGCGGCGGCGTCGCGCCAGCGGCCGTTGCTTGCCACCCTGAATCTTGCCGTGCCATTGTCCGCGCGCGGCCCTTTATCACGGTAGATGTCGAACCATGAACGAACCCATCTTTTGGCTCGCTCCGCTCGCTTCCCTGTTCGCGTTCTATTTCGCCTGGCGCTTCTTCAACGAGATGCGCGTCCAGGACGAAGGCACCGACACCATGCGCGAGATCGGCGCCCATGTCCGCAAGGGCGCCATGGCCTATCTGCGCCAGCAGTACAAGATCATGCTGGTGGTCTTCGCGCTGGTCGCAGGCCTGTTCTCCTATCTGGCCTATGGACTCGAGGTGCAGAATCCCTGGCTGCCGGTCACCTTCCTCTGCGGCGGCTTCTTCTCCGCGCTGGCCGGATATTTCGGCATGCAGACCGCGACCCTGGCCTCGACGCGAACCACGGCCGCGGCGAGAAGCTCGCTGGCCGGCGCGCTCAACGTCGCCTTTCGCAGCGGCGCGGTGATGGGCCTGGTCGTGGTCGGCTTGGGCTTGGGCAATCTGGCGTTCTGGTTCGTGCTCATCGATCTGTTCACGCCCGGCGATCCGGCCGAGGGCGCCTATCTGGTGCTGGTCACCACCACCGTGCTGACCTTCAGCATGGGCGCCTCGCTGCAAGCGCTGTTCGCGCGCGTCGGCGGCGGCATCTACACCAAGGCCGCCGATGTCGGCGCGGATCTGGTGGGCAAGGTCGAGGCCGGTATCCCCGAGGACGACCCGCGCAATCCGGCGGTGATCGCCGATAACGTCGGCGATAACGTCGGCGACGTGGCCGGCATGGGCGCCGACCTGTTCGAGTCCTACTGCGGCTCCATCCTCGCCGCCGCGGCGCTCGGCGCGGCGGCCTTCGTCGCCGATCCGGCGATGCAGATGAAGGCGATCGCGGCGCCGATGGCGATCGCCGGCATCGGCATCATGCTCTCGGTGCTCGGCGTGTTCCTGGTCAAGACCCGCGAGGGCGCCGATCAGAAGGAACTGCTCGGAGCGCTGTCGAAGGGCATCAACACCAGCGCGGCATTGATCGTGGTGGCCTCGGCGGCGGTGCTCTGGCTGCTCGGCATCGACAACCCCTGGGGCATCTGGGGCGCGGTGGTCGCCGGCCTGGTGACGGGCTTGATCATCGGGCGCTCGACCGAGTATTCGACCTCGCCCTCGTTCAAGCCGACGCGCGGCATCGCCGCGGCCGCCGAGAGCGGCGCGGCGACCACCATCATCGCCGGTATCGGTGTCGGCATGCTCTCGACCGTGATCCCGGTGTTGGCGGTTTCCACCGGCACCATGCTCGCCTACCTGTTCGCCTCGGGCTTCGATCCGGCGCAGATGGGCCAAGGGCTCTATGGCATCGCGATCGCGGCGGTCGGCATGCTCTCGACCCTCGGCATCACGCTGGCGAGCGATGCCTATGGACCGATCGCCGATAACGCCGGCGGGAACGCCGAGATGAGCGGTTTGGGGCCGGAGGTGCGCGAACGCACCGATGCGCTCGACTCGCTCGGCAACACCACCGCGGCCACCGGCAAGGGCTTCGCGATCGGCTCGGCGGCGCTGACCGCGCTGGCCTTGATCGCCTCCTATATCGAGGTGATTCGGATCGAGCTGATCAAGGCGGGTCAGACCGCGCTCGACGTCGGCCGCGAGATCAGCGTGGCCACCGCAGACGCGACCCTGCTCGACTTCATGGCCTACTACAACGTGACCTTGCTGAATCCGGCGGTGCTGATCACCCTGTTCCTCGGCGCGATGGTCGCCTTCACCTTCAGCGGACTGACGGTGCAGGCGGTGGGCCGGGCGGCGCAGACCATGGTCGAGGAGGTGCGGCGTCAGTTCCGCGAGAACCCCGGCATCCTCAAGGGCACCTCGGAGCCCGATTACGAGCGCTGCGTGGCGATCTCGACCGTGGGCGCGCAGCGCGAGATGGCGATCCCCGCGCTGATCGCGATCGCCGTGCCGGTGCTGGTCGGCCTGCTGTTCGGCGTCGCCGGCGTCATTAGCCTGCTCGCCGGCGGCTTGTCGACCGGCTTCGTGCTCGCGGTGTTCCTGTCGAATGCCGGCGGCGCCTGGGATAATGCCAAGAAGCACATCGAGGCCGGTCATCACGGCGGCAAGGGGTCGGCGGCGCACCGTGCCTCGGTGATCGGCGATACCATCGGCGACCCCTTCAAGGACACCTCGGGACCGAGTCTGAATATCCTGATCAAGCTGATGAGTATCGTGGCGATCGTGATGGCCGGGGTGACGATCTCCTACACCTGGTTCTGAGTCGGTCTTCGCTCAGGAGGCGCCGCCCATGTCGCTTGGTCTGATCTTCGCGCTGCTGTGCGCGATCCTGGTCCTTGGCCATGGGCTGATCCTGCTGCGCTGGATGCTCTCCCGGCCAACCGGTAGCGCCCGCATGCGAGAGATCGCCAAGGCCATTCAGGCGGGCGCCGCCGCTTCGCTCCGCCGCCAATACTTCGCGGTCGTGGTGGTCGGCGCGTTGATGATGGTCGGCCTCTCGCATTGGCTCGGGATCGAGACGGGCATCGGTTTCCTGATCGGTGCCCTGTTGTCGATCCTGGCGGGCTATCTGGGGATGCTGGTCGCGGTGCGCGCCAACCTGCGCACGGCCGAGGCCGCGCGCCAAGGCCTCGAACCGGCGTTGCAGGTCGCCTTGCGCGGTGGCGCGATCGTCGGCCTGTTGGTGGTCGGGCTCGCGCTGCTCGGCGTGGCCGGTTACTACCTGATGTTGGCGCCATCCGATCCCGGCGACATGCCAGGACAGATGCGGGCGTTGCACGCCCTGCTCGGACTCGCCCTTGGTGGCTCATTGAACTCGATCTTCGCCCGGCTCGGCGGCGGCATCTTCAGTAAGGGCGCGGATGTCGGCGCCGTGATCATCGGCAAGGACACGGCTGACCGGGGCGCGGACGACATGCCGCATGCGCTGGCCATTGCCGACATGGTCGGCGATCAGATCGGCGACAGCGTGGCAATGGCCGCCGATCTCTTCGAGACCTATGTCCTCACCCTCGTCGCCGGCATGCTGCTCGGTGGCCTGCTGCTCGGCGCCGAGGCCGCGAGCGCGATCGTCTATCCCTTGGTGCTTGGCGGCGTGTCCGTCCTCGCCTCGGTGGTCGGGATCTATTTCGTCAAGATCGAGCCCGATGACAGCGGGAGCATGAGCGCGCTCTACAAGGGGACGACGGCATCCGGGGTGCTCGCCTTCATCCTCTTCGTGCCGGTGACCTGGCTGTACCTGCCCGCGAGCGTCGCGCTGTCGACCGCAGATGCCGAATTCAGCCGCTGGGGCGTGCTGGGCGCGGCTGCGGTCGGTCTGGCGCTGACGGGACTGATGACGGTGATCAGCGAATACTATACCGGCACCGACTATGCGCCGGTGCGCGGCATCGCCAAGGCCTCGAGCATGGGGCATGCGGCCAATGTCATCGCCGGCCTGGGGGTCTCGATGCGGGCGACGGCGGCGCCGGCATTAGTGATGTGCGCGGCGATCTGGGCGGCGCACGCGATGGCCGGCGTCTACGGTCTCGCCATCGCCGCGACCACGATGCTCTCGATGACCGGCATCATTCTGGCCTTGAATAGCTTTGGGTCGATCGCCGATAACGCCGCCGGGATCGCCGAGCAAGCCGAGATGGATGAATCGGTGCGCGCGATCGCCGCCGCGCTCGATGCCGTCGGTAACAGCACCAAGGCCATGGCCAAAGGCTTTGCGATCGGTTCGGTGGCGCTGGTGGCGCTGGTGCTGTTTGCCGATTTCACCCATGGTCTGATGGCCGAGGGCAGGCGCCTGGCGTTCACCCTGGACGACCCAGCGGTGTTGATCGGCCTCTTCATCGGCGGCTTGGTGTCGTATTTGTTCAGCGCCATGGCCATGGAAGCGGTCGCTCGCACGGCGATGCGTCTCGTCGAGGAGGCGCCTCGGCAAGGGCGCGCGGTGCCCGGCGGCGATCATCCGCAAACGCCGGATGCCTCGCGCCTGCTGGCGCTGCTCGGCACGGCGACGATCAAGGAGATGCTGATTCCGTCCTTGCTGCCGGTGGCGGTGCCCTTGGCGCTCGGCTTTGGCATGCAATGGTTGATGGGCGGCGATGCCGGTGCCTTGGCCCTCGGTGGTCTCTTGATTGGCACCATCATCACCGGCCTGTTCGTCGCCATCTCGATGACCGTCGGTGGCGGCGCCTGGGACAATGCCAAGCAATATATCGAAGCCGGTCATCTTGGCGGCAAGGGCGGCAAGGCCTACGCGGGCGCGGTGACCGGCGATAGCGTCGGCGACCCCTGCAAGGATTCGGCGGGTCCGGCGGTGAATCCGATGATCAAGCTCATCAATGTGGTCGCGCTTTTAATGGTTCCGTTGTTGTAGGCCGCCACCATTGCCGCAGTCGCCCATGCGCGCTCTCGTGCAACGACAGCAGCGCCGGGATCACCAGCAGGATCAGCAGCGTCGCGAAGCCGAGGCCGAAGGCCATCGAGGTCGCCATCGGGATCAGGAACTGCGCCTGATAGGAGGTCTCGAACAACAGCGGCATGAGTCCGGCGATCGTGGTCAGCGAGGTCAGCAGCACCGCCCGTAGGCGCTGGCTGGCGGCCTCGATCAACGCCTGCTGGATCGACAGCCCCTCGCCGCGCAGCTGCTGGTAGAAGCTGACCAGGATGATCGAGTCGTTGACGACGATCCCGGAGAGGCCGAACATCCCGAACAGCGACAGGATGGTCAGATCGATGCCCATGATCCAGTGCCCGAACAAGGCGCCGGTGAGGCCGAACGGGATCACCGCCATCACCACCAGCGGCCAGCCGTAAGAGGAAAACACCCAGGCCAGGATCAGGTAGATCAGGATCAGCCCGAGCACCAGGCCCTTGCGCATGTCGGACAGGGTATCGCGCTGGTCGGCCGAGCGGCCCTCGAACGAATAATCGATGCCGTAGTCGCGTTGGAGCTGTTCCAGGGTGCCGTCCTCGAGGCCCGCGATGACCTCGCCAACGGTGGTCACATTGGCATCGACATCGGCGCTGACCTCGACCGCGAGCTTGCCCTCGGCATGCCGGAGGACCTCGAAGCCACGCCGCGACGTCCACTCCGCCACCGCCGTCAGCGGCACCGAATCGCCCGCCGGGGTGCGCACATTGAGCCGATACAGGCTCGCCAGGGTGCCTCGCTCGGCGGCGGGCAGCATGACCCGGACCTCGACCTCGTCGGCGCCATCCTGAAGGATCTGCACCAGTTGGCCATCGAAGGCGGTGCGCAGTTGGCGCCCAAGCTCGGACACGGTCAGCCCCAGCGCCTCGCCGACCGGCGTCAGTCGATAGATCAACTGCTCCCGCCCATAGGGCATGTCGTCCTCGACCTCGAGCACGCCGTCGATACCGGTCAGGGTCTCGGACAGCGTCAGCGCAGCGCGTTTGAGCTGCTCCGCCGAGGCGCCGGTCAGCCGGATGGTCAGATCCCGCCCAGGCGGGCCGACCCGGCGCGCGGTGATGTTCAGCGACTCCAGCCCCGCCGGTCTGTCGATGCGTGCGCGCCAAGCCCGGATCAGCTCGTTATTGCGCACAGCGCGCAGATCGGGCTCGACCAGCTCGATCTGCAGCGAACCGAGCTGATCGGCGGCGGAGCCACTGCCGGCGCCGCTCTTGGAACCGTGAAAGGCCAGGACGACGTTGATCAACGGGCCTTGATCGAGTGCCTGCTCGGTCTCGGCCAGCGTCTCCTCCAGGTGCGCCAGGAACCGATCGACGCGCGCGCGCGGCGTGCCGGCGGCGAAGGTCACGTTGGCATTGATGATTTGCGCCTCGGGCGTCGGGAAGAAGACGAAGCCAAAGCGACCGCCCGCGAGCAGCCCGATGGCGACGGTCAAGAGGGCAATGGCGGCGGCGACGGTCGCAAAACGCTGGCGCACCGCGACGATCACCAGTGGCCGGAAGGCACGCTCGCGGAACCACTCGAAGCCGCGGTCGAGCCGAGCGCGCAGCGAATTCGGCTTGATCTCGTGCGTATGCACGAAGGCGTTGCGCAGATGCCCCGGCAGCACCAGGAAGCTCTCGACCAACGAGGCCAGGATGACGCAGATGATCACGATCGGGATGTCGCCAAGGATGTTGCCGATGCGCCCGCCGACCAGGATCAGCGGCAGGAATGCAGCGATGGTGGTGAGCGATGAGGCGATGACCGGGGCCAGCATGCGCCGCGCGCCGCCCTCGGCCGCCAGCAAGGGGTCTTCGCCCATCTGGTAGTGCGCCATCGCGTCCTCGCCGACGACGATGGCGTCGTCGACGATGATGCCGAGCGCCATGATCAGCGCGAACAGGCTGATCATGTTGATGCTGCCGCCGACCAGGTAGAGGATGAACAGCGTCGCGGCGAAGGAGACCGGGATCCCCCAGGCGACCCAGAAGGCGACCCGACCGGTGAGGAACAGATAGAGGATCGCCACCACCAGCACCAGCCCGCCGAGACCATTGGTCACCAGCAGCATGATGCGATCGCGCACCAGTTCCCAGGAGGCATCGTAGACGCTGATCTCGATGCCGGGCGGTAGACTCTGGCGCGTCTCTTCCAGCCATTGGCTGAAGGCGCGCGCGGCCTCCAGGGTGTCGCCGCGCTCGCTGCGTTGCAGCACCATTTCGATCGCCGGCTCTCCATCGACCGTGAGCAGCACCGAGCGATCGCGCGGCACCCGCTCGATGTTGGCCACATCGCCGAGTTCGACCCGCAGCTGTTGGTCGGCGCGGATCGGAATCTGTTCAAACCCCAAGGCTTCGCGGCGCTTGTCCAGGCTGCGCAGCTCGCGCGAGCCTTCATCGCGGCCGATCGAACCGGCGGGCAGATCCAGGCTGAAATCGCTGACGCGCTGGCCGATCTCGCGCAAACCGGTGTCGAGCTGTTCGAGGGCGTCGTGATCGACTTGGATGCGGATCTCCTCCTCCGGTAGGCCGTTGATCTGCACCTGATCGAGACCGCGCTCGAGCAGCTCGGTCTCGAAGCGGCGGGCGAGCCGACGCATCTCGTCACGATTCTGGAGCCCGGTGATCAGCAGCCGCGCGACCTGCTCATAGCGCGTCGCCAGCGCGACCTCCGGCTTCTCGGCATCCTGCGGGAAGTTGCGGAACTCATCCACCGCTCGCCGGACCTCATCCAGGGCCAACAGCGGATCGACGCCCTCCTTGAACTCGAGGGTGATCGCCGAGACGCCCTGACTGGAGGTCGAGGTCATCTTGTCGAGCCCGTCGACAGTGCGCAGGCGCTGTTCGAGCGGGTCGGTGATGCCGTCCTCGATATCCTCGGCGCTGGCACCGGACCAGACCACGCGCACCGAGACGATATCCAGCTCGAAGGTCGGGAAGAACTGCACATTGAGCCGATCCAGCGCGAAGACGCCGGTCAGCAGCATAATCACCATCAGCAGGTTCGCCGCGACCTTGTGGTGGGCAAACAGGCCGATGATGTCGGTGCGGTGTTGTTCGAGCCGTTTCATCGACCATCTTCTCCAGCGGTTTCTCCGGCGGTCTCTCCAGCGGCATCGGGGGCCTCAGCGGAATCGGGGTCCGCATCGGCATCGGCGGCCTCGGCACCGATGATCTCGACCCGCAGCCCCTCGACCGCATTCGGCATGTGGGTGGTCACCAGCGCATCCCCCGGCTCGAGTTCATCGGAACGCACCAACAGCCGTTCCTCGCCATGCGCGCCGAGGCGGGTGCCCAGCGTCTCGACATCGAGACCGCGCATGCGCCCATCCTCGACCACATAGAGGCGACCGCTGCCATAGACGGCGCGGAACGGAACCTCGACCAGCGCCTCGCGGTTCGGCCGTTCCAGGGTCAGGCTCAAGAGCTGGCCCAAGCGCACCAGGCCCGGCTCGCCCGCGACCTCGAACAAGGCATCGACCCCGCTGGGGTCGGCCTCCCCCGCTAACCGGTCAAAGCGCAATCTCAGGGCCTCGCCGCCGACCATCGCGCTCGCCCTCAGCGCCACGCCTTCGGTGACCGCCGCGATCAGCTCGTCCTGATAGGGCGCCGGCACCCGCGCCCGAACCTCCAGGCTGTCGGTGGCATAGAGACGCACCAGCACCTCGCCCTGGCTGACCTGATCGCCCTCGGTCACCTCGACGCCGGTGACGATGCCGGCTTGGGGCGCGCGGATCCGCGCGCGCTCGAGTTCGAGCCGCAGTTCCGCCAGTCGCGCCTCGGCGCTGGCGAGCCGCGCCTCAAGCCCACGCAACCGGCTCGGATGGTCGGCGATCCCCATCTCGCGGTTGGTGACCGCCAGTTGCTGCTGGGCCTCGGTGCGCTTGGCATCGTCCAGGGCCTGTTCGGCGCCGACCTGCTGCGTCCTCAGGCGTTGTTGCCGCGCCACCGCGTCCCGCGCCAGTTGCAGCAGGCGCCGCTCTTGCTCAAGCGCGCGGCGATCGGTCTCGACGCGGTTCTTCTCGCTGTCGATTTGCGCTTCGAGATCGGCGATCTCGGCCTCGGCCTGGGCGATGCGCGGACGGAAATCGCGCTCGTCGAGACGCAGCAACAGCTCGCCCTCGGCGACCGCATCCCCGTCCTGTACCCGCACCTCGGTCACCCAGGCCGCCGCCGAGGCGGCCGCGCGCAGCAGATCCGGGGTCTCGACCCGGCCGTACAGTTCGAGCTGGGGCGCGGCGGTGATGCGCTCGACCGGCTCGACCTCGACTCGCCAGATCCGCTCTTGCACCGTGGGCGAAGCTTGCTCGGGCTTGGTCGACTTTAGGATGAGGAAGGCACCGACACCCATGGCGAGGATGAGGATGGGCAGCAACAATGTGAAAAGGCGTCTCACGCGGGGTTCTCAAGACAGACTAACGGGGAGGGATTGCCCTTAAGTGTCGTGGCGTGCCGGGGCAATGACAACGATGAAGCGCAGCGAGCGGGCACGAACCGGCCGCGGAACGGGTCGCTGGCAGCGCACCCTCAGCGGGCGCGCTCGGCGAGCAGGAGTGCGCGCACCGGCGCTGGATGGCCCTCGACGGTGAGATTCGGATCCCGCGGATCGAGAAAATCGGCCAACGACTGAAAGCGCATCCAAGGCGTCGCGCGTTGCTCTTGCGTGGTGGTGCGGGACAGATCGACCAACCGGATCTCACGGTAACCGGCCGCCGCGATCCAGTCCATCAGGGTGGCGACGCTCGGGATCGCGTGGACATTGCGCATCCGCGCATAGCGCCCAGCCGGGATCAGGGTCTGGGGCGTTCCTGGCCGATCGCCACTGGCTCGCTCGCGGTTCGCGGCCGCACCCTTGCAAGGCGCTTGTTCGAACGACTCCGGGCGATCGATCACCAGCGTCTCCAGGACCAGCTCTCCACCCGGGCGGAGGCAGTCGCGCAAGCGTGCCAAGTGTTGGGTGGGATCGCGGCGATGATAGAGCACGCCCATCGAGAAGAGGGTGTCGAAACCGCCGGCGGCGGCCTGGCAGAGGCCCGGCAGGTCATCATCGGCGAGCGGCAGCACGGCCAGCCGTTCGGCGCCGATGAGCCGATTGAGGGCGAGGAACTGGAGCACGAAACGCGGCGTCGGATCGATACCGAGCACCAGGTCGGCGCCAGCGCCGAGCGCGCGAAAGCCATAATAACCATTGCCGCAGCCGACATCGAGCACCCGCCGCCCGCCCAGGGGCGCGATGGCCCCGGCCAGCCGTGCCCACTTCCAGTCCGAGCGCCACTCGGCATCGAGTTCGACCCCGTGCAGGCAGAACGGCCCCTTGCGCCAGGGCTGCAACGACTCCAGCGCCTGCTGGAGCTGGGTCCTCAGCGCCGCCGGCAGTGGTTGCGCGCGCGCAACGCCGACGCAGGGCCGGTCCAGCGTCACCCGCTCCGCCGGCAGCGCCGGCAGCCGCTCCAGGGCCGCGACCCAGGTGCCGAGATCGCCATGCCGATCCGGCCGCAGCCGTTGCGCAGTGCGACGCTCCAAGGCCGGAGCCCAAGCGGCGAGCGGGGTTGCGCGCAAGGCCTCGAAGAAGCCGGCGAAGCGGTGGCTGAGGGCCTGTTCGATGAGCATCAGCGCGCGATCCAACCGACGAAGCTCAGGCATTGGAAGAAGGGCTCGATGCGCGTGAAGCCGGCCTCCCGCAAGCGGTCCCGATGCGTCCGCCTGCTCTCCGGGATCAACACCTGCTCCAAGGCCGCGCGCTTGCGCGCGATCTCGAGCTGGCTGTAGCCCTGCGCGGCCTTGAAGTCGGCATGCACCCGGGTCAAGAGTCCATCGTCCTCGCTCAAGGCGACCTTCTCGGCCAGGAGCAGCGCCCCGCCCGGTCGCAGTCCGGCCCGGATGCGCCGCAACAATGGCAGGCGCTGCTCGGGGGCGAGGAATTGCAGCGTCAGGTTCAGCACCACCAGGCTGGCATCGGCGATGACGACATCGGCCAGATCGGCGCAGATCGGCTGCAATCGACCGCGCCGGATCGCCTCGTCGAGCCGCAGCCGCAGCCCATCGAGCATCGCGGGCGCCTGGTCGACGGCATAGATACGGATGGCGGCGTCCTCGTCGTCCAGGGTCGGCGGCAGCCGGGCGAGGATGCTGGCGCTGCTGGCACCAAGCGAGCAGCCCAGATCGTAGACGCGCGTCCCCGGCTGTACGAGGCGGGCGCCGAGCAGGCCGATCAGGCGCACCAGCTCGGCCAAGCCGGGCACCGAGCGCGCGAGCATGTCGGCGAACACGCGCGCGACGCGCTCGTCGAAGACGAAATCGCCGCGGGGCGCGTCGGCGCTCGCGTAGAGGGTGTCAACGCATGAAGGGGACATCGCAACGTCTCGAATCAGACCAAGATAGTGCCCAGCGACGGCGGCCCGGTTTCAGCATCACGGACCATGACCGCCGAGCCCTGTTAGGATAATGGATGAGAAGATTTGTCCCTGTTGATCGACGTGCTCACCACGGAAGCCCACTCATGAACGATGCCAGCGCACACCACCCCAACGTCGAGGACGACGACGAGGCCGATCTCGAATCGGTCGACACCGATGCGCCGGCCGTCAACCCAGAGCCGGACCTGGACGACCCCGCACTCTACCTCAACCGCGAGCTGACCTGGCTGGCCTTCAATCGCCGCGTGCTGCACGAGGCCGATGATCCGCGCAC
>NZ_JBKHDN010000029.1:0-19683 GCF_046541315.1 Halochromatium sp. | reverse complement strand
GCGATCTGCCGGCGACCATCGAACGGATCACGCCCTCGGTGGTCGGCATCGGCACCTATCAAGAAACCCGACAACCACGGATGCAGTTGCGCGGCACCGGCTTCGTCGTCGCCGACGGGCGGCATCTGCTCACCAACAGCCATGTGCTGCCGGAGCAGCTGAACGAGGAGCGCCGCGAGTTCCTCGCCGCGTTCGTGCCCAAGGGCGGATCGCAGGCGCAAGCCCGGCCGGCGCGGCTGGTGGCGCAGGACGAGGCGCGCGATCTGGCGCTGTTGCGCATCGACGGTCCGCCGTTGCCGGCCCTGCGCTTGGGCGATTCCAGCGCGGTGCGCGAAGGCCAGACGATCGCCTTCACCGGCTTCCCGATCGGCGCCGCGCTGGGGCTGTATCCGGCGACCCATCGCGGCATGGTGGCGGCGGTGGCGCCGGTGGTGATGCCGGCGCGCTCCGGGCGCGAACTGAAATCGGGGCTGATCCGGCGCATGCGCGATCCGTACACCATCTTCCAGTTGGATGGCACCGCCTATCCGGGCAACAGCGGCAGCCCGATGTTCGATCCCGCCAGCGGCCGGGTGCTGGGCGTGATCAATATGGTGTTCGTCAAGGAAGGCCGCGAGAGCGCACTGGAGCGTCCGAGCGGCATCAGCTACGCGATCCCGATCGACTTCGCCCGCGAACTCTTGCGCCAGCAGGATCTGCAGCCTTGAAAGGGACGCTTTTCGGCGGGCTCGATCCGTTGTGGATGACATCGAGGCTGGTCTTGCAACAGTGGAGGCTGACTGTCATTTTTTTTTACAATTTGTGGGTGCCGTGGCCACAGTTTGCTTGAGCGTGACGTAAATCCCATTTTAAACAATCGATTGTGAATTCTGGTGCGTAATTTGCTTAAATTGTCTTCAGAAATTAACAATCGGGCGTCGACGCTCAAATCTAGAAGTCTCAAGGAGCCTCCCATGTCTTACCATCCGCCCAGCCTGGAAAAAATCGAGCCGCTTGTCGAGGAGCTTGCGGAATTCTGGATTTCAGCCCTTGAACAAGGCAACTGGGAGCAACGTCTGCAGGTGCTGAATAAGATTCACGATCAGCTGCGCGCGGATCTGGCGACCAAGGCGGAGTTCGACATGGTCTCGCCGCGCTTCGTCTCGGCGATCATCGAGCGCCTGGGTGCGCCGCCGGTGGAGGCCGAGGCGCAGGCCAAGATCTATGCCTACTCGCTGAACGAGGTCCATCGCGACGCGGCCAAGGCCTGGAGTCTGCGCAGTCGTGCCCCAGAAGTCGCGGATCACTCGGATCGTCGCCGGTTTCCGCGCAAGGTGGTCAATATGTTGAGCGAGATCTGGATCCAGGGCTTCACGGCGCCCTGTCGTCTGATCGATGTCTCCCTCGGTGGCGCGCGGGTCGCGCTGCAGCAAATCGAGGCGCCCGAGCCGGGCACCGAGGTGCGGGTGGTGGTGCCCGGCAAAGGCATCTGCGAGGCCATCGTGGTCTTCGTCAACAACAGCCTGGAGGCTGGGTTGCGGTTCTCTCATCAACCCGAGCCCGCGATGATGTCCGCCTGATTCGGGGCGCCCGCTCGGCGTCGACCAGGCTCGGTTTGACGACGCTATTCCCGCAAACCGTATTTATCGAGCAGGTTGTAGAGCGTGGGGCGGGTGATGCCGAGCACATCGGCGGCCTGCGCGATATTCCCGTTGCAGCGGCTCATGGCCTTGATCACCGCCTCTTTTTCGGCCGAATCGCGAATCTCGCGTAAGCCGACGCGTTCATTCGACTCGGCGGGGACCGGCAGCCCGAGGTCTTCGGCTTGGATGTGCGGACCATCGGCCATGATCACGGCGCGCCGGATCAGATTCTCCATTTCTCGAACATTGCCCGGCCATTCATAGGCTTCGATGGCCCGCAGGGCTTCGCCGGAAAAACCGAGGCGACTGGTCTTGCGCTGGTCTTTGCGGAAGCGTTCCAGCAGCGCGTGGGCGAGCAGGCTGCGGTCGCCCTGGCGTTTGCGCAAGGGCGGGATCTCGATCGCGATCTCGCTGATACGGTAGTAGAGATCCTCGCGGAACGCGCCGGCCTCGATCAGCTCCTGGAGAGGCTTGTTGGTGGCGCCGACGACGCGGATGTCGACCGGAATCTCGGTGCGACCGCCGAGCCGCTCGACCACGCGCTCTTGCAGGAAGCGCAACATCTTTGCCTGCAAGTTCATCGGCAGATCGCCGATCTCGTCGAGGAACAGCGTGCCCTTGTCGGCATGCTCGATCTTGCCGATGGTCTGGCGGGTGGCGCCGGTGAAGGCGCCCTTTTCGTAGCCGAACAGCTCGCTTTCGAGCAGGTTCTCCGGGATGGCGGCGCAGTTGAGGGCGACGAAGCGCTCGCTGACGCGTGGGCTGAGCTGATGCAGGGCGCGGGCGAGGACTTCCTTGCCGGTGCCGCTCTCGCCGAGCAGCAGGACAGTGGCGTCGGAGGGCGCGACGCGCTCGATCATGCGACAGATCTTGAGCATGCCGGGATCGGAGCTGATCAGCCCTTGCAGCGGCGAGGCGCTCTGTTGCGCGAGCTTGCGGTTCTCGGCCTCGAGTTCAAACAGCTGGGCGGCGCGATCGACGATCAGCCGCAAGGCATCGGCATCGACCGGCTTGATGTAGTAGTCATAGGCGCCGAGGGCGACCGCCTGCAGGGCGTTGGCGCGATCGTCGTTGCCGGTGACGACGATGACCTTGGTCTGCGGCGCGACGGCGAGGATCTCCTCCAACAGTGCGATTCCCTCGGTGGCGTTGGCCGGGTCCGGCGGCAGCCCGAGATCCAGTGTCACCAGCGGCGGTTGATGACGGCGCACCTGGCTCATGGCGCTGGCGCGATCTTGTGCCTGGAGGATCTCATAGCCGTCGAAACACCAGCGCAGTTGGCTCTGCAGGCCGCTGTCATCCTCGACGATCAGCAATTTCATGGACTGTTTCTTGGAAGGAGCCATGGTGGTCACCTGCTGTGAGAAGGGTCGGGCGGGCTCGGTGGCGGCGGTTGGCGCGGCAGCCAGAGTCTGAACAGGCTGCCCTTGCCGAGTTCACTCTCGACCTCGATGCGACCGCCCATGCGGTGGATCCGCTCGCGCGCCTCATACAGGCCGATGCCCATGCCGGCATTGCCCTTGGTGGTCTGGAAGGGCCGGAACAGGCGTCGGCGCATGAAGTCTTCGTCCATCCCCGCGCCGCTGTCTTGCACCCGCACCTGCGCCCAGTGCTCGTCGGCGTCGAGGACGAGATCGACCTGGCCCTCGTCCGGGGTCGCCTCCTGGGCGTTGCGGACCAGATGCTGAACGACATTCTTAAGCCCTTCGGCATCGACGTGCAACTCGACCGAGCGGCGGATCTCGAGCGCGGGGGTCGGTCGCTTATCCTGGCTTTCGGCGACCACCTCCTCGAGCAGCTTGGCGAGGGCGATCCGTTGGCGCGGCGCCGATTCCGCGTTCGACTGCACGTTGCGCAGCTGCGCCTGGGTGCGGTCGAGGCGGTCGCGGGCATGGGCCATGGTGCGAAGGGCGTCACTGATGAACTCGGGATTGTCGCGATGGCGTTCGGCATTGGAACAAATCAGTGAGAGCTGCGCGGAGACGTTCTTGAGATCATGCACCAGAAAGGCGGCCAGGCGGTGGAAGGCCTCGAATTGACGCGCCTCGAGCAGGGCCTCCTGGACGCGCACCAGGGCGACATGGATCGCCAGCTGGCGGCCGGCGGTCTTGAGCAGGTCGCGTTCTTCCCAATCGATGCGGTTCGGCGCGCGCGGCTGCGCGAGCACCACGAAGCCCTCCAGGGCCTCGCCCTTGAGCAAAGGGACCACCGCCCAGTGGCGCGGATCAGCGACGAGCCAGTCCGGCAAGCTCAGGCTCTTGTAGAAGGTCGGATCCTTGCGATATTCCTCAAGCTCGATGATCCAATGGGTGCGGTTGAGAAAGCTGATCAGTGCCGACCTTGGACTTTCCGGCGGATAGGTCGGCGAGCCCAGGTTGAACGCGCCCATCAGTGCGTAATCACCGTTGTCGTCGCGCACCCAAAGCAGTCCGCCGGTGCTTTCGACGATGTCGCTGATGGCGCTGATACAGCGCTCGTGGAAAAGCAACGGCTGCTCCTCGGTGGAGAGCATGCCGGTGAAACGCAGCCATTCCTCGCGGTAATCGTGTTTGTAGCGGAAGAAGTGCTTCGACAGGAACAGGCGCAGGCGGGCGCGCACGCTGCCGGAGAACAGCACCAGCGTCAACAATAACGCGGCGCCGAACAGGAAGCTCACCTGCAACAGGGTGCCGATCTCGCCGCCGAGCTGGCGCAGGAAATAGGCGGCGGTGCCGATGGCGAGCAGATAGAGCCCGGCGCCCATGAGCGCGGTGGTGTGGAACAGCAGATGGCGGGAGATCTGCGCCTCGCTGCGCGCCGGAAAGCGGCGACTCAAGGCGATGCCGAGCAGCGGCGCGACCATGGCGTTGACGATGCCGCGCGCGCGCCAGGTCGTGCTTTCCATGCTTTGGAACAGCACCAGATCGGCATACAGGAACAGATCGAAGGCGAAGATGCCGCCGAGGGCGAGGCAGAGGAATTTGATCTGCCAACGGCGTTGAGGCGGGGTATTGCGGTAGAGCTGCTCGACCAGGATCAGCCCGACGATGGCCATCAGCAGGATCGCCAGGCTGCGCCAGAGCGGCGTGCCGGGGAGGCTGGTCGGCAGCAGAAACAGCAGCGTCAGGGCGAGCAGAAACGCGCTGGTGGCGCCGACCCAGAGGCGCAAGGCGCTGGAACCTGCGGACACGGACAGCGTGGCGAGCAGCAGCGCGAACCAGCCGGCGTTGCGGCCGACCTCGAACAGACCGCCGGTGATGACCACATCGCTGTCGAGCTGCCAGGCGAGCAGGGCCAGGTAGAGCGCCCAGGCGACCGTGAGCAGGCTCGCGGCCAGCATCCAGAGACTGGTAGAGCGATGGCGCCAGAGCGTTGCGGCCAGCAGCGCCAGCAGCAGATAGGCGAGCGCGGCGCCCAGATAGCCGATGGCGGTGACGGGCATGGCGCGTGTCCGGCTCGCTAGCGGGCGCCACGCCCGAACAGCACCACCTTGACCGTTTCGAGGAGGATGAGGATGTCCAGGAACAGGGTGTGGTTCTTGACGTAGTAGAGGTCGTACTGGAGCTTCTCTTTCGCGTCCTGCACCGAGGCGCCATAGGGATAGCGCACCTGCGCCCAGCCGCTGATACCGGGGCGGATGCTGTGGCGGGCGAGGAAATAGGGGATCTGCTTGCTGAGCTGGTCGACGAAGATGGGCCGTTCCGGGCGCGGGCCGATGAAGGACATCTCGCCCCTGAGGACATTGAAGATCTGCGGCAATTCGTCGATGCGCAGGGTGCGGATCACGCGCCCGACGCGGGTGATGCGATCGTCGTCGCTTGCCGCCCAGCGCGGTTGTCCGTCCTTTTCCGCGTCCGGGCGCATGCTGCGGAACTTGCAGATCTCGAACGGCTTGTTGCCGAGACCGACCCGGGTCTGCCAATACAGGATCGGCCCGGGTCCCTCCAGCTTGATGGCGATGATCGTGAGTAGCATCACCGGCGCGGCGACGAGCAGCAGGACCAAGCTCAGAAGGAGGTCGAACACGCGCTTGACGACATTGCCGAACCAGCTCTGGCGGAAGCCGCTGCCGAAGACGAGCCAGCTGCTGTTCATCGAGTCGAGTTGCAGGCGTTGATGCTCGCGCTCGAAGAAGGTCGAGATATCGGTGACGGTGATGCCCTGGAGCTTGCACTCCAGCAGATCCTTGATCGGCAGGCTGTTGCGCCGCTCGCGGATGGCAACGACGATCTCCTCGGTCTTGACGCTACGCGCGAGCTGGAGCAGGGTTTGGCCGTTTTCGAGATGGAGGACGCGATTCGCCGGCACCTCGCCCGGTTCCTTGGTCTCGATGGCGACGAAGGCGAGGATCTTGTAGGGGTTGTGCGCGTTGGCATGGGTGCTGGCGGTCTCCAGCGTCATCGCGCGACTGCCCGAGCCGAGCACGAGGATGCGCCGCGCGAAGGCGTTGGAGCGGCTGATGCGGCGATAGATCAAGCGCTCGAGCGCAAGCACCAGGAAGACCAAGCCGGTGGCGAAACCGATGGTCTCGACGGTCGGTAACGGGAACGGCAGCGTGGGCGCGATGAGCGCGATTCCGGCCAGGGTCATGAGCAAGGCGGCGGCGATGCGCAGTATATCGTCGAGCCCCTCGCTACCGACCTGGGCGTGGGCTTCGCGATCGTAGAGCCCTATGGTCTCCATGAGCAAGACCATGATCAGCGCGAGCGCGAGGTTGATACCGAGTAAGGCGCCTTGATGGTCAAGCTCTTGAAAAAGCTGGATGAGAGCGAATTCCAAGCTGGCGACGATGAGCAGGATCTCCACTCCTGCCAGGACGAGTGTTTGGCGCGAGATGTGATGCCCGAAAAGTCGCAAGGTCTTGCCCTCATTCTTCTCTAGAACATGGGAGATGCTATATCCTGGATTCTACGCTGTGAACGGGTTCACAACCAGGGATGAAACCTCCAATCGGAGGCTTGACAGTGTCGATCGAGGCTTCCTTGGTTGACCGCTGTTGCGGTTTTTTAGTATTTTCGCTTGTTCGCCGCGTCTCATTTGACGCGGTTCCTTGTCAAGACCCTCGCGACCCCTCAGGTATCGGCGTTGAGCCGACTTGACATCTCACCGGTTGCCGCCTCGACGGCGGCGAGCACCTGATGCGGTCTCGCGCCGCCGAGACGATCCGTACGGAGGACGCCTGCGTGCAATCACATTTGGCCGATGCGCCTGACACCAACGAGCCCCGTCACCAGCCAGGTACGACTGGGCAA
Source organism: Halochromatium sp. (assembly GCF_046541315.1). Classification (GTDB taxonomy): domain Bacteria; phylum Pseudomonadota; class Gammaproteobacteria; order Chromatiales; family Chromatiaceae; genus Lamprobacter. The sequence goes on along the minus strand of NZ_JBKHDN010000029.1, from coordinate 12,830 downwards.
CAAGACGCAGCCACGCTTGCCGAGGCGAGCGAACCCGCGCTTTTGAGCGGCGCCGAGATCGCCATCCAGGCGTTGATCGACGAAGGGGTCGAATATGTGTTCGGCTATCCGGGCGGTGCCGTGCTCCATATCTATGACGCCCTGTTCCAGCGCGGCGAGGTGATCAAGCACGTCCTGGTGCGCCACGAGCAAGGCGCGACGCACGCCGCCGACGGCTACGCGCGCGCGACCGGCAAGTGCGGTGTCTGCCTGGTGACCTCGGGGCCGGGCGCGACCAATGCGGTGACCGGCATCGCCACCGCGCACATGGATTCGATCCCGCTGGTGGTGCTCACCGGCCAGGTGCCAACGCCGGTGATCGGTAGCGACGCCTTCCAGGAGGTCGACACCGTCGGCATCACGCGACCCTGCGTCAAGCACAATTTCCTGGTCAAGCGGCTTGAGGATCTCGCCGCGACCATCCGCAAGGCCTTCTTCATCGCGCAGTCGGGGCGACCGGGGCCGGTCGTCGTCGATATCCCCAAGGACGTGACCGATCCGAACGTCAAGATCCCTTATCTCTACCCGCGCGATCTCAATATCCGCTCGTACAACCCGGCCAAGCGCGGCCATCTCGGGCAGATCCGCAAGGCGGTCGAGGCCATGCTCGCGGCCAAGCGGCCGATCTTCTACACCGGCGGCGGCGCGGTGCTGGACGATGCCGCCGCGCCGCTGACCGAGCTGGTGCGCGCGCTCGGCTTCCCGATCACCAGCACCCTGATGGGGCTGGGCGCCTACCCGATGACCGACAAGCAATTCGTCGGCATGCTCGGGATGCATGGCACTTACGAGGCCAACATGGCGATGCACGAGACCGATTGCCTGATCGCGATCGGCGCGCGCTTCGATGACCGGGTCACCGGCAAGATCGAGCACTTCTGCCCGCACGCCGAGATCATCCACGTCGATGTCGACCCCTCCTCGATCTCGAAGAACGTCAAGGTGCAGGTGCCGATCGTCGGCCCGGTCGGCAGCGTGGTCACCGATATGCTCAGCCTGTTGCGCGAGAGCGGCGGGCGGCCGGAGCAGACCGCACTGGCGGCCTGGTGGCAGCAGATCGACGAATGGCGTGGGATCGACTGCCTGCGCTACGACCGCGCGAGCTCGGTGATCAAGCCGCAGTTCGCGGTCGAGACCCTGTACAAGGTCACTCAAGGCGAGCTCTATCTGACCTCCGATGTCGGTCAGCATCAGATGTTCGCGGCCCAGTTCTATCCGTTCGACAAGCCGCGGCGCTGGATCAACTCGGGCGGGCTCGGCACCATGGGCTTCGGCCTGCCGGCGGCGATGGGCGTGCAGCTGGCGCATCCGGATGCGCAGGTCGCCTGCATCTCCGGCGAGGCCAGCATTTTGATGTGCATCCAGGAGATGGCGACCTGCAAGCAGTACAGCCTGCCGATCAAGGTCGTGCTGCTGAACAACGGCTACATGGGCATGGTGCGCCAGTGGCAGGAGTTCTTCTACGAGAGCCGCTACGCGCATTCCTATGTCGACGCGCTACCGGATTTCGTCGCCCTGGCGCAGAGCTTCGGCCATGTCGGCATGCGCGTCGAACAACCGGATCAACTGGAAGCGGCGATGCGCGAGGCCTTCGCGATGAAGGATCGCTTCGTGTTCCTCGATGTGATCGTCGATCCGTCCGAGAACGTCTATCCGATGATTTGCGCGGGCAAGGGCCATCACGAGATGGAACTGCCGCCGACCATGTCCGAGCGGGAGCTGGCCTAGGGCCTGAGAACAGGTTATGAGACATATCATTTCGATGCTGGTCGAGAACGAGTCGGGCGCGCTCTCGCGCATCGCCGGCCTGTTCTCGGCCCGCGGCTACAACATCGAATCCCTCACCGTCGCGGCGACCGACGAGCCGTCACTGTCGCGCATGACGCTGGTCACCAACGGCAATGACGACATCGTCGAGCAGATCAAGAAGCAGCTCAACAAGCTGATCGATGTGGTCAAGCTCCAGGATCTCGCCGAGGGCGATCATATCGAGCGCGAGATGATGCTGATCAAGCTCAAGGCGGCGGGGCCGGAGCGCGAGGAACTCAAGCGCCTGACCGAGATCTTCCGCGCCAAGATCATCGATGTCACCGAGGCGAGCTACATCGTCGAGCTGACCGGCGCCTCGCGCAAGCTCGATGCCTTCATCGAGGCGGTGCCCGAGGGGCTGATCACCGAGGTGGTGCGCTCCGGGCCGACCGGCATCCTGCGCGGTGCCAAGGGTCTGACGCTCTAACCGCCTTCTGCCCCGCCCGACGCTCGGGCGCTAGACTCGAGCAAGGCAGAGTCTGAAGCCGTGTCGCCGCGACCAGGTCGCATCCAGCCTTCTGGGAGTCGACACCAGAACTCGACTCCGTGCTATGGCGTACAGGCCCGGCGAAAAGCCCGACGATGGTCGCTTCGCCGTCCATGAACCAACCCAGATAGACTAGGAGCCATCATGGCCATCAACGTTTACTACGACAAAGACGCCGACCTCTCGCTGCTTCAAGGCAAGCAGGTCGCGATCATCGGCTACGGCTCGCAAGGCCATGCCCATGCCAATAACCTCAAGGACTCCGGCGTCGATGTCGTCGTCGGCCTGCGCGCTGGCTCCGCCTCGGCGGCCAAGGCGGCGGACGCGGGTCTCGCCGTCAAGGACATCCCGGAGGCGGTCAGCGGCGCCGACGTGGTGATGATCCTGGCGCCCGACGAGCATCAGGCCAAGCTGTATCGGGATCAGGTCGCGCCGAACATCAAGCAGGGCGCGGCGCTGGCCTTCGCGCATGGCTTCAACATCCATTTTGGACAGATCGAGCCGCGCGCGGATCTGGACGTGATCATGATCGCGCCCAAGGGCCCGGGTCATCTGGTGCGCTCGACCTACACCCAGGGCGGCGGCGTGCCGAGCCTGATCGCGGTGCATCAGGATGCGAGCGGCAACGCGCGGGATATCGCGATGGCCTATGCCTCGGCCAATGGCGGCGGGCGCGCCGGCATCATCGAGACCAGCTTCCGCCAGGAGTGCGAGACCGACCTCTTCGGCGAGCAGGTGGTGCTCTGCGGCGGCCTCACCGCGCTGATCCAGATGGGCTTCGAGACCCTGGTCGAGGCCGGCTACGAGCCCGAGATGGCCTATTTCGAGTGTCTGCACGAGGTCAAGCTGATCGTCGACCTGATCTACGAGGGCGGCATCGCCAACATGCGCTACTCGATCAGCAACACCGCCGAGTACGGCGATCTCACGCGCGGCCCGCGCATCATCACCGAGGAGACCCGCGAGGAGATGCGCCAGATCCTGCGCGAGATCCAGACCGGTCAGTTCGCCAAGGAGTTCACGCTCGAAAACCAAGCCGGCGCGCCGGCGATGAAGGCCATGCGCCGCCTCTCTCAGGAGCATCCGATCGAGCAGGTCGGCAGCCGCCTGCGCGAGATGATGCCCTGGATTCGCGAGAAGCAGTTGGTCGACAAGTCGCGTAACTGAGCGCGGCTTTCTCCTCGTGCATCAATACTGAACAAGGCTCCGCGAGGAGCCTTTTTGGTTTTGGGAGAGTATTATGGCGACATCCGTTCGCCTGCCTGACGTCACCGAGCAGCAGCTTCCTCATCAGTGCGCCCAGTTCTCCGTCTGAAGCGCCGATACCCGTCCGAACTCCCGCAAATTGTTGCTGACGAGAATCAGACCGGACGCCAAAGCATGTGCCGCGATCCAAAGATCGTTCGCACCAATCGGTGTGCCTGTTCGTTCGAGTTCCGCTCGGATGCGGGCGTAGTGCCATGGGCTCCCCTCGGGCAGACCCAGTACCGGCACAAGCTCGACGAAGCGCACCAACCGTTGGGCGGTCTGTTCAGGATGTTGGCTCTTCTGCGCACCGAGCAAAAGTTCCCCGTAGGTGATCATGGACATGCCGACCTCACCTGGATACAAACGCTCGAAGCGACCGGCAACCTCCGGTGGTCGCCGCTTGGCGATGTAGATACAGATATTCGTATCGAGGAGATACCGCATGGCCGTCAAAGGGCTTCGCGGGGCTCGGGAAAAGCATCCTCTCGTCCCTCGGCGAAGTACTCCTCGGGCATGGAGGCGAGCAGGTCGAATGCTTCACGCAGGTTTGTCCGCTTCTTACGCAGAATGACCTCATCGCCTCGGCGCAGGATCTCAACCTCGTCGACATCGAATTGAAATCCGACCGGCAATTGCACGCTTTGCGATGCGCCGCTGCGATCGATCTTAATGGTGGTCATTGCGATGAAACACGGCGGTTAAGTGCGCTAACGGATCTGCGACGGCTCATCGGTGCGCAGATAGGCCTCTTCCTCCGGCGTCAGATCGACATCGTCGAAGCCGGTGATCATCGGCATCACATGGTCGCGGAAGGAATGACCGGTGGTGAGCAGATAGACATGGATGAACACGAAGGCGAGGATCGCGAACGCGGCCGCGGTGTGCACCAGCGCGATGTTCTCGAGCCAGGCCGGGGCATTGGGCAGATTGCGCCAGGCGTAGTAGGACAGATAGGCCAGGCCACTGACCCAGATGGCCGGGAACAGCACGATCTTCAGCACCAGATAGGCCAGTGCCTGCAGCGGGTTGTGCTTGCGCCAGTAGGCCTTGCGGTAGGGATGGCGCTCGCCCTTGAAGATGCCATAGGCGTAGAAGCGCAGCACCTTCCAGAGGCCGCTGCTGGTCGGGATGAAGTGCCGCCAGGCGCCGGTGGTGAAGAGCCAGAAGACGCTGAAGGCCCAGAGCAGCAGCAGGGCGAACGCGGCCAGGGTATGCACGGTCACCGCATCTTCAAAACTCAGCAGGCCATGGAAGCCGTGCAGCCCGAAGCCGCTGATCAGCAACAGCATGATCAGCATCATCTGGCTCCAATGCCAGAAGCGTTCGAAGATGCTGAAGATCTTGACGTGATGTAGGGCCATCAGTGGTGGTCTCCCTTCGACGAGAAGAGGCGGATGCCGCCGTGGATGAGGATGCCGCCCAGGATGCCAGCAACGAGGAGGCTGCCGGTGACATCGAGCCAACGACTGCGGTCGCGACCCGGCACATAGATGCCCTTGACCCCGGCGATGCGGCTGTCTCTCGGTGCGTGACAGTCGCCGCAGGCCAGCGCCTGCTCCTTGGGCGCCACCATGTGCGTGATCGGCCACCAGGACAGGGTCTCGATGAAGCCGTACTCGCCGGAGTAGTCGAGACCGAAGTCGGCCATGCCCTTTTCGATCGCGGCGCCCATGTCGTAGTTGCCCCAGTAGGCGGCCTCATCCTCGCCCCAGAGGTGGGTGTAGACCAGGGTGCCGTTGCCCTTGTCATAGGGCTGCCAGGTGTGCATGCGCTTGAACGGCCAGATGCGCGAGCGCTCGTCCTGGCGCGAGCCGGAGAAGCCGTTGATCTCGATCGACTCGGCGTTGGGGTCGAACTGGGTGTCGATGGTGGTGTAGCGCATCTGGCCGTCGAACCAGGCGTACTCGGGGACGACGTTCTCGTCGTAGGTGAAGTTGCCCTTGATCGACTTGTAGGTGTAGCGATGCTCGCCGTTGCCCTGGGTATAGCCTTCCTCGTGGTAGCCCTCGCCGTCGCGGGTCTTGCCGGCGGTGCGCCAATCCCAGTCGACCACGGTAGCCACGCCGCCGCGTGCGAACTCGGGGATGTGGCAGGTCTGGCAGGCAACGCTTTGCACATGGTCGTTGAGCTTGAAGGCGGCGATGGAGTCGACCGGGTGCGGGGCGAGTCCGTGGCAGGACTCGCAGGTGGCGACATCGCTGCGTTGGCCGGGGAGCCCGGTGCCCTGGGTGTCCTTGGACACCACGTTGTAGCGACTGCCGGCCCAGACGTGCTTGTTGGTGACATGGCAGGCGCTGCAGGCGAAGTTGAGTCCGTCGATGCCCATGTGCACATCGAGCGTGCGGGGTGGCCTGATCAGCGCGGTGGAGAGGTCGCCGTGCTTGACGTTGTCGCCGCCGCCGCCGTTGAAGTGGCAGGTGCCGCAATTGGCGCGCTGGGGCAGGTCGACGCTCTGCGCGGCGGCGGCCAGATCGATCGGCGGCTTGCCCTCGAACATCACCGTGCAGGCGGCGTGGCCCTCGCTGTTCGGGGTCTTGTAGTAGGTGCCGGTGGTCTCGTGGCAGACCAGGCAGTCGATCTTGGTCTCGTCGCTGAAGTCGAAGGTCTCGTCCTTCCAGCCGTAGCCGGCGTGGCACTGCGCGCACATGCCCTCGTTGCCGCGCGAGTTGGTGCAGAAGTTATTGACCAGGTAGCGCTTGCCGAGCTGCTGGCCGGTGTTCGGGTCTGTGTACGACCAGGTCCAGTGGATGTTGCGCATGAAGTGCTCGCCGGTCTCGGTATGGCAGCCGAGACAGGCCTGGGTCACCTCGGAGCCATTGGCGAACGGCCCCTTGAGTTCCTTGAACTTGGTGTGATCGGCGGTGCCGCCGCTGAGCGGTCCGGAGATCTGCGGTCCTGAGGTGTCGGAGGCCGGTGGCGTTGGCCAGCCGCTGAGTTCGGCGTTGGCGAGCTGGCCAGCGAGGCCAAGCACCACGGCAAGCAGACAGGTCGCGAGGGGTCCGTCGAGGGAGCCGGATCGCCTGAGCCAGGGTTGCCGGGGTCGTGGTGCGGCCGGCCGCCGCCTGATCAAGGGATCACGAAAGCCTGGGAGACCGCGCATGGATTGCCCTCCGGTCGATAATCGGTGTCCACTCTGAAGGCGCGCGCCGCGAGGCGCCGCGCCTGATCGCCGTGGCTCAGCCGAGTTCGTCGGCGCCGATCTGCTTCATCAGGTTAAAGCTCTTGACGAAGGGGCCGGCCATGCGGGGATCCTTGATCATGGCGGAGTAATCGCCGGTCTTGAATTTCAGCTTGCCGGTGGCGTAAGCGGTGCCCATGCCGACGATGCCGATGCCCTTTTCGACCCACTTCAGCCAGTCCTTCATGTCGGCGCGCATATCCCAGTCCGGTTGTTCGTCGGACCAGTCGCCAGCGCGCACGCAGACGCCGTTTTCGACCACGAAAACGCCACGCGGATCGGCCTCGTCCTTGAAACCGCAGGTGATGATCGAGTTGAAGCCGATCTCGGCCAGCTTGCCGCTGACCTCGGGATCGTTGTTCCAAGCATCCTTGAGCTGGTTCATCCATTCGGCGGAAAAGAGTTTGGCCATGGGTTGGGATCCTCCATTTTGTCGGTGTCTGGTTGGGCGATCTGGATGAGAGAGAGGCAGACGTGCGTCAGGCGAGGTGTTACTTGGCTGCAACCTGGCTCGCCAAGCTCTCGCTCGCGCCGATTCTACCAGTAAGCCGGTCGGGTTGGGGGACTGCGCGTAGCACGCGCCATGTCCAGCGTGCCGCATTCCGGGACTCAGCCGACCTCGAGCGACAAACCGGCCCCGGCGAGCCGCTCGGCCTCTTGCTCGAATTCCAGCCGCGTGAGCGGGTGCGCGTCGAGCCAGCCAGCGGGAAAACGCAGTCGCAGGCGGTCGCCCTCGGCCTCAACCTGGGGGTTCGGTTCGGCGCTCGCGGAGCGGCCGCGGTGCATGAGCACCGCGAGCCGCAGGAGAATCGCGAGCCGGCGACCGCAGTCGCGCGCCGGGCGTGGCAGCGCCATGAAGACGTCGACGGGAAACTTGCGCCGGTGGCCGAGCACCAGCGCCGCCAGCGCGTCCTGCTCCTGGCGCGTGAAGCCGGAGAGATCGGCGTTGCGCAGCAGATAGGCGCCATGCTTCTGGTACTGACTGTGCGAGACCGCGAGCCCGATCTCATGCAGATCGGCGGCCCAGCCGAGCATCTTGGGATAATTCTCGTGATGCAGCGCCCAGGCGTCGCGCAGCTGCGCGAGGAGTTCGAGGGCGGTGGCGCGCACGCGCCCGGCATGCTCGCGATCGATATCGAAGCGCCGACAGAGGGTGGCGACGGTGCGCTCGCGCACGTCTTCGTGATGCACGCGGCCGACCATCTCGTAGATCAGGCCCTCGCGCAGGGCCTCGTCCGAGGCTCGCATCCGTTCGATCTCGAGGGCTTGGAAGACCGCCCGCAGCACCGCGACACCGCCGGCGAAGACCGCCCGGCGCTCCTCGCTCAGGCCCTTGAAGGCGAACGCCGAAACCTTGCCGCAGTCGATCAGCGCCGCGCGCAAGCGGGCGAGCCCCGCGGCGCTGATGCCATCGTCGCTCCAGCCCTCGGCGGCGATGACCGTGGCGATGGCCTTGATGGTGCCGGAACTGCCGGTCGCCGTGCTCCAGCCGGAGTGGCGAAACAGCTCGCGTACCGGACGGATCTCGAGCGCGCAGGCCAGCTCGGCCCTGTCCATCGCCTTGGCGGTGATCTTGTCGCCCGGCAGGTAGTGCCGCGAGATGCTGACACAGCCCATGTGCAGGCTCTCGCGCAGCGTGGCCTTGAATCCCTGACCGACGATCAGCTCGGTGCTGCCGCCGCCGATATCGACCACCAAGCGCTTCTCGTCGCCGATGGCGAGGCCATGGGCGACGCCGAGATAGACCAGGCGGGCCTCCTCGCGTCCGGCGATGACCTCGATCGGATGCCCGAGCACCGCCTCCGCCTGTTCGATGAAGCCGATCCCCGGGCGCAGCTGGCGCAGGGTATTGGTGCCGACCACCCGCACATTGGCCGGCGCAAGGCCGCGCAGACGCTGGCCGATGCGCTCGAGGCAGGCGAGGGCGCGTTCGGCGACCTCGGGCAGTAGATCCTTATCCTCGGTGAGGCCCTCGCCCAGGCGCACCATCTCCTTGTAGCGATCGATGACCTGAAGGCTGCCGCCATCGGCGCGGGCGACCAGCAGATGGAAGGAGTTCGAGCCCAGATCCACCGCCGCGAAGCTATCCGACGGGGCGGGCGGGGATGGCTCGGTGGCGACGGAAACGGCGGCGTCGGCCATACGATCTCGCAAGCGTTGGCGGCAAGGGCGCCAGAGTATAGCCGCTTTGCCGGATTAGGGGACCGGCTTCGGGGCCGGTTCGGCGGGGTCGGATGCAGCGGGGTCGGATGCAGCGGGGTCGGATGTAGCGGGGTCGGATGCGGGGGCGTGGCGGGCCGGAACCTGCTCGCGCCGCAGTCGCAGCGCGAGCGGCTCGGGCGCGCGCAACTCGACGTGGCGCTGGGGCAGGGCGATCTGGATGCCGGCGGCGCCGAACTTGGCCTCGATGGCCTGGTGCAGCTCGCTGATCACCGGCAGGCGGAAGTCGAGGCTATCGAGGTAGCAGCGCAGCACCAGGTTGAGGGCGTGCTCGCCGAAGCCCTCGAAGGTGATCACCGGCTCCGGATCGGCGAGCACCTTCGGATGCTCGGCGGCCACCTCGGCGAGCAGCGCCAGCGCCTTGCCGGTATCGCTGCCGTGCGCGACCCCGACCGGGATCACCAGACGGTTGACCTGATCGCTCAGGGTCCAGTTCAGCAGGCGCCCGGTAATGAACTCCTTGTTCGGCACCAGCAGCTCCTGCTTATCCCAGTTGCGGATGGTGGTGGCGCGGATCTGGATGCGCGTCACGGTGCCAGTGATGTCGCCGATGGTGACGGTGTCGCCGACCCGCACCGGGCGCTCGAACAGGATGATCAGGCCGCTGATGAAGTTGGCGACGATCTCCTGCAGCCCGAAGCCGATGCCGACGCTGAGCGCGGCGATCAGCCACTGCACCTGCGACCATTGCAGGCCGAGCGCGCCGACCACCAGCAACAGACCGATGGCGGTGACCAGGTAGCGCGTCAGCGTGACCAGCGTGTAGCGCGCGCTGGTGCTGATCTCGGTGTTCTTCAGCAGCAGGATCTCGAGCAAGGCCGGGAGGTTCTTGACCGCGATCAGGGCGACGCCGGCGAGCACCAGGATCATCCCGAGATCGCCCAGGGTGACCGGCACTAGCTCCTCGACGCCGTCGATCTCGGCGGTGTAGCTCCAGAGCGTGATGCCGTCGAACTGGTTCAGCGCCGGCAGGACGTCCGACCAGATCATCCAGAAGCCGACCGCGGCGATGATGGCGATGCTGCTATTGAGCAACTGCCGCGTCTGGCTGTCGAGCGCGGCCAGGTCGACCGGGTCGTCGTTGGCATCGCTCCACTGCGCGCCCTGTTCCTGCGCCTCGCGCTGGGCCTCGCGTTGCGCGCGGCGCTCGAGCGCGGCCTCCAGCGCCAGCCCGCGCCGGGTCAGGACCAACCAGCGCGCGACCATCTGGTGGAACACCACCAGGGCCAGGGCCAGCCAGAGCAGCGCGGCGACCGAGGTCAGCAAGGTGCCCGCGGTATAGATGAAGCCGGCCAACGCGAGCGCGGCCAGCGCGGCCGGCATCGCCACCACCAACGGATACCAGAGCAGCCGCGAGCGGCTGAGCCAGGCCGTTGGTTGGGCTGCGAGCTGATGCTTGAACACGCCGCCGCTCGGGTGTAACAGCCAGGCCGTGAGGGCCGACAGTCCCAGGCAGAGCAGCATCAACGCCAGTCGGCCCAGGGTGCCATCGAAGGCCGGATGATGGGCGGAGCCGATGGTCTCGGCGACGAAGCCGATCGGCAGCAGCAGCAATGCGGCGAGCTTGAAGCCATGGCGCAGTTGTTCGAGGCTCTCGGAATTCCAGCGGAAGTGGCGCGCGGCGACGCCGCCGTGCATACACAACAGCCGGAACGCGCGCAGATAATAGAAGGGCAAGGCAATGGTGAGCAGGCCCTGACCGACGGCGAGCACGAATGCCGAGGCGCGCGGCGTGTTGTGCAGCGCCCAGCCGAGCACGGCGGCGAGCAGCGGCCAGGGCAGCGCGAGCAAGAGGGTGAGCCCGAGCGCGGAGAGCGAATACGCGAAGCGGTCGGTACTGATGCGGCGCATCGGCTCGGCGTAATCGCGGATGCGGCGATGCAGGAAGGGGCTGGCCGCCAACAGCCCAAGCACGCTCAGGAGCCCGAGCCAGAACACCGTCGACGTCGCGGCGGCCTGGCGCGCGGCGCGCAGGACACTGGCCCAATGCTCCGGCGCCACCAGCCACCACACCGCCTGCGGCAGCGGCGCGAAGGGCTGTTGGGTGATCGGCGCGGCATTGCGGACCCAGAGCAGGTTCTCGGCGAGGAAGTCGCGATAGCGCTTGACCAGGTCGGCGTATTGGTCGGCGACGAAGTCGAGATCGGCGATTGCGCGCTGATAGCTCTCCTTTAGGCGCAGCGCGCGCTCGAGCAGGTCGCGCTGCCGCAGCAGCTGCTCTCGCACCTGCGCCTGGAGCGGTGCGCTGACGGGTTTCCCGATGAGCTTGCGAGCGCTCGCGGCATCGATGTCCGCCAGCGCGCTGAGTTTGTCGCGCAGCCGCAGCTGGCTCAGGGTCAGCTGCGCGATCTCCGCGGCGCGCGCCCTCGCGTCCTCGCGCAAGCTGCTGGGGTCCGGCAGATCGGTGCGTTCATCGACCAGGATCTGGCCCACCGCCTGGCTGAGGCCGGCTGCGCTGATCCGCGCGCGCGCGTTCTCGAAGTCGCTCTCGGTCTTGCGCAGGCGCTCCTCGAGTCTGGCCTGCTCCTCGTCGAGCCGGGTGAGCGCGGCGGTGACCTCGCTGATGGTCTCGCTGATCTGACGATTGCGTTGCGCCAGCTCGAGCACCACGGGATCGGCATCGCTGAGCGCGCGTTCCGCCGAGGTGGTCTCTTCGCGCGTGCGCTCGGCCTCGAGGGTGCGCAGGCGGTCTGCCTCGTGCTCGAGGTAGGTGCGCCGCAGACGCGAGCGTTGCAGTTGCGCCGCGTGCTGCGCGCGCTGGGCCTCGGCGAGCTGACGGCGGACCTCGGCGCTGAGGATCCGCTGTTCGAGCATCAGCCTCTCGGCGCGCAGCGCATCGCGCTCGCTCTCGAGGGCCCAGGTCCGGGCTTGGCGGAGGGCGTCGGGTTGTTCCTCGGGCTGGGGTTGCTTGAGCGCGTCCTCGAGCGCGCTCAGCAGCAACGGTATCTCACCGAGGCGTCGGCGCGCGCTGGCGAGCCGGTCGGATTGCTGGCTGAGGTTGTCGTTGAGCTTACTGAGCTGCGCTTCGAGCGAGGCGGCCTCGGCTTGCTCGCGCGCGAGTCGTTGCTCGATCTGATCGATGCTGATATCGGCGGGCAGGTCGACCGGCGGATCGCGGGGTGACTCGAGTTCGGCCAGCTCGGCGCGCAATGCCGCCGCCTCGGCCGGGGCGGTCTCTAAGGCGTCGAAGTAGGCCATGGCTTGCGTCTGGAACCTGCTCAGGGTGTCCAGATGGGCGAGGATGTCGCGATAGCGCTCGCTGAGGCGTTGCCGGGTTTCCGCGGGCAGATCCTGGTTCTCGGCGAGTTCGCTGAGCTTGGTCTCGACCTGCTCGCGCGTGACGCTCGCCTGGATGTTCAGCGGCGCCTCCGCAGCGCGCTCCGGTTGGGCGGTGGCGCTCGCGATCAACAGGCCAGTGGGATCGGCCGCCGCGCCGAGCAAGAGCAGCAGGCCGAGCACGACGCCTGCGGCGGCCCGTGCCTGCGCCCAGCACGGACCCCGATGGGCGGCCGGATGCGCGCGACGATGGGTCGGTCGAGCATGTTCGCGGGCGGGCTGATGGCGAGTGCGCTGGCCGGCCTGCTCGCTCGGAGAATGGCGAGCAGGCAATTCGGGATGTGGCATGGGCGTTGGAGCGAACAACAGATGATCCGATCTTGACTGGTTGGCTGGCTGACCGGCTGACTGGCTGGCTGACTGACCGGCTGACCGGCTGACCGGCTGACCGGCTGACCGGCTGACCGGCTGACTGGCTGACTGGCTGACTGACCGGCTGACTGGCTGACTGGCTGACCGGCTGACCGGCTGACTGGCTGACCGGCTGACCGGGCTGGCTTGGCTAGCCGGGCT
>NZ_JBKHDN010000028.1:0-19963 GCF_046541315.1 Halochromatium sp. | reverse complement strand
TCGCGCGCCTGCTTGGCGGCAAGCTCGGTCTCGGTCTCGCGCGTCTGTTTGGCGGCAGACTCGGTCTCGGTCTCCCGCGCCTGCTTGGCGGCAGACTTCGCGCCGGTCGCGCGTGTCGGCCGAGCGGCCCATTCCGTCGCGACCTCGGCCAAGGTGCGATCGCCGTGCAAATGCCAACGGCCCTCGAAGTTCGGCGCCCGATCCAGCCCGAACAGCGGCGTGATCAGCGCCCGCTCATCGGCGCTCAGCAGCGCGGCGATCTCCTCGCGATCCCAGACGTAGAAGAGACCCTCCTCGCCCTCGCTGTCGGCATCCAGCGCCGAGAAGTAACCGCCCTCCTCCGCTTGCATCTCGGCGATGACCCAATCGGCGGTGCCGATCGCCGCGTCGCGAAAGATCGCGTCGCCACTGAGCTGCCAGGCATCGCAGCAGAGCGCGAGCAGCGGCCCGTTGTCATAGAGCATCTTCTCGAAGTGCGGGATCATCCACCGCTCGTCGACCGAGTAGCGGTAGAAGCCGCCGCCAAGCTGATCGTTGAGCCCGCCGCGCACCATGCGCTCGAGCGTGAACAGCGCCATCTCGCGCGCCTGCCGGTCCGGGCTGCCCGCCGCCGCCGTCGCCGCGTGATGGCGCAGCAGCAGTTCCAGATTGGTCGGATGCGGAAACTTGGGCGCGCGCCCGAAGCCGCCGTTGACCTTGTCGAAACTGCCGGCCAGTTGCCGCCGCGCCTGATCGAGCGGCGTCAGGTCCGACAGCGGCTCGCCGGCCGGACCCGCGCCATCGAGTTGCGCCAGCGCCTTGCGCAGCGAGGTGTTCTGCTCCCTGATCGCATCGCGTTGCTCGCGATAGGCGCGCTCGACGCCGATCAGCAGCTCCTGCAACGACGGCAGGCCATGCCGGCGCTCCTTTGGAAAATAGGTGCCGGCGAAGAACGGCGCCAGGTCATCCGGGGTCAGGAACACCGTCAACGGCCAGCCGCCGGTGCGCTGAGCCAAAAGCTGATGTGCGGTCTGATAGATCTTATCCAGATCCGGGCGCTCCTCGCGATCGACCTTGATGTTGACGAAGAGCCGGTTCATCAACCTCGCCGTGGGCTCGTCCTCGAACGATTCGTGCGCCATCACATGGCACCAATGGCAGGCCGAATAGCCGATCGAGAGCAGGATCGGCTTGTCCTCGGCGCGCGCCAGCGCCAGCGCCTCCTCGCACCAAGGCCACCAGTGCACCGGGTTGTCGGCGTGCTGTTGCAGATAGGGGCTGGTGGTCTCGGCGAGGCGGTTGCGCGCTTGGCGATCGGCAGTGCTTCGGTCGGTCTCGGGCATCGGGGGTCCTCGCGCGATCAGCAGTTCAGATGAACCCCGACAGTGGCCTCGGCGAGCGCGGATATCCAGCATCAGCGCCGATGAGCGGCGGCCCCTTGAGCACCAGCGGCAGACCGGCCACGGTCAGCACGACGCGCTCGGCCTGGGCGGCGATGCGCTGATGCAGGCTGCCGGCGAGATCCCCATAGCGGCGCGCCAAGTCGTCGACGGGAATCACCCCCATGTTGACCTCGTTGCCGACGAAGATGACCGGCCCCGGCAGCCTTGGCAGCAGCGCATCCAAGGCCGCCAGTTCCGCCTCCAAGCGCCCGTCCTCCTCGGCCCAGAGCAGATTCGCGAGCCAAAGCGTGAGGCATTCGACCAGCACGCAGTGTCCGGGCGCACACTGGGTCTCCAAGACCGCCGGTAGCGCCAAGGGCTCTTCGATCAGCCCCCAGTCCGCAGGCCGGCGCTGGCGATGCGCGGCGATGCGCGCGCTCATCTCGGCATCGCTCGCGGTGGCCGTGGCGACATAGGTCACCGGCAGCCCGGACTCTCGCGCCAGTTGCTCGGCCAACCGGCTCTTGCCCGAGCGCACCCCGCCCAACACCAAGCTGTTACCCACGATGTCTCCAGTAATCCGTTGACCAAGGCCCCCAAAACCAACGTGCCATCGTCTCGCTGCTAGGGCTGATAGCGCAAGGTCAACATGAGCGTGCGAGCGGGCTGCTCGTAATAGGCGGCGGTCTCGTATCGCTCGTCGAGCAGGTTCTCGATCCGCGCCTGTACCCGCAATGCATCGCTGAACGCGTAGTCGGCGCGCAGATCGACCAGACGGAAGCCGTCGAGCCGGATACGATTGGCCGCATCGTCGAAGCGCCGCCCGGAGACGAACAGGGTGCCGCCGAGGCCAATGCGCCCGAACTGCCGGTCGGCATCGAGCCTAAAGGTCTGCTCCGGGCGGCGCGCCAGCAGGTTGTCCTGATCCGGCCCCTTGGATTCATTGCGCGGATCGAGCAGGCTCAGGTTCGCATCCATGATCCAGCCGCCCAGCTCGGCCGTGGTCCAGAGTTCGAGACCCCGGAGACGGCCGCGATCGATGTTCTCGGGTCGGAACCGATTCGGGGTGACCTGAACCGTCGCGATCAGGTCATCGACATCGGTCTGATACAGATTCGCGGCCCAACGCCCCCAGCGATGCGGGCCAGAGACGCCAAGCTCGGCGCTGCGCGCTTGTTCCGGGTCGAGTGCGGGATTGCCAAAGTCTGGATAGTACAGCTCGTTGAAGCTTGGCGCCTTGAAGGCGGTGCCGTAACTGGCCGTCAGCCGCAGGCCCGTCTCGAAGGTGTAGCCGAGCGCGGCGTTGCCGGTGGCATGATTGCCGAACTGGGAACCGTCGTCCTGGCGCAGGTTGAGCTGCGCGTCCAGTGCCCCGAGGTGGCCGAGATACTGGGCGAAATAGCCGCGATTGTCGCGCGCGTCGTCGGCATAGAAGCGTTCGGTCGAGATCCGGTCACGCTGATAATCGACCCCAAGCGTGAGCTGATGACCGCGCGCGATCTCGAGGTCGTTCTGCCAGCTCAGCAGATCGCGCTGGGTAGCGAAGCGATCCCTGAAGGTCTCCTCGAAATAGATCTTCGAGTCATCCCAGCTCCGCCCGATAGCGAGGCGGCTCGACCAAGCGGCCAGAGGCTGAAGCTCGACCCGCAGCTGGGCGGTCTGCAGCGCGGTCTGGTTGCGATTGCCGGCGAATTCGCTGCCGTCGTATTCGTTCTCGCCCTCCGAGCGCACGAGACTGGCCTCGACGCCGAACCAATCGGTCACCGCCCAGCCGCCGCTGACACTGGCATTCTTGTTGGTATAGCCATCGTCATCCGGTTCATCGACGAAACAACCGCCGACGAAGGGCTCGCCGCGACAGGCATCGAAACCGGCGGTCTGCTCGAAGCCGAGGCTGGCATCGAACCAGCCGCGCTCGCTGCCGGCCGAGAGGCCGCCGCTGGTGCGGACGGTATTGTTGGAGCCCGCGCCCAGGCTCAGCCGTGGCGTCAGCGGCGCGAGGCGCTCGCGCCTGGTGAGGATCTGGATCACGCCGCCGATCGCCTCCGAACCATACAGGCTCGAGCGCGGGCCGCGCACCACCTCGACGCGTTCGATCCGCTCGACCGGGATGTTCTCCCAGGGCGCCGTGCCGGTGGTCGCCGAGCCGACCTGGATGCCGTCGATCAAGACCAGCGTGTGATCGGACTCGGTGCCGCGCAGAAACAGCGAGGTCGCAGCGCCAAGCCCGCCATTGCTGGAGAACGCCACCCCCGGCAGCCCGCGCAGGATATCGGTCATGGTCTTGGACTGGCGCCGCTCGATCTCGGCGCGGTCGATCACGGTGACTGCGGCCAGGGTCTCGTCGGCGGTTTGCGCGGTGCGGGTCGCGGTGACCACGATCGGGTCCAGGCGCGCGATCGCTTCGACCTGAGCCTGGAGGGGAGCCGCCCAGGGCAGCGCCCAGGGCAAGGTCCAGGGCAGTGCCCGGAGCAGGATCGGGACGCGGGGCAGCAGCGGCCACCGCGCCGAATCATCGGTCGCGTGAGTCATCTATTCAGGTGTCCTCTGGTGTCTCACCACCCGTGAGACGCATTGGGCGAATGGCCCGCAGAGGACAACAACAGCAGCGAGGGGGACACCAAGCAAGGCGACCCCGCGCGCCGGGTTCCGCCCTCCGCAGCACCAGCGTGTCGCAGAAGGCCGGTCTCCGGGCTTGCGAGCCGGTATCGAAGCGCCTTGCCTCGACACCAGGGCGCGACACCTTCCCATGGCCGCTCAAATGGGCCACAGTGGTCTCCGATCGCGCCTTGACTCGCCTACCGTTGCGGGGGCAGCGCCGGCTTCGCGGAGCGAATGGAACATCCGCCGGACCGGCTTCCCGTTTCACCTCGCGTCGACCGCAAGGCACCTACTGCTTAGCTTGTCCACTTTAAGGGGGATCGCCCGGCGCGGTCAATCCGACCCCGGCAGGTGTATGATAATCAGCGTTCAGCCTCCCCTGGGTCCTTGCCCTTGAACTGGTGTAAGGCACTGATCCATCGTTCTGGGAGGCCGATTCTTGGAGCGGGGTCTGAACGCTTGCGTATGATAATAGTATGATATATATCAGCCTCTTACCGGCACGCATGTCGGTTCTTTCGCGCCGGCCACCAAGTCGGATACCATCCACCCTGGCCGCTTCGCGCCAACACCACCGCAGCACCCGTCATGCCCGAACACGAACAGTCGACCGAGCTTGAGCACGAACAGCCGCCCGCGCCCGAACAGGTGCCGCCGAGCAAACCGGACGACCGCTCGCTGCCGGTGGCGGCGCCGACGCCGAGGGCCTCGGCGACATTGCCCTATGTGGTCGCCGTGGGCGCGTCGGCGGGCGGCCTCGATGCGCTCGAACGTTTCTTCCAGGCGCTCCCGGTGCGGACCGGCGCCGCCTTCGTCGTCATCCAGCACCTGTCGCCGGATCACAAGAGCATGATGGCCAACCTGCTCGGGCGCTATACCTCGATGCCGGTGACCACGGTCGAGGACGGCATGACCATCGAGCCCGATCGCATCTATCTGATCCCGCCGGCGAGCATGATGAGCGTCTCCGGCACCCAGCTGCAACTGCGGCCAAAGAGCCCGCGCGGGCTGGCCTTGCCAATCGATCTGTTCTTCGGCTCCCTGGCCAGCGCCTACGGCAACCGCGCCATCGCTGTCGTCCTTTCCGGCACCGGCTCCGATGGGACCCGCGGCGCCGTCGCCGTCAACGACGCCGGCGGCCTGCTGTTGTCGCAAGACCCGGAGTCGGCGAAATTCGACGGCATGCCGCGCAGCGTCATCGCCACCGGCCTGGTCGACGCCATCCTGCCGCCCGAGGAACTCGGGCCGCGCGTCCTCGATCACATCAGTCATACGCCGCCGAAACGCATCCGGCCCCGCGCCGACAGCCCCAGTGTCAGCTACGACCGCGAGAGCGCGCTCGAGGAGACCCTGCATCTGCTGCACCATCAGGGCGGCATCAACTTCCGCGACTACAAACCGGCCACCGTCATGCGCCGCATCGAGCGACGCATGCAGGTGCGCCATGTGCCGGATCTCGAGAGCTACGTCAGGCTGCTCGATGGCGACACCAGCGAACTCCACGCGCTCAGGCGCGAGCTGCTGATCCCGGTCACCAACTTCTTCCGCGACTCGGAGTCCTTCGAGGCCCTGGCCGAGAAGGTCATTCTGCCGATCGTCAAGGAGCACACCGAGAACCAACCGATCCGCGTCTGGGTGCCTGGCGTGTCCACCGGCGAGGAGGCCTACTCGATCGCCATCCTCTTCGCCGAGGCCTTCGACAGCCTGCGCCGCTGGCCCGACTTCAAGCTCTTCGCCACCGATGTCGAGCAGCACAACGTCGATACCGGCAGCGCCGGCACCTTCTCCGAGTCGATCGCCGCCGAGGTCTCGCCGGAGCGCCTCGAGCGCTTCTTCTACAAGCGCGGCAATCACTACGTCGTCAAGAACGACCTGCGCCATAACATCGTCTTCGCCAAGCACAACCTCCTCGAAGATCCGCCCTTCACGCGCATGGACCTGGTGTCCTGCCGCAACCTGCTGATCTATTTCCGCAACGATGCCCAAGAGCGGGTGATGCGCCGGCTGCAATACGCCCTCGCCCCCGGCGGCTATCTGTTCCTCGGCTCGAGCGAGAGCATCTCCAGCGTGGAACAGGATTTCAGCACCGTCAGCACCAAGCACAAGCTCTATCGCATCCTGCGTCACGGCGCGCCGCCGCTCGAGCCCCATGCCCCGGTCGGACGCCACATCGCCGGCGGCACACGCCGCGGCGCGCAGCGCGCGCGCACCAACAGCGACGCCGCCGCCATCGATGCCGGTCAAGCCGTGCTGCTGCGCGGCTATGCGCCGGCCAGCCTGCTCCTCAACGCGCAGCAGGAGTTATTGCACGTGTTCGGCGATGTCTCGCGCTATCTCTCCATCGGCGAAGGCAGCGTGACCCTGGATGTCGGCAAGCTCCTGCCCGCCTCGATCGCGCCGGTGGCCCAGGCCCTGCTGCACAAGGTGGCGGTCAGCAAGGAATCGATGCGTTCCGATATCCTGCGGGTCAATCTCTCCAACGCGCAAAGCGAGCGGCTCCGCTTGGTGGTGCGACATGTCCCGCAAGACGGCGCCGACGGTTACCTGATACTCTCGTTCGAGCCGGAACCGGCCGCGCAGCCCGATGCCGACGCCGAGTCGGTGCGGACCATGGACCTAGGCGCGGAAACGGTCGACCGTATCGAGACCCTCGAGCGCGAACTCGCGGTGACTCGCGAGAGCCTGCAGGCGACCATCGAAGAGCTGGAAACCTCCAACGAGGAGTTGCAGGCCACCAACGAGGAGCTGATGGCCTCGAACGAGGAATTGCAAAGCTCCAACGAGGAATTGCAATCGGTCAACGAGGAACTCTACACGGTCAATTCCGAGAATCAGGAGAAGATCGAGATCCTCAACCGCCTCAACGCCGACCTCGATGGCATGGCCAAGGCCGCCGCCATCGCCACCCTCTTCGTCGACCACGACCTCAAGCTGACACGCTTCACCCCCGAGGCGACCAAGCTGTTCAAGATCCGCGACGCCGACATCGGGCGTTCCATCGACGATTTCACCAATCTGCTCGACTATCCGGACTTCTTCGCCGAGCTGAAACACACCATCCACGACGGCGACATGCTCCAGCGCGAGGTGCCGGCCACCAACGACCGTGTCTATCTCGCTCGCGTCCTCCCCTACGCGGTACGTCCCGGCGTACCCCGCGGCGCGGTGGCGACCTTCGTCGATGTCACCACCCTGCGCGATATCGAGCGCATGCAAGCGGTGTTGGACTCGCTCCCCGAGCATATCGCGGTGCTCGACACCGACGGGCGCATCACCATGGTCAACCGGGCCTGGCGCGCGTTCGCCTGCGGCAACGGCGATCCCGATCTCACCAGCAGCGGCCCCGGCAGCAGCTACCTCGATGCCTGCCAGTCCAGCGCCAACGCCACCGATAGCGACTATGCCGAGCGGGCGGCGAACGGTCTGCGCGCCCTGCTCGCCGGCGAGCGCGAGCGCTTTTCGATGGAGTACCCTTGCCATTCGCCGGAGATCGAGCGCTGGTTCCTGATGCACGCGGCGCCCATTCGGCACCCGGGAGGCGGCGTGGTCGTCAGTCATATCGATATCAGCGCTTGGAAACACGACGAACAAGCGGGCTGACGCCACCGCCCCCGGCCTTACAGAATCCGCACCAGCGCTTCGCGCCTCGGGCGAGCGGCGCGGGCGCTTGGTGCCGCTGATCAGCGGCGCCCTGGTCAGGACCGCCACGGCGCAGCGTTGAGCATGAGCGACAATGACAGACTCCAACGATTCTAAGCCCACCGCGCCCGAGGACGCGCTCGCCACCGAGCAACTGCGCGAGCGGGCGCTCGCGGCGCTGCGCGAAGGGCGCTTCGACCTCGCCGAGGACCTGCTTGCCAATGACGATGTCAGCCTCGCCGCGCTGATCGAGAATGTACGCATCTACCAAGCCGAGCTTGAGATCCAGAACGAGGAGCTGACGCGCAGCCAAGCCGCCGCGAGCAGCGCCCTGGAGCAGTTCACGGCATTGTTCCGCAGCGCCCCGATCGCCGAACTGGTGATCGACCGCCATGGACTCATCCTCTCGGCCAACCCGGCGGCGAGCGAGCTGTTCGCGCTGCGCGACCCGCGCGTTCATCATCACTTCCTGCTGCGCCTGGTCAACGAACGCGATCGCGGCGGTTTCCTCGACGTCCTGCGCGAGATCACCCAAGGTCAACAGCCACAGGCAGAACGCGCCGAACTCGGATTCACCACCACCGATGGGCGTGAATTCGTTGGCGATCTGCACGGCGCCCGGCTGCCCGACGCGGCCAACGGCGAGCTGCGGCTGCTGTGCGCGATCGTCGATCGGACCCAGATCGTGCAACATCAGCGCAAGTTGCGCCAGGCCTACGATCGCCTCGCCAGCAGTCAGGAGGCCTATCACGTCCTGACCGAATACAGTTCGAACTGGGACTACTGGATCAGCCCCGAGGGGCATTTCATCTATGTCTCGCCGGGCTGTCGCAAGGTCACTGGTTATGGTGCCCAGGCCTTTCTCGATGATCCACAGCTCGTCGAACGCCTGCTGCATCCCGACGACCGCCCGACCTGGTCCGCGCATCTGGCGCATGCGCTGACGCCTCAGGGCGATGACGAGTCCTGCATGCTGCTGCGGTTGCGGCATCGCGATGGCGGTTGGCGCTGGATCGAGCACGAATGCCGCGTGGTGATCGCCGACGATGGCCGCTATCTCGGGCGGCGCGGGGTCAACCGCGATGTCACCCAACGCCACGCGATGGAAGAATCGGTGCGCGAGCTGCGCAACATGCTCGTCGATGCCGAGCGCATCGCCAAGGCCGGCGCCTGGTCCTGGGAGGTCGACAAGGATCTGATCCAGGTCTCGCCGGGCTGGCAGCGCATCCATGGCGTCGAACGCTCGTCCTATGCCTGCGCCGAACTGAGCGAGCGCTTCGCCCATCCCGAGGACCGCAAGCGGCTGGAGGCGGCCGCGCGATGGGCGCTCGCCAAGGGCAAGGGCTGCGATCTCGAGCATCGCGTCAGACGCGCCAGCGATGGCGCCACGCGCTGGCTTCGCACCCGCGCCGAGGTCGTCAAGGACGACACCGGCAAGGTCAGGCGGATTCGTGGCACCAGCGTCGATATCAGCGCCGAGATCCAAGCCAAGACCCAGCTCCAGGAGAGCGAGAAGCGTTTTCGTGCCTTGTTCGAGTCGGCCGCCGAAGGCATGCTGGTGATGCAGCGCAACCGATTCACCGAGGTCAATCAAGCCGCGTTGCGCATGCTCGGCTACGAGGACGCCGAGGCCGTCATCGGCAAGCACGCGTATGAACTCTCGCCGCCCGTGCAGCCCGACGGTGTCTCTTCCCAGGTCAAGGACGAGCAGCTATTGGAGCAAGCGCCCGGCAAGACCCTGCGCTTCGACTGGCTGCATCAACAGCGCGATGGGACGCCGCTGCTGGTCGAGGTCACCCTGGTACCGGTCGAACTCGAAGGCGAGCCGGCCTACTTCGTGCATTGGCATGATCGCACCGAGGAGGCCAAGGCCCTCCAGCGCGAGCGTCAGGCCTCAACCGTGTTCGAGAACAGTACCGAGGCGATCCTGGTCACCGACGCCGAGCAGCGGATTCTCGCCGTCAATCGCGCCTTCACCGAGATCACCGGCTATGCGGAAGCCGAGATCCTCGATCAAACGCCCAACCGGCTCGGTTTCGGGCATCATCAGGATGCCTTCTTCGAGCGGATATGGCAGGAGATCGAGACCACCGGCGCCTGGCGCGGCGAACTCTGGAATCGCCGCAAGAATGGCGAGACCTACCCCGTGCGCCTCAGTATCACCAGCGTCAGGGATGACGATGGTCGGTTGATCAACTACATCGGCATGTTCAGCGATATCAGCGAGAGCAAACGCTCCGAGGAAGAACTCTATCGCCTGGCCCACAATGACGCCTTGACCGGACTGCCGAATCGCACCCTGCTGCGCGCGCGCATGGAGCAGTCCTTGCAGCGCGCCAAACGCGACAACCGGATGCTGGCGCTGCTGTTCATCGACCTCGACCTGTTCAAGAACGTCAATGACAGCCTGGGCCACTCGGTTGGCGATGAGCTGCTCAAGGATGTGGCGCGCGCGATCGAACAGGAGGTGCGCAAGGCCGACACCGTGGCCCGCATTGGCGGTGACGAATTCATCATCCTGATGGACGGCATTGATGATCCGTCGACCGCCGCGCATCTCGCCGAGCGCCTCTGCCAGCTCGTCTCGCAGCCCTTCCAGGTCGCCGATCGCGAGCTACGCCTGACCGCCAGCATCGGCGTCAGCCTGTTCCCGACCGATGGCAAAAGCATGGACAGCCTGTTGAGCAATGCCGATCTGGCGATGTATCGGGCCAAGGATCAGGGGCGCAACACCTACCGCTTCTTCGAGGCCGAGATGACCGCGCGCGCGATGCAACGGCTGCATCTCGAGACCGCGCTGCGCGGCGCCCTCGCCCGCAACGAGCTGGAGCTGCTCTATCAGCCGCAGTTCGAACTCAAAAGCCGCCGGATCGAGGGCGCCGAGGCCCTGCTGCGCTGGACGCATCCAGAGCTGGGCAAGGTCTCGCCGGCCGCGTTCATCCCCATCGCCGAAGAGATCGGGCTGATCAGCGAGATTGGCGCCTGGGTGCTGGAACAGGCCTGCCTGCAATTGCATGCCTGGGAGACGCAAGGCTTCTGGGTCAAACGCATGGCGGTGAACGTCTCGGTGCAACAGGTCGAGCGCCTCGATCTGATCGAGGAGATCCAGGCCATCCTCGAGCGCACCGGCGTCGCGCCGGAGCGGCTCGAGTTCGAGGTCACCGAATCCTTGCTCATGCGGAATGTCGAACGCGTGGTCGCCAATCTGAACGCCCTGCGCGAGCTGGGCGCGACCCTCGCCATCGATGACTTCGGCTCCGGCTTCTCCTCGCTCGGCTATCTGAAGACGCTACCGATCAGTCGGCTCAAGATCGACAAGACCTTCATCGATGGGGTGACCGTCGACGACAATGACGATGCTATCGCCCGCGCCATCATCGCCCTCGCCCGGGCCTTGGGACTGGACGTCATCGCCGAGGGCGTCGAAACCCGAGCGCAGGCCGAGTTTCTCGAGCGCGAAGGCTGTGACGAGGTTCAAGGTTATCTGTTCGGACGCCCGATGAGCGCGGATGCGCTGCGCAAATTGGCCGCCGATATGCGCTAATATCCTCGCCGAGTCACCTTCCCGCCAGCGTCGAGGGCGGAGACACGCGAGCATGGATCATCGTCACCCGAACCAACCGCGCCCGGAACGGCCACCCCAGCCGCAGCCAGCCCAGCCGCAGCCAGCCCGACAGGCGCCGTCGGAACAGGCCGCGCCCAACAGCGAGAGCCTTTACCGGCTCCTGGTCGAACAACAGAACGATCTGATCGTCAAGGTCGATACCGAGGGCCGCTTCCTGTTCGTCAATCCAGGTTATTGCACGACCTTCGATAAGCGCGCGGAGGAGCTGCTCGGCCAGCATTTCATGCCCTTGGTGCATCCCGACGATCGCGCCGCAACCGAAGCCGCGATCGCGACGCTCTATCGTCCCCCGCACCGCTGCTACCTGGAACAACGGGCCATGACCCGCGACGGCTGGCGTTGGTTCGGCTGGTCCGATACGGCGGTGCTCGACGAGCAGGGTCGGGTCACCGCGATCATCGGCACTGGCCGCGACATCCATGAGCAGAAGCTTGCGGAGTTCCAGCTCCTGCGCACCCAGCGCCTGCTCGAACTGGCGCTCGAATCCGGCAACATTGGCACCTATACGGCCGATTTCACCACCGGCGAGGTCGTCGTCGACGACCGCTATCTGGCCCAGCTCGGCTATGACCCCGGCGAGATCAGGGTCAACCACGACTGGTGGCGCGCGAACGTCCATCCCGAGGACCTGGCGCGCTTTGCCGACCAGACCGAGCAGGTCCTGTTTGGGGGCCTGGACGACTTCACCGCCGAGTACCGCTTTCGCCATCGCGATGGACACTGGGTCTGGCTCCAGGATCATGCGCGCATCTATGATCGCGACCCGGACGGGGTCGCCCTCGCCTCGAGCGGCCTGCGCATCGATATCACCCGGCGCAAGGAGGCCGAGCTGCAACTCGCCCACCATGCCGAGCACGATCCCCTGACCGATCTGCTCAACCGACGCGGTATGTGGCGCGCGCTCCGCAGCATCCAGGCGCAAAGTCAGCGCGGGCGACGCCCGCACGCCGTCGCCATCCTCGATCTGGATGAGTTCAAACGGGTCAACGATACGCAGGGGCATCTCGCCGGCGATCGGTTGCTCCGGGAGATCGCCACGCTGCTGCGCGACAACATCCGCGAGGCCGACTGGATCGCGCGCTGGGGCGGCGAGGAGTTCCTGATCCTGATGCCCGACACCAACCTGGCGCAGGCGCGGCGCTTCATCGAGCGCCTGCGCCAGCAGATCGAAGCCACGCGTTTCCTGAGCCACGAGCATCCGCTGCGCATCACCGTCAGCGCCGGACTGGCGGTCTCGCGTCTCGCCGAAGACGACAGCCAGGACGCCTTGGTCAACCGTGCCGATCACGCGCTCTACGCGGCCAAGGAGGCCGGCCGTAATCGGGTCTATACCGAGGCCGACGTCGCTGTCCAAGGCGATTGAGGAAAATCGCCTATGGCCATTCGCCCTGACGCGCGGACACCAACATCCCGTGGCATCCCGTGGCATCTGGGCTCCCAGGCCAGGGTTGCCCGGCAATCAGGTTGAGCGGCCATAAGGCTCCGGGCGCAAGCCCGCCACGCCGGCAGAGGCGACGCCGATGATTCGCGCTCGGCCACCCTGTCGGTCCCCTGGTCCGGCTATACTTGAGCCCGAGCCGTCTCCAGTCACTCCTGTTTCAGATCCCCTGTGTTCCATGTCTGTCATCCGCGCCGATGATGTCATCAGCAGCATCGCCGATGCGCTGCAATACATCTCCTACTACCATCCGCCGGACTATATCCGCGCGCTGAGCGCCGCCTACGAGGCCGAGGAGTCGCCGGCGGCCAAGGACGCGATGGCCCAGATCCTGATCAACTCGCGCCTCTGCGCCGAGGGCCAACGGCCGATCTGCCAGGACACCGGCATCGTCGTCGCCTTCCTGAAGGTCGGCATGGGGTTGCGCTGGGAGACCGAGCTGAGCCTGCAACAATTGGTCGACGAGGGCGTGCGGCGCGCCTACACCGATCCCGACAACATCTTGCGCGCGTCGATGGTCGAGCCGCCGTTCGGCGCGCGCCGCAATACCGGCGACAACACCCCGGCGGTCGTGCATGCCGAGTTGGTGCCCGGCAACCGGCTCGAGGTGCGGCTCGCCGCCAAGGGCGGCGGCTCCGAGAACAAGGCGCGTTTCGCCATCCTCACGCCCAGCGCCAGCATCGTCGATTGGGTGCTCGAACAGCTCCCGCGCATGGGCGCCGGCTGGTGTCCACCCGGCATCCTCGGGCTTGGCATCGGCGGCTCCGCCGAGAAGGCGATGCTGATGGCCAAGGCCGCGCTGCTCAACGACCCGATCGATCTGCATGCGCTCAAGACACGCGGCCCGGCCAACGCCATCGAGGCGATGCGGCTGGAACTGTACGAGAAGGTCAACGCGCTCGGTATCGGCGCGCAAGGCTTGGGTGGCCTGACCACCGTGCTCGACGTGAAGATCGAGACCTTCCCGACCCATGCCGCCTCCTTGCCGGTGGCGTTGATTCCGAATTGCGCCGCGACCCGGCATTGCCATTTCACCCTCGACGGCTCCGGGCCGGCGCGGCTGGAGCCGCCATCCCTCGACGACTGGCCGAAGATCGCCTGGGACGCCGCCGCCGGCGCCCGCCGCGTCGATCTCGACCAGATCAGCCGCGCGCAGGTCGCAACCTGGCAGCCCGGCGAGCGCCTGCTGCTCTCGGGCAAGCTACTGACCGGCCGCGATGCCGCGCACCAGCGGCTGGTGGAACTTCTCGAACGCGGCGAGCCGCTGCCCGCAGGCGTCGACCTGAGCAATCGCTTTCTCTACTATGTCGGCCCGGTCGATCCGGTGCGCGACGAAGTGGTTGGTCCCGCCGGGCCGACCACCGCCACCCGCATGGATCGCTTCACCGATCCGCTGTTAGCGCAGACTGGCCTGATCGGCATGATCGGCAAGGCCGAACGCGGCCCCGCGGCGATCGATGCCATCCGCCGCCATCGCGCGGTCTACCTGATCGCCATCGGCGGCGCCGCCTATCTGGTCTCCAAGGCGATCCACTCGGCGCGCGTCATCGCCTTCGAGGATCTCGGCATGGAGGCGATCCGCGAGTTCGAGGTCGTCGATATGCCGGTCACCGTCGCCGTCGACAGCCAGGGCGTCTCGGTACACGAGACCGGCCCACGGCAATGGCGCTCGCGCATTGCCGAGATTGCCGTTAAGGTTGAGTAATCTGGCCTGAATCGAATCCACGGCGGCCGAACGCCAGGAGTTCAATTTGACGCGACAACAGGCATTCCGCATCCATCCGGACGATGCCGGGCATCGTGCCGGCGTTGAATCGATTGCGATCCCAGAGCCACAGCAAGGCGAGGTCTTGCTGCGCGTCAGCGCATCCAGCGTCAACTACAAAGACGCGCTCGCCGGCACCGGGCGCGGCAAGGTGATCAAGCGCTTTCCGCTCACCGGCGGCATCGATGCCGCCGGCATCGTCGAGCACTCCGAGCATCCCTGCTGGAAACCGGGCGATGCCGCCATCGCCACCGGCTTCGGCATGGCCTACGACCATGATGGCGGCTATGCCGAGACCCTGTGCGTGCCGGGCGACTGGCTCGTGCCGATCCCCAAGGAACTCGATCCGCGCCAGGCGATGATCCTCGGCACCGCCGGTTTCACTGCCGCGCTCGCCGTGCATCGGCTGCTGATCAACGGCCAGCATCCCGGCCTCGGCCCGATCCTGGTCACCGGTGCCAGCGGTGGCGTCGGTTGTCTCGCCATCAGCATCCTCGCTCGGCTCGGCTTCGAGGTCGTCGGCGTCTCCAGCAAACAGCCGCTGCACGACTGGCTGCACCAGCTCGGTGCCAGCCGCATCATCGGCCGCGATGAACTCCCAGGTGGCGAGCGGCCGCTGGAGAAGGCGGTCTGGGGTGGCGCGGTCGATAACGTCGGTGGCGCCATGCTCGCGCGGATCACGCGGACCCTGGCCCCCAACGGCAGCATCGCCAGCATCGGCCTTGCCGGCGGCACCGCGCTCGAGACCACCGTCATGCCGTTCATCCTGCGTGGCATCAATCTGCTCGGCTGCAATTCGGTCGATGTGCCCTTCCCGTTGCGCGCCGACCTCTGGCGCCGCCTGGCGACCGATTGGCGCCCGCCGGATCTGGACGCCTTCGTCAGCGATGAACGTCACCTCGACGGGCTGCCCGCCGTGTTCGAGCGGATGCTGGCCGGCCAGACGCATGGTCGCATTGTGGTCATGCCACGCTAACGCCTTGGCAAACCAATCGTTCCAAACCAGGCCTACCCAGTGCGTCAGTCAGGCATACCCAGCCCGCCATCCAGGTCATCCATCCACCCGAACAGCCAAAGTCTTTGAACGTGTCCCAAGCCATCCCCATCACCGATCATCAACGCCGCTGGCTGAAGAAGCAGGCGCATCATCTCAAGCCCGTGGTCCAGCTCGGCGCGGCTGGCCTCAGCGAGCCGGTACTCGCCGAGATCGAACGCGCGCTCGAGCATCACGAGCTGATCAAGGTCAAGGTCCCCGGCGGCGATCATGAGGAGCGCGACGCCATCGTCGTCGCCATCGCCGAGCGCGCCAACGCCGATCTCGTGCAACGGATCGGCAATACCGCGAGCTACTTTCGCGCCAACCCAGAGCGCCGCGAGCGCATCCTGCTGCCGCTTTAGGCGATTGCCGGAAAAGCTCATTGCTCGCCCGCCGGCTAGCGACCCACTGGCGATCCTGTGATCAATGCGATCGGCCTTGCGGGCATGGCCGATTCCTCGCCATCCCTGCCCGGCCCGAAGGACGGGTTTTCTCGCGGAGCCATCGATGAAACAGCGAAAGGTTCGACTGAAACAGACACCCATTCGGCGCCTGGCCGTGGTCCTCGGCGGCATCCTCATCGGCTGCGGCCTGCTCGCTAGCTGCGCCAACCCCGGCGAAGACGTCCGGGTGCGACTCTGCAAGGATCTGGTCGCCGGGCAGGTTGGCACCGATCGGCTCGACTGGACTCGGGTCGACACCAAGACGCCCGGCTATCAGGATGCGATCGTCAGCCTGCGCTGGGCGAGCGCCGACGCCGAGGGCAACTCGGGCAGCGCGACCTGTGCCTATCCCTACAACGCCGTCGACGACACCGCGCAACAGCTCGCCGATCCGCTCAGTGCCTATGCGACCTCGCCGAGCCAGGTCGTCATCAACGGCGAAACGCTCAGCGGCCGGGCACTTGCCAACGCGGTCGCGCAGGCGATGCAGCGCCAAGGCCGCGAGCTGATCGATGCCGCCCGCCAGGCGGTTGGCCAGTGACAGCCTGCCGCCTTGAGCAAGCGTCCGGCAACGGCTTGCCGAGTAGAGCGCCACGCTCCGGCCATCATCGGGATCTCGGAGCGGCGGCGTCGCTCTTATGACCGATCAGGCGATAATAGGGGACCCGTAAACCGGGCAGATAGGGCACCGGCGCCATGGCCTCGACCAGCCGATGCGCGGGCAGGCAGCGGCGCAGATAGGCCAGACGCTCGGGCCCCAGATGCACGCCATCATGGCGGAACCAGCGCGGCCAGAACGCCCGCGTCAGCGCCGAGTGACGCACCAGGCCCGGTGCCGGCTCGGCCGCCGAGACGTAGAAGTCGACCACGCCGAGATGACCGCCAGGCTTGAGCATGGCGATCGCGTTGTCGATCGCCGCCTTCCAGTCCGGGATCATGGTCAGCGCGTAGGCGAGATAGACCGCGTCCACTGGCGCCGCGGGTTGCCAGCGGCAGGCATCGTCCTCGTGGACATGGACCCTGGCCATGGCCTCGGTCCGCCGGCGCGCCTCGCCGACCAAGGCCGGACAGAGATCCACCGCATCGACCCGCCCGAGTGCCGCGAGGCGCTCGCCGAAGAACAGCAGGTTGCGCCCGGTGCCGGCACCCAGCTCGACCAGATGCCCGCCCGGCGGCAGCGCGCGCGCGGCGATCAGCTCAGCGATCAGCGCGCCGCGTCCATGCAGCAGGCGCTCGCGAAAGGCATCGTAGCGACCCGCCTGCGGGGCGTAGAAGGCCTCGAGCCGCTCGGCATGC
Source organism: Halochromatium sp. (assembly GCF_046541315.1). Lineage (GTDB taxonomy): Bacteria > Pseudomonadota > Gammaproteobacteria > Chromatiales > Chromatiaceae > Lamprobacter. The sequence continues at coordinate 2,759 of NZ_JBKHDN010000028.1, read as the reverse complement.
GAGCCCCGGCTCGGCTGCCCGCGCAGCAGCGCCAGCAAGACCTTGAACTCGGCGGCCAGGGTAGCGGCGCTCAGGCTCATGCTCAGGCCACCGCGTCCGCGATATGGAAGCCGGCATAGGTATGCACCCGATCCAGCGGCTGCATCTGCGCCGCCAGCTCCGGATGGAAGCGCAGACAGTCGCACAGATGGCCCCGCTCCGGACTGACCTCGAGGTCTTGCAGATAGGCCGGCGCCGCGTGCGCGCTGCGGAAGATGATGCGCGCGTCGGCGCGCGCGCGCTCCAGGATCAGCGCCCATTCCTCGGACAGGGCCTCGGGCGCATAGCTGCTCATCCAGTCCATGTGATCGAGCAGCACGTACTTCGAGAAGCACTGCTCGGTGCCCGCCAGCAGCTCCGCGACCGTGGAGGTATGCAGCTCGATGCACTCGGCCCGGCCCTGCTTGAGCGCGGTGAAATTCTCCGGCTTCAGGTATTCCGGGCAGCACTCCGGCGTATAACGCCCGTTCACATAGACCGCCCAGAAATAGTTGGTCCAGACCGGCAATTGGCGGAAGACATAATCGATCGACTCGCGCACGAAGCCGGCGACGCCGCGCTCGTGCTGATCCTGCACCTCCTTGCGCTGCGGATGCGGCACGCCGAGCATGCTCATGGTCAGTTGCCTCGAGAGCGTCCAGTTGATCGTCGGCGACCAGATCAGCGGCTGCACCCGGGTCTCATAGACATGGCGTTGATCGTCGAGCGAGCGGGTCTCGAACAGCTCGGCGATGCTTGCCGCGAGCCGCGGCCGCAGGCGCAGATAGGCATGGAAGCTCTTGGCGACGATGCCGGAGAGACCATGGAAATAGAAGCTGCCGCGCGGGTGGCCGAACCAGCGCGCGCGCTTGTCCCAGAAGGCTTGCGCGAAGGCTGAGAGATCCGGGCGCAATGCACGCCGATAGAGCCGCTCGAAACCGGGATGATGGCCATGGCCGAAGGCGGCGAAGAAGTCCTCGAACTCGAGCCGACGAATGCCGGCGAGCTTCAGCTCCAGGAGCGCATTCTGACGCGGGTTGGCATCCACCGCATGGATCGCGGCCGGGCCGACCAGCGCGTAGTCGAGCACGTTACAGCCGGCGCTGGTGATGACCAGGATCTGGTCATCCGGTGCGATATTGAGCACCAGGCGGTCGACGGCGGGATCCTCCCAGCAGGTGTTGTAGACCAACGCCCGCGAGTAGATAGCGTTGAACACCTTCTGATCGAAACGATCGGCGAGGCTGGGTTTGGTCGTAACCGGCATGGCAGGGACGCCCCGATGGCAAATAAACCTCGGGAGTCTACCGAGCCGCTGTGACCATAGCGTTGCGGCTTGAAGACGGTATGGTGACGGCAGCCTGCGCGCACCGCTTCGTCCCATGCGGGTTCCGTGCCAGCTCCCGCGCGGACACTGGCACTCAGCCGTTCGCTGCGGCAAGCGCCTCCGGCTCGCGTCCGTAGAGCGCGATCAAGTGGGCAACGCGCCGCGCAAGCTGATCATCGAGCCGATCCCACTGAAAGCGCCATTGCCAGTTGCCGCTCGGCACGCCGGGGCGATTCATGCGATGGACGCCGTCGAGTTCCATCAGATCCTGCATCGGCACCACCGCCAGATCGGCGCGCGAGGCGAGCGCGGCGCGGATCATCGGCCAGGGCATGGGTTCTTGCGCATAGCCCAGGTAGTCGTCGACATACTGGCGCTGCTCCTCGGCGAGCGCCTGATACCAGCCGAGCGTGGTGTCGTTGTCGTGGGTGCCGGTGTAGCAGACCGAATCGCGACCATGATGGAACGGCAGATAGGGATTGCTCGGCCCGCCGTCGAAGGCGAATTGCAGCACCTTCATCCCCGGCATCCGGTAGCGCTGGCGCAGCGCATCGACCTCGTCGGTGATGACGCCGAGATCCTCGGCGATCAACGGCAAGGCGCCGAATTCTTGCTGCAGGCGGGCGAACAATGCATCGCCCTTGGCCTTGACCCAGGTGCCGTTCATCGCCGTTTCTTCGGCGGCCGGCACCTCCCAATAGGCATCGAAGCCGCGGAAGTGGTCGATGCGCACCATGTCGAACAGGCGCAGTTGCGTGCGCATACGATCGACCCAGAAGCGGAAGTCGTGCTTCTCCAGCTGATCCCAGCGGTACAGCGGATTGCCCCAGCGCTGGCCGGTGGCCGAGAAATAATCCGGCGGCACCCCGGCGACGACGCGGCAAGTGCCATCGGCATTGAGATCGAAATCGCCGGGTCGCGCCCAGACCTCGGCGCTGTCGTGGGCGACGAAGATCGGCATGTCGCCGAACAGTTGCACGCCGCGCACGTTCGCATGCGCGCGCAGTGCATCCCATTGGCGGAAAAAGACAAATTGCTCGAAACGAATAAACTCGATGGCTTCGGCGAGCCGTCGCCGGGCCTGACCGAGACTGCGCCCGTCGCGGGTGCGCAGCCCCTTTGGCCATTGCCACCAGGGGGCCTCGCGTTGCTCATGGATCGCACGATAGAGCGCGTAATCGTCGAGCCAGAAGCGTTGTTCGTTGCAGAACCGCTCGAACTCGGCGCGTTCATCGTCCGATGCCGCGCGCAAGACGTGTTGATGCGCTTGTTGCAAGCGTTCTTGCTTGCTGGCGTCGTCGCTCGCCGTGCTCAGCTCGGCCGGCAGCCAGCCCCACTCGACCAGCGGCTCAAGGCCAATCAGCCGCGCGCTGCCGGCGTGTGCCGAGCTTGTTTGATACGGTGAATCGCCGGC
>NZ_JBKHDN010000027.1:0-20230 GCF_046541315.1 Halochromatium sp. | reverse complement strand
GCCGCCGCCGCCTTGCGCCAGGCGATCGACGCCGCCGACCTCGGCGGGCGGGTCGAGGTGGTGGTGATTCCGACGCTGTACCCGAGCGGCGGCGAGAAGCAGTTGATCCGCATTCTTACCGGCAAGGAAGTGCCGAGTCATGGCATTCCGGCGCAGATTGGGGTCGTCTGCCAAAACGTCGGCACGGCAGCTGCGGTGGCCGATGCGGTGTTGCGCGGCCAGCCGCTGATCGAGCGCCTGGTGACCGTCACCGGTCGTGGCGTGGCCGCGCCGCGTAATTACCGGGTACCGGTCGGCACGCCGGCGGCGGCGCTGATCGCCGCCAGCGGCGGCTACAGCGGTGATCTCGCCAAGCTGGTCGCGGGCGGGCCGATGATGGGATTTCGGCTCGACACCGACGCAGTGCCGATCACCAAGGCGACCAACTGCCTGCTGGCACTGACGCCGGCCGAGAGCCCGGACCCAGGCGCGCCCTTGCCCTGCATCCGCTGTGGGCGCTGCGCCGAGGTCTGCCCGGCCAATCTGCTGCCGCAGCAGCTCTACTGGCACGCGCGCGCGAAAGAGCTGGACAAGGTGCAGGATTACAACCTGTTCGACTGCATCGAGTGTGGCTGCTGCGCGCATGTGTGCCCGTCGCACATTCCGTTGGTGCAGTACTACCGCTTCGCCAAGACCGAGAGCTGGGCGCGCGAGCAGGAGAAGCGCGCCGCCGACCACGCCCGCGAGCGTCATGCCGCGCGCGAGGCCCGGCTCGAGCGCCAGGAGCGTGAGCGCAAGGCGAAGCTGCGCAAGAAAAAGGAGGCGGTTGCCTCGGGCGCCGCACCGGCCAAGGGCGACCAGGCCGACAAGCACGCGACGATCGAGGCCGCGCGCCGGCGCGCGGCCGAAAAGAAGGCAACGGTTGCGAAGACGCAGCAAACGGCGCGGCCGGTCGCGCAGAGCGCTCGGGAAAACGCGTCCGGCGGCGGGGCCGCTGGGCGCGCGACCGGGAACGCGACCGGGAGCGCGACTGGGAGCACAACCGGGAACCCATCCGGGAGCGCAACCGGGAGCCTCCAGGGACAGGATCGCGCGGCGGCGGCGCCCGTCGACGAGCCGAATGGCGTGTTGCTTGAGCGACGCGAGACGGCCACGGCCGATCAGGAGTAAGTCGAGTGGCCACCACCTTCATCTCTTCGCCGCATAGCGCGCGCGTCAACCAGGTCGATCAGGTGATGCTCCAGGTGTGCCTGGCGCTGGTGCCCGGCACCTTGGCCCTGGTCTGGTTCTTCGGCTGGGGCGTGCTCATCAACATGGCCTTGGCGACCGTCTTCGCGGTGCTCGCCGAGGCGCTGGCGTTGCTGCTGCGCGGGCGCCCCGTGTTACCCGCGATCAAGGACTACAGCGCGGTGGTGACGGCGCTGCTGTTTGCCTTGACCATCCCGCCGACCCTGCCCTGGTGGATGACGCTGCTCGGCATCCTGTTCGCGATCCTAATCGCCAAACAGCTCTATGGCGGCATCGGCTACAACCCCTTCAACCCGGCCATGGCCGGCTATGTGTTCTTGCTGATCTCCTATCCGGTGGCGACGACGAGCTGGCTGCCGCCGGATGTGCCGGCCTTGCTCGAAGCGCGCGATCTGAGCACGCTCTCGTTGTTCGATTCGGCGCGCCTGATCCTGACCGGCGCCCTGCCCGAGGGATTGAGCTGGGATGCGATCAGCGCGGCGACGCCGCTCGACGAGATGCGCACCCTGCTCGATCAGGGCCAGCGCATCGACGAGATCCGCGCGAGCAGTCCGCTGTGGGGATTTTTCGGTGGACGCGGCTGGGAATGGGTCGCGGCGGGATTCCTGCTCGGCGGGATCTATCTACTCAGGCAGCGCGTGATCAGCTGGCACATCCCGGTGGCGGTGCTCGGCGGGCTGCTGGGCAGCTCGGCGGCGTTCTGGCTGCTCGATCCTCAGCTCTATCCGTTCCCGGGCTTCCATCTGTTCTCGGGCGGCGCCATTCTCGGTGCGTTCTTCATTGCCACCGATCCGGTCTCGGCCTGCACCACTCGGCGCGGACAATTGTTCTACGGGGCCGCGATCGGGGTGATCATCTTTGTGATCCGCACCTGGGGCGGCTATCCCGATGCCGTCGCCTTCGCGGTCCTGCTGATGAACATCGCCGTGCCGACCATCGATCGATACTCCCAGCCGCGCGTCTTCGGCCAGCGCCGCAGCGTCCGCAAGAAGAAGGCCTGAGTCCACGCAATCAACGGACAATGATCATGAAAAAGACTCCCATCCTCATCGCCGCATTCATCCTCGGCAGCTTCGCCGTCGGCGGGGTCGGTCTCGTCGCCGTCACGCATGAGCTGACCGACGCCAAGATCGCCGAGAACCAGCGCCAGGCTATGCTCGCCAAGCTCAAGGCCATCGTGCCGGAAGGGCGCATGTCGAACGATCCGCTGGCCGATCGCATCGAGGTCAGCGATCCCGACTTGCTCGGCGGTGCGGTCACCGAGGTCTATCGCGTGCGCGACGGCGAGGAGCCGGTCGCGCTGATCCTTGAGCCGATCGTCCCGGATGGCTATGCCGGCCCGATCAAGCTGCTGGTCTCGGTGCTGCGCGACGGCACGCTCGGTGGCGTGCGGGTGATCGAGCATCACGAGACGCCGGGGCTGGGCGACAAGATCGAGGAGCGCAAGGATGACTGGATCGTCGAGCAATTCGAGGGCCGCTCGCTCGGTGAGCCGCCGCTTGAGCAGTGGAAGGTGAAGCGCGATGGCGGCGTCTTCGATCAGTTCACCGGCGCGACCATCACCCCGCGTTCGGTGGTCAACGCGGTCAAGGGCACCCTGCTCTTCGTGCAGCGCCATGGCGAGACGCTCTACGCGCGCCCCCCTGAAGGCCATCCCGAGGAGGCTACCGGGCCGGCCGCCGCCAGCGACGCCGGGCAGGTGGCGCCGCTCCCCGGGTCGCCAGCGGCGGCAACGGCTGAGCCAGTCGCGGCGCCGACCTCGGCCACCACCGCGAAGGAGGCATCCTGATGGCGGAGAAGGGTTATGGCGCCTTGATCGGCGATGGGCTCTGGAGCAATAACCAGGCCCTGGTCGCGCTGCTCGGGCTCTGTCCGCTGCTCGCGGTCACCACCACGGCGACCAACGGCCTCGGCATGGGGCTGGCGACCACCACCGTCATCGTGCTCTCGAACGCGACCGTCTCGCTGATCCGCAATCTGGTCCGACCAGAGGTGCGCCTGCCGGTGTTCGTGCTGGTGATCGCGTCTTTCGTGACCGCCGTCGAGCTGACCATGCAGGCGCAGTTCTATGGACTCTATCTGGTGCTAGGCCTGTTCATCCCGCTCATCGTGACCAACTGCGCGATCATCGGCCGCGCCGAGGCCTTTGCCTCCAAGGCACCGCTGGATCGGGCCATCGTCGATGGGCTGGCGATGGGCCTCGGCTTCACGCTGGTGCTGATGGTGCTCGGCGGCCTGCGCGAGTTCCTCGGCCAGGGTACCCTGTTCTATCAGGCCGATTTGCTGCTCGGCGCTGGCGCCAAGGACTTCGGCCTCGAGTTTGGCGAGGACTTCCAGGGCGCCTTGCTGGCCATCCTGCCCCCCGGGGCCTTCATCGGTCTCGGCATCATGATCGCGCTCAAGAACCTGATCGACAAACGCATCGAACGTCTGCGCCAGATGCTAGGGTCGGTCTCGGCCAAACGCACCGCCGCGCGCGCGCCAGCGGGCGAGGGCGCGCCCTCCAACGGCTAGGTTCAGGGTCGCGACCCCCTGTGTTTGACAACGCCACTTCCCAAGCGAATGGCCGGGAAGTGGTATATTCGCGCGCTGATCTGATTTCGGATCCTTCAATCACGTCAGCGACCGCAAGCCGTATCGCATTCGCAGCTGGCGGCATCTCAAGACAGACGGGGAATTACGCATGTCGAAAAAGCATCCAGTGGTTGCCGTTACCGGTTCTTCGGGCGCCGGGACCACCACGGTTAAACGCGCCTTCGAGCACATCTTCTATCGCGATGGCATCAATGCCGCCGTCATCGAAGGGGATAGCTTTCATCGCTATACCCGCAAGCAGATGAAAGCGGAGATGGCCAAGGCCGCCGAGGAGCATCGGAATCTGAGTCATTTCGGCCCCGAGGCCAACCACTTCGACCTGCTCGCCGAACTGTTCAGCAGCTATGGCGATACCGGCACCGGGAGGAAGCGCTACTACATCCACAGCGACGAAGAGGCCGCCGAGCATAACCAGCGGCTCGGCACCAACCTCTCGCCGGGAGAATTCACCCCTTGGGAAGAGGTGCCGGCAGGCACCGATCTGTTGTTCTACGAAGGGCTGCACGGGCTCGCCAAGACCGACGAGGCCGATGTGGCCCGCTATGTCGATCTCGGCATCGGCGTGGTGCCGATCGTCAACCTGGAGTGGATTCAGAAGATCCACCGCGACAACGCCGAGCGCGGCTACTCGGCCGAGGCCATCGTCGACACCATCCTGCGCCGGATGCCGGATTACATCCGCCACATCACCCCGCAATTCACGCGCACCGACATCAACTTCCAGCGTGTCTCGACGGTCGATACCTCCGACCCGTTCATCGCCCGCGACATCCCGACCCCGGACGAAAGCTTCGTGGTCATCCGCTTCAAGCAGCCGGAGAAGTTCGATGTCGACTTCGTCTACCTGCTGTCGATGATCAAGGAGTCGTTCATGTCCCGGCGCAACACCATCGTCGTTCCCGGCGGCAAGATGGGCTTCGCGATGGAGATCATCCTGCAACCGATCATCGAGCGCATGATGGCGGCCCGCAACGTCTGAGGCGAGCGCGGGGCGCCGACAAGCCCTATGCCATTGCACAGGGCCATCCAGGCCCTTGCCGGGCCTGAACGGTCATCTCGATAGGGCTTTTTTGCGCCTTGGCGCTCAGGAAGACGCTGTTGGCGCGTCCTGCGGGTCCTGTGACGAAGCGCCGGTGGTGGCCGGCGGGCGCACGGTCAACAGGTGCACTCGGCGGCTATCGGCGCGCAGGATGGTGAAGCGAAAGCCGTCGATCTCGACGCGCTCGCCCCGCGTGGGCAGATGCGCGAAGGCGTGCACGACCAACCCCCCGATCGTATCCAGATCCCCGCCGTCGAGGGCGCAGCCGAAGTAGTCGTTGAACTCCTCGACCGAGGTGCGCGCCTTGACCGTGTACTCGCCCTGGCCGCGCTTGTAGATGAAGGCGCCCTCGTCGAAATCGTGCTCGTCCTCGATATCGCCGACGATCTGTTCCAACACATCCTCGATCGTGACCAAGCCGGCGGCGGAGCCGTATTCGTCGACCACGATCGCCATGTGATTGCGGCTCGCCCGGAACTCCTTCAGGAGCACATTGAGGCGCTTGCTCTCCGGCACGAAGATGGCCGGACGGACATGGTCGCGGATATTGAACGAGCGCCGATTGGCCTCGGCGCAATAGCTCAGCAGATCCTTCGCGAGCAGGATGCCGACCACCTCGCCCTTGTCGTCGCCGGTCACCGGAAAACGCGAATGGGCGGAGTCGACGGCGATGGCGAGGATGCGCTCGAGCGGATCATCGCGGCGGATGCGCACCATCTCAGCGCGCGGGATCATGATGTCGCCGACGCGCAGGTCGGTAACCTGCAGCACCGCCTCCATCATGCCGAGGGCATCGCGATCGAGGATCCCCTGACCTTCGGCCTGCTGGAGAAGCTCGGCCAGCTGTTCTTTGCTCTTGGGCTCGCAGCGGCGCAAGCGCTGCAGGAACCCCGATAGACTGAGGCGCCGCAGCCAGCCTTGGCTGGTCTGGGCACCCTGACTAGATTCGTCGTCGCTCGCCATTGGCGTCGTCGTTGACCTCATACGGTGTTGAAAATCCTAGCGCGGCCAGGATGTTGATTTCCAGCGCCTCCATCGGCGCGGCCTCGGTGGCAGTCAGGTGATCGAAGCCGAGCAGATGCAGCACGCCATGCACGACCAGATGCGCCCAATGGGCGGTCTCGGTCTTGCCTTGCTCAGCGGCCTCGCGCCGCACCAGCGGCGCGCAGATCACCAGATCCCCGAGCAGGGCGTTGATCCCGGCGGCCCTCGACTGCCCTGGATCGAGGCCGGGTGGCGGCTCGAATGGAAACGAGAGGATATTGGTCGGCCCCGCGCGCCCGCGATAGCGCTGGTTGAGATCGGCGCTCTCGGTCTCGTCGGTGAGGCGCAGGGTCAGCTCGGCTGGCCAGTGGAGCCGGGCATGCCGGGGCGAGAGCCGAGGGTCGAGCGCGGCCAGCGCCCAGCGCCGCAGATCGACCACGGCCGGCAGCGCCGCGACCTCTTGCGCATCCAGAGGCCCGAGCTGTAGGTCGAGCAAGAGCATCGGGGCTGAGTGCTGAGCGGCTGGCCGCTCGGCGCGCTGCTCCATTGGCGGCTCCAAGCGCGCCCCTGACGCGCGCGCCTCGGTTGGCGTCGCTGGCTCAGCCTTGGGCTCAGCCTTGGGCTCGGTCATGGGCGTCATAGGCATTGACGATGCGTTGCACCAGGGCGTGGCGGACCACATCGCGGGCACTGAAGAAGGAGAAACTGATGCCCTCCACCGAACGCAGGATCTCGACCGCCTGCCGCAACCCCGAAGGCTGCCCGCGCGGCAGATCGACCTGGGTCACGTCGCCGGTGACCACGGCGGTGGAGCCGAAGCCGATCCGGGTCAGGAACATCTTCATCTGCTCGGGGGTGGTGTTCTGCGCCTCGTCGAGGATGATGAAGGCATCGTTCAGGGTGCGCCCGCGCATGTAGGCGAGCGGCGCGACCTCGATCACGTTGCGCTCGATGAGCTTATTGACCTTCTCGAAGCCGAGCATCTCGAACAGGGCATCGTAGAGCGGGCGCAGATAGGGATCGATCTTCTGCGCCAGATCGCCGGGCAGGAAGCCGAGGCGCTCGCCGGCCTCCACCGCCGGGCGCACCAGCAACAGCCGGCGCACGCGCTCGGTCTCCAGCGCCTCGACCGCGCAGGCGACGGCCAGATAGGTCTTGCCGGTGCCGGCGGGGCCGACGCCGAAATTGATGTCGTGGCGCAGGATCGCGTGCATGTAGCTGAGCTGCATCGCGCCACGCGGCTTGATCAGGCCGCGCTTGGTCTTGATGATCAGCTCCGGGACCGCCTCGGCGCTGGCGGCGGCCACGGCATCGGCGCCCGACTCGACCAGCTCCAGATGGACACGCTCGCCCGACAGCACCTCGTCGGCGGTCGCCGCATAGAGCCCCGCGAGGACCCGGGCGCCGGCCTCGGCGGCCTGGCGCTCGCCGATGACGCGGAAGCTCACGCCGCGATTGGCGATCTCGATGCCCAGCCGGCGCTCGACCAGGCGCAGGTGCGAATCGAACTGGCCGCAGAGGTTGGCCAGTCGTACATTGTCCTCGGGCGCGAGGCTGAGATCGATGGTGATGGGGAGTTGAGTCAATGGTGGCGCGCCGGGCGCTGTTGCGTGGCAAGTCGATGGATCGATCACGGATGGGTGGCGGCGAGCTAAAACCGGGCGCTGCAGAGGCCGACCTCGGCTGCGAGTCCGATCGCTTTGGCCGAGCCGGCCGACGCGATGGGCCGACGCTCGCCGCGGAGCGAATTGGGTAGCGCCTCGGTGATGAGCAGATCGGTGAAATCGCCGATCAGCGATGCCGGGCCGTCAAAGTTGACCACCCGGTTGTTCTCGGTGCGCCCGGCGAGCTGGCTTGGATCCTTGCGCGAGGGTCCGGTGACCAGCACCCGGTGGACCTCGCCGACCATCCTTCTGCTGATTCGCTGCGCCTGCTGATTGATCCGTTGTTGCAGCCGGGCCAGCCGCGCTTGCTTGACGCGCGCGGGAACCAGGTCCGGAGAGTCGGCGGCCGGGGTGCCGGGCCGGGCACTATAGACGAAACTGAAGGATTGGTCGAAGCCAATCTCGTCGATCAGGCGCAGGGTGGCCTCGAAGTCGACCTCGGTCTCGCCGGGGAAGCCGACGATGAAGTCCGATGAGATGCCGATCTCGGGGCGAACCCGCCGCAGCCGGCGGATCCTGTCCTTGTACTCGAGCGCGGTGTGGCCGCGCTTCATCAGCGCGAGGATGCGGTCCGAGCCGCTCTGTACCGGCAGATGCAGGAAGCTCACCAACTCCGGCACCTCGGCATAGACCTCGATCAGGCGGTCCGAGAACTCGACCGGATGCGAGGTGGTGAAACGGATGCGATCGATGCCGTCGATCGCGGCGCAGTAGCGGATCAAGAGCGCCAGGTCGGCGCGCTCGCCATCGTGCATCGGGCCGCGATAGGCGTTGACGTTCTGCCCGAGCAGATTGACCTCGCGCACGCCCTGCTCGGCGAGGCCGGCGACCTCGGCGATGACGTCGTCGAAGGGCCGGCTGACCTCCTCGCCGCGGGTGTAGGGCACCACGCAGTAGGTGCAATACTTCGAGCAGCCCTCCATGATCGAGACGAAGGCGCTCGGACCATCGGCGCGCGGCTCTGGCAGTCGATCGAACTTCTCGATCTCGGGAAAGCTGACATCGATCTGCGGCGACTGCTGCTGGTCGATCGCATCAAGCATGGCCGGCAGCCGATGCAGGGTCTGCGGGCCGAACACCAGGTCGACATAGGGCGCGCGGGCGCGGATGGCGTCGCCCTCTTGACTGGCGACACAGCCGCCGACGCCGATCACCAAGTCTGGCCGATGATCCTTCCAGGGTCGCCAACGCCCGAGCTGGGAGAAGACCTTCTCTTGCGCCTTCTCGCGGATCGAGCAGGTGTTGAGCAGCAGCACATCGGCCTCCTCTGGCCGGCTGGTGCGCTCGAGACCGTGGGATTCACGCAACAGATCGGCCATCCGCGACGAGTCGTACTCGTTCATCTGACAGCCATAGGTTTGAATATAAAGCTTTTTTGCCATCGGCAGGGGAGAACCCTCGGCTCCATCGATAACTGGGGGCTAACTGGGGGCTGCTAGGGCGACACGGGTGCGCCATCGGGGCGGTGCCAGGACGTCAGCTATTGGCGGTCATCTACGGTCGGATCAGCCTTGCATCGTCATGATAGTGGAGCATGGTGTCAAGCCGTGTCGAATCAACGCATCTCGGCACGGATCGCCGGCCTGCTCGCGGGAGAGGCATTGTACGCGAGCGCTCCATCGCTCGCGGTTTGATCTGCCGCCGGCTGGCGCGGTTAATCTCTGCGCCGTTGGCGTCGGCCGCTTAGCCGATCGGCAATGAAGAAGGGCGCATAGAGCAGGATGAAGATCAAGGCGCCGATTGCGAGCAGCGCGAGCCAGTACCAGGGCCAGGGGCCAAACCAGTCCAGCAGCGAGGTGCCAGCCGGCTTCTCCATCAGATACATGAAGTTGGTCCCCAACGCGAGGTTGACGCCAAAGGCCAGAGCGGCCACCCCGAGGGTGATCGCAGGGACCCGGATCAAGGAGGCGGGAACCGGTCGAAGCCGGTAGACGATGAGCGCGTAGGTCACGCCGACCAAGACCAAGCCGTGGCCGAGGAAGAACAGCACGAACTCAGCCGACGGGAAGCCCGGTCCAAGGTCCGGTGTCACCAGTGCCTGAGTGGTGCCACCGAGCGCCCAGAAGTAGACCACCTCGAAGACGCGCGGGCTGGCGGTGATCAAGACCCAAGCGGTGACCCAAACCGCAAGCGAGCAAAGATGCAGAGGCAGCATCTGGGCTGTCGGCCCATAGCGCTGCAGGAGCAGCAGCAGTTGCACAAGCTCTTGAGAGACCAGCACCAGTGCCAATAGGGCCCCGATCGGCCGTGCCAGCTGGGGCGTTAGGCTGCGGACGGCGATCGGCAGCAGCACTGACGCCGCTAGGATCAGGCCGATCGCCGCCAGATGCGAGCCGCTGAAGAGGAAGAAGCCGTTGCTCATGAGCGCCGGTTGCGTTTCGTTGGGGCAGTTGCTGCGACGGCTGTTGCTGTCGCGGGTTGGCCGACTGCCGGGCCGGCCGCTCGACGGGGCCGCGCCCGGCCAGGGCTAGCGCGACACGGTTCGTCACAAGGCCTCCAAGACAGCTCGCCACCCAGCGGATCAGACATCGAAGGGTTCCCTGCGCCCGAGATTGTCCGCGGCGAAGTCCCCGTTGACCATCTCCCAGAAGGCATCAAGATACCTCTATCTTGTCGTTGCGATAGTCGACTAGGTTATCACTGCCGCCGAAGTCGCGCTCGATGGCCGCAGCAAGCTCGGCCTGTGGATCATCGCTGCCGCTCGCGCTCATACAGTTCCAGGAGAAGGCGTGATCCCAGGCCCGGGCGCCGGTGTCGAAGACGCCGCCGGTGCCACGTTTGACGATGTCGACCGATGAGGCGTCGGCCAGCTCGCTGCCTTCGATGAGACCGTTCAATCTGTTGAGATAGGTCGCGTTATGCTTGCCGTCCGGTGGATCTCAACCGGGTCCTGGTCTAATGCTGTTCTGAGGTGCGCGCGTTTCAGAATCGCCTTGAGCGCGGCAGGACCGGCTCATCGGTTCAGCCCCGAGGGTGCTGGGATGGCACCGCCCTGGTGTGGGAGGCTGTCAAGCCGGCGTTGTGATCGAGCCGGCTGCAACTGACCTGGGTCAAGCTGGGACAATCGGCCCTTCACGCAAGATGTAGTGTCGCCTATACTGGCGCACACAATATCTTGTGGCCGGACTCCAGGAAACAGACCATGACGAAGACGACAGCGACCACCTCGGCGCTGCTCAGGCTGCCGACGCGCGTGATCAAGCGCGACGGTGAGCAGGTGCCTTTCGACGCCTCGAAGATCGAGTCCGCGATCGCGCGCGCCGGGCAGGCAACCGGTGAGTTCGGCGAGATGGAGGCGCAGCTGTTGACCGCGCAGGTCGTCAAGGTGCTCGCGCATCGTTATCACGAGGGCCGCGACCCGGATATCGAGGGCATCCAGGATGTCGTCGAGCAGACCCTGATCAGTGCCAACCACTTCGAGACCGCGCGCTCCTACATCGTCTACCGCGAGCAGCGCGCCAAGCTGCGTGCCGACCGCCGCACGCTGGTCGACGTCTCCAGCTCGATCAACGAGTACCTGGATCGCTCCGACTGGCGTGTCGCGGCCAATGCCAACCAGGGCTACTCGCTCGGCGGGCTGATCCTGAACACCTCGGGCAAGATGATCGCCAACTATTGGCTCTCGCATGTGTATCCGCCGCAGGTCGGCGCGGCGCACCGCGAGGGCGACATCCACATCCACGACCTGGACATGCTCGCCGGTTACTGCGCCGGTTGGTCGCTGCGGACCTTGCTCGCGGAAGGGCTCAACGGCGTGCCGGGCAAGGTCGAGGCTGGGCCGCCCAAGCACATGTCGAGCGCCATCGGCCAGATCGTCAATTTTCTCGGCACCCTGCAGAACGAGTGGGCGGGCGCGCAGGCGTTCTCGAGCTTCGATACCTACATGGCGCCCTATGTGCGCGTCGATGGGCTCGACTACCCGCGCGTCAAGCAGTACATCCAGGAGCTGATCTACAACCTCAACGTGCCCTCGCGTTGGGGGTGCCAGTGCGTCGATGCCGAGACCGAATGCCTGACCGAGCAGGGCTGGAAACGCTACGACCAGATCGCCGAGGGCGAGCGGATCGCGACCTTCGATTGGCGCAACAATCGCTTGGAGTACCTGGAGCCGCTGGCGATCACCGCCTACGACTTCGACGGCGAGATGTATGTGCTGCGCAACCGCACCCAAGAGCAATGGGTGACGCCACAGCACAAGGTCGTGAGAAAGGTCTTCAACTCGGATAACCGTTGGATTCTCGAAGAGATCGAAGATGTTGCAAAGCTGAAATCGCCGGTGATCGTGCCGAATGCCTGGGAGACCGCCTCGACCGTCGAGGTGGATGACAATCTGGTCATGCTGCTGGCCTGGGTGGTCGCCGAAGGCAACCTCGATTTTGATGCGGGACGGCGGCGCGTCAGCATCTGGCAATCGACGGGTAACCGCGAGAACGCGGCCGAGATCGAATGGCTGCTGACCGAGATGGGGCTGACCTGGCACGAGCGACGCCAGACCGGCACCTATGCGAATCACCCGGTCTGTCGTTATCGGCTGAACACCGAGGGCAGTGAGCTGGTGCTCGGCCACCTGCAGCGCAAGTGTGTTCCGCCATTGATCCGGACCCTATCCGCACGGCAGATTCGGCTGTTTCTCGAGACCTATGTCAAGGGCGACGGCAGTATCGAGCCGAGTGGGCGCGTCCGCATCTACACCAACGATCGGGAAAATCTCGACGCCCTACAGGAACTCTGCAGCCTGGCGGGCTGGGGCAGCACGGTCTACACGCGCAAGGATTCCGGCGTGCATGTGTTGAACATCGTGCGCAACCGCGAAACCTATATCCAGCTGATCGAGCGCAAGCCTTATCGCGGTAAGGTCTGGTGTCCGACCACCCGCAACGGCACCTTTGTCGCCCGGCGCCGCGGCAAGGCCTTCATCACTGGCAATACCCCGTTCACGAACTTGACCTTCGACTGGGTCTGCCCCGAGGATCTGCGCGAGCAGGTGCCAATGATCGGCGGCGAGGAGCAGCCGTTCACCTACGGCGAGCTGCAGGCCGAGATGGACATGATCAATCGCGCCTATATCGAGGTGATGACCGAGGGCGATGCCAAGGGCCGCATCTTCACCTTCCCGATCCCGACCTACAACATCACTGAGGACTTCCCCTGGGACAGCCAGAATGCAGAGTATCTCTTTGAGATGACTGCAAAATATGGCCTTCCCTATTTTCAAAACTTCCTCAACTCCGAGCTCTCGCCCAACATGGTGCGCTCGATGTGCTGCCGCTTACAGCTCGATCTGAGCGAGCTGCTCAAGCGCGGCAACGGCCTGTTCGGCTCAGCCGAGCAGACCGGCTCGCTCGGCGTGGTGACCATCAACTGCGCGCGGCTCGGCTACACCCATCGCGGCGACGAGGCCGGCCTGCTGCGCCGACTCGACGAGCTGATGGAGCTGGCGAAGAAGAGCCTGGAGCTGAAGCGCAAGGTGATCCAACGCCACATGGATGCCGGGCTGTTCCCGTACACCAAGCGCTATCTCGGCACCCTGCGCAATCACTTCAGCACGGTCGGGGTCAACGGCATCAACGAACTGATCCGCAACTTCACGGCGGATACCGACGACATCACCACCGCCTGGGGCCATGCCTTCGCCTGCCGGCTGCTCGATCATGTGCGCGAGCGCATGGTGCGGTTCCAGGAGGAGACCGGGCACATGTACAACCTGGAGGCGACGCCAGCGGAGGGGACGACCTATCGCTTCGCGCGCGAGGACAAGAAGCGCTTTCCGGACATCCTGCAGGCGGGCACCGAGGAGGCGCCGTACTACACCAATTCGTCGCAACTGCCGGTTGGCTATACCGACGATGCCTTCGCGGCGCTGGCGGCGCAGGACGAGCTGCAGACCAAGTACACCGGCGGCACCGTGCTGCATCTCTACATGGGCGAGCGCATCGGCTCGACCGACGCCTGCAAGCGGTTGGTGCAGCGGGCGCTGACCAACTTCCGGCTGCCGTACATCACGGTGACGCCGATCTTTTCGGTCTGTCCTGTGCATGGCTACATCGCTGGCGAACACGAGTTCTGCCCCAAGTGCGATGCCGAACTGATCGAGAGGAAGCGCGCCGAGCTGCAAGCGACGACGGCCTGAGCGCTGCTGAACGGTCGGGGGCGCAAGCCATGAGCATGATGCCAAGGAAAGCGGAAGCCCTGGTCGCGAGACCGGCGGACGCCGTGAATCCATCCGTGGAGGCTCGGCGATCGCCATCCAGGCGATCGACGCCGCCAGTCCCGCGACCAGGACATCCGCTGCCACATCGAGCGATTGCAGGCTCAGAAGAACGACGAAGCAAACGAGTAGCTCATACGAGCTAACGCGGCCGAAAGCCGGCCGTGCCATCCACATCGACAGGAGCATCCAATGACTGAAACAACGACCGAGCCGACCATCGAGCTGCGCGACGAAGAGCGCACCCGCTGCGAGGTCTGGACCCGCGTGATGGGCTATCACCGGCCGGTCTCGGCCTTCAATCGCGGCAAGCAGGCCGAGCATCAAGAGCGCACCTACTTTCAGGAGCGGCCGGCGGGTCGCCCGGATTCGGATCAACCGTCGAGCCAGCACGCGAATCGGCATTGCGGCCAGCACGCGAGCCAGGATTCGATTCAACGCTCCGGGGCGTCTCGGCGCGAAGCCGCCTGAGCGCGCCTAGGATAAGGCTCGGACAAGGGCAAGACGTCTTTTGGCCATGATCAAGCATCAGCGCGAGCCTCAGACCCAGCCTGCGGCCAATGCGCTTAGACTCGGCGGACTGACGCCGCTGACGAGCGTCGATTATCCGGGGGAGTTAGCGGCGGTCGTTTACTGCCAGGGCTGCCCCTGGCGCTGCCGGTATTGCCATAACAGCCATCTGCTGGACGTTGCGCCTGAAGGGGAGGGGAGGGATGCGCCCACCTGGGCCGAGGTGCTCGAACTTCTGAGATCTCGCCTTGGCCTGCTCGATGCGGTGGTGTTCAGCGGCGGCGAGCCGACCGCGCAATCCGCACTCGCCGAGGCGATGGCCGACGTGCGCGCGCTCGGCTTCAAGGTTGGACTGCACACCGGCGGACCCTATCCCCAGCGCTTGCGCAAGCTGCTGCCGTTGCTCGATTGGGTGGGGCTCGATATCAAGGCGCTGCCGGACGATTATCCCCAGGTAACCGGCATCTCCGGCTCCGGCGAAGCCGCTTGGCGGAGCTTGGGATTGCTGCTCGAGGCCGGAATCGCGCTCGAGGTTCGCACCACGCCCATGCCGGGTCTCGATGACGACGCCTACCTGCAAACGCTGATGCAGCGACTGGCCGATGCCGGCGTGCGCAACTATGTGCTGCAGCAATGCCAGCCCGCACCGCTATGTGACGGCCGGCTCCGCAACCGGCCTCGGCGCCTGCCCGAGCAGTGGCCATCGGCGCCCTTCGAGCAGTTCTCGCTGCGCGCGGATGGTCCTCGTTAGATCACTGCGCATACAACGCCGCCTGCATCTGCTCGAACTGCGCCTTCACCTGCGACAACTCGCCCAGCTTGGCCTTGCTCTCGCCCACGCTGCCGTAACGCGCCACCAGCAGTTGCCCGAGCTTGAGCGTTGCCAGCTCCGCCTCGCCGCCGCTCTCATACGCCTTGAGGATGCTCAGCAGCAGCGCCTTCAGCTCACCGTCGACCGCATCCAGCCCATCCTGCCGCAAGCGCTCGGCACGGTCATGCCGAGTCTTGGTTGGCGTCGTGAACAACACATAGCCCAGCACGTCGTAGAGGTCACTGTCGGGGACATCCACCAGCCGGCGGATGTCATCGAGCCGGTCCTGGTCGTAGCCGCGATCGCCGAGCTGTGCCATGAACTGCTCACGGGCCTCCGGGTCGCTCCAGGTCGTGCGTAGCTGGTCCTCATCCGCCACCAGCCCGGACAAATCGCCGAACAGCCGTTGCAGGAACGCGGTCGCTGAGATCGGCTTACCCTCCGGGCTCCAATAGGTCGTCGTCGCCAGGTAGGCGATCTTGCGCGCTTTGCCATCCGCCAGCTGGATGACGAGCTTCTCCTTGGGCGGGGGATCATCGGCAGCGGCAGCGTCGTCGCCCGAGCCAGCGGCCTCATCGGCCACTCGGTCAGCCTCCGCGCCGGACAGGTCGTCTGCTGGCAGGTCGTCTGCATCCTCGCGCATGCGCCAGCCGGCGTCGGGCGCCAGTGGCTCGCCGTCCCATTCCGGGTCGTTGAAGTGCTCGTAAGCCTTGACGAAATCCCAGATGGTAAAGCAGTCCTTGCCGTCGAACACCCGCGTGCCGCGCCCGATGATCTGCTTGAACTCGATCATGGAACGGATCGGGCGCATCAGCACGATATGGCGGATGTTGCGGGCATTCACGCCAGTGGAGAGCTTCTGCGAGGTGGTGAGGATGGTCGGAATCGTCTTCTCGTTGTCCTGGAAACGGCGCAAATGCGCCTCGCCGACCTCGCCATCGTTGGCGGTCACCCGCTGGCAGTAGTCCGGCTCCGGGTTGGTCTTGAGCTGATTGATCAGATCGCGCACCAGGGCCGCGTGCTCCTGGGTGGCGCAGAACACCAGCGTCTTCTGGCGCGGATCGATCCGGCCCATGAACTCTTGCACCCGGCTGCGCTCGCGCTCGGGGATGATGACCCGGTTGTTGAAGTCGGCCTCGTCGAAGACATCGCCCACCTCCACCTCGCCGGCCAGTACTGTATCCTCGGGATGGTAGACATAGGCATCGAGGGTGCTTGCCATCTGTCGCACCTTGAACGGCGTCAGGAAACCGTCCTCGATACCCTCGCGCAGCGCATAGGTGTAGACCGGCTCGCCGAAATAGGCGTAGGTATCGGCGTTCTGCCGGCGCTTCGGGGTTGCCGTCAGCCCGAGCTGCACCGCCGGGGAGAAATGCTCCAGGATGCCGCGCCACTGGCTCTCATCCTTGGCGCCGCCGCGATGGCACTCGTCGATGATGATGAAGTCGAAGAAGTCCGGCGGATAGCCCGTGAACACCGGCTCGCCGTCGCCGGTCATAAAGGTCTGGAAGATGGTGAAGAACAGGCTCGCGTTCTTCGGCACGCCTCTTTTCTTGCGCAGCGATCCGGGATTGATGCGCGCGATGGCGTCCGACGGAAAGGCCGAGAAGTCGTTATAGGCTTGATCGGCGAGGAGGTTGCGATCGGCCAGGAACAGGATGCGCGGACGCCGATTCGGCGCGCCGCTCAGGTTCCACTTGGCCTGGAACAGCACCCAGGCGATCTGAAACGCAATCGAGGTCTTGCCGGTGCCGGTCGCCAGCGTCAGCAAGATGCGCCGCGTGCCCTGGGCAATCGCCTCCAACACCGCCGTGATCGCCCGGTGCTGGTAGTAGCGCGGCTCCCACTTGCCGCCGTCGGTCTCGAATGGCACCGCGCCGAAGCGCTCGCGCCAGGCGTTCGTCTCGCTGAACACCAGCGCCCAGAGGTCGTCCGGGGTCGGGAACGGCAGGCTGAGTTCGCCTTCCTCGCCGGTGGCCAGGTCGACCCGGTACCAGCCGAGTCCGTTGGAGGCGAACGCCAGCCGGGCGCCAAGCCGCTGCGCGTAGTCCTTGGCCTGACCGATCCCCTCGCGGACGCTCACCCCGGCGCGCATGGCCTCCAACGTCGCCAGCTTGTGCCCCTTGTATACCAAGCACATAATCGCAGGCCAGTCCCTTGCCGCGCCGGCCACCGGCCTGGATGCGACCGGGGCAGATGACCTCGCGGCGGATCATCGCGCCGGGGACGACGCCCCAGCCGGCGGCTTCCAGGATCGGGTCGATGCGGTTGGCGCGGGTGTCGGCTTCCGTTTCGGTGTACATGCCTTGTCCCTCAGTCGTGTTCAGAACGGCCTAACTTGACGGAGCGCCCAGAACAGTGCGCTGCCGATCAGCACTCCCTCTCATTGTCACTGATGAGATCGTGATGACCTTGATGCTCGTGGGGAGGCAAAAACGCCGTGTCGAGGATAGCCTGATCGCTGTAGGGGCAAGCCGATGGGAAGGTCTCAATGGGCAATCCACTTTCCTCCGCCGCGAGTTCTCGGGCGTCGCCATAGGCTTCTTGAAGCGCGGCCGTCCAGAGACGTTTCATGCCTGGATGCTTGCGCAACAGGAGCTTCAATTCGGCGCGCTGATGAACGATCGTGTTGCGCCAACTGCGGCCATCGAACTCGCGCCAGCGCTCGGAGAGCTGAGCATAGTGAAATTGCCATTTCAGCAGGTGAGCGAGCAAGACCCGCAGGCGACTTTCGAGGCTGCGCTGCTCGCTTTTGCCCATCTCGCTCAGTTCCTCAAGCAAATGTTCGATGTCGAGCGCCTCGAAGCGGCCGGCCTTCAGCAAGGCCGCGTTGGTCTCGGTCCAGGCGGTGTAATCCTGATCGTAGAGTTGAGTGAGCTTGGTCACCTAGACGTCCTGCCGCGTTGGCTGATTTTCGTGAATCATTTGTAGCTAATCTTCGAAAGAGACTGATGCTTCCTGGCGTGTGAGTTGCAGCGCCTTCAGATCTTCTAAGTCCTCAATAGAGATGATCTCAATGCCATCCTCCTTGAAATGCTCAAGCCACCAAATCACCTGTTTAGCCAACTGGTCGTCTTTGATGTTAATCGCAATGTTTCGCATCGCTATTTGATCCCTGAGTTGATGTGAATGTGGAATAGCTGGTCTGCTTTTAGCATGCGGAGAAGGACGCGTTCATCCTGTCCCGCTTGCTTCCAGGCATCGATGGCATCCGCCAGTGAATCGACGCGATAGACCGACTGCCAACGCTCACGGTCACATGTGTAGTCACCCTGGCCTTGCTCAGTCATACATGACCTTGCCTTCACGCAACCCCCAGAACAGGGCGCTGCCGGGTTGATGGCCCCAGCGGTCGACGTCCGACCTTGAATAGACGAGCAGGTCGAGATCGGAATCGTCATGCGCCTCGCCGCGCTCGTGGGAGCCAAAGAGCAGGATTTGCTCAGGTTGTGCCGCCTCAGCGATCTGTTTCACTGCATTCGTGATTTGCTCGGGTATCATCGGTGTTTACTTGGGCTGTTGCGGATGCTCTTCTGACTCAAGTCCTCGGAGACTCGTTGATACGCCCTCCATTCCATATAATCGTCCCACGCCTCGAAGTCTTCCTGATCGTTGGTTTTGAGCGCAGTCGAAAACTCTTCCAGAGAAGTTTGATATTTGCGCTCGAATAATCGCAGATTCTCCCGCGCTGAGTGCAGCGATGCCAGATAGTCGAGCAACAACAGATGGCCAATGTCCTGCTTGTCAATCTTCATCATGGCGCGTTCTCCCTTTGGTTGCCGAACAGGTTAAGGATGCGAAGGCAACTCGCCGAGGTTTCTAAGATCAAGCAAATGGTCTACTCGCTTCATGTCAACTCACCGGCGAAGGCTTTTTGGAGAAGGGATTGGCGGAGGTCGGCGAGGTCAGCGACTTGCAACAGATAAGAATTGCGAACATCTTCTGTCATTGTATCCAATTGACTGAATTGAGCGACTACTCGAAGCTGTTCTTTGTGGCTAGGAAGCAATATTTCAAGATTTTTTAGTGATTTATGATATATTGCGACGACACTGGTAGTGCCGCTCTTCATTCGCTCTAATTGTTTTTTGACAAACCGGGATCGAAACGCCAAAGCGACAAACCGTGCTTCGATTCCCTGCATGAATCTGACCCGCATGATATTGTTGTTAAATACCAATTCTTGGCTAAGCTGTCCCTCATAAACGCATGACTTACCGACAAGCTCTTTGCTATTTCTTGTGTTAAATAAAAAGTCACCTGGGAGAAGACAAAAGCGCCCAAACTCTTCAGCCGTGCATTCAACTCTAGAAACGTCGCTTCCATCGAAACTGTCGTGGTTCGAGATGTTATTCATTTTTACATAGGCATAATTTTTACCCGGACCCTGCTCCTTTTTTCCACGAACCAAACCTATCAGTGTATCTGCGGTAATTTCAGAAAACTTACGCATCGATAAACCTTTACCTCCTTTATTAAAGAGATTATCTATCTCCGCCTTAGTGAAGGCTCGCGCATCCTCCAAATTCGCTTCCACATTCGCACGGGCGCGATCCAGACACTCGAACGCCTCGTCCAGAATGGCGACGATTTGCTTTTGTTCTTCGAGTGAGGGGAGTGGGATTGGTATCTTTCCTAGATTCTTGCGGCTGATGCGCTTACGCGTCGTCCCTGTACACTGTTCGTCAATGTCCTTGAGATAATTATGTGATGCAGTGTAGTAGACAAGAAATCGCGGGTCGAGCTTACGCTTATCTGGACGAATGATCGTGCAGTCTACTGCGGTCACCATCTTTTCTTCGGCCTGGGGTACGAGGCAAGCCCTACCAACAGGGTCGGGCAGTCGAGAAACCAGGCAGTCGCCAGGCAGGACTTCCGTGCAATTCAATCGCTCGAAAGTTGCTGTATCGATATAGCGCGCTTTCTCTCTACGGTCCTTAAAAATACCGCTACCAATGTTACCGGTCTGTACTAAGCGGATACCCTCCGGTGCCTGGTCCTTCGTTTCGATCCAATCGCCATCTGTAAAGACCGCTGAAACCTGAGCAAGCTCGGCAACCTCCCACCCCGCCTTCACAACAACCTCCTGATCTTCTCCAAGATCGCCGCCGTCTCCGCATCCCGCGCCAGCATGGTATCGATGATCTCCTCGGGGTCACGCAGCGGGGCCGCCTCCGGGGCATTGGGATTCT
>NZ_JBKHDN010000026.1:0-20638 GCF_046541315.1 Halochromatium sp. | reverse complement strand
GCCGAACGCCAGGCCGAGCTGGAACGCGAGCGCGAGGAACTGCGGCGCCGGCGCGAGGCCGAACAGGCCGAGGCACGCGAACGGCGGATGCGCGAAGCACTGGAGGCCGAGGAACAGGACCGTCGGGAACAGGACGATGATCCGACGAATGGCCGCGCGGCCGGAGCCTCGGCGGCGGAGATCCAGAACCGTTGGGGGGTCTTGATCAAAAACCGGGTGGAACAAAACTGGGTGCGACCCCAGGGGCAGCGCCCGAATCTCGATCTCGAGACCGTGGTGAATTTAAGCCTTGAACCCGGCGGGGCCGTCATCCCTGGCAGCGTGCGCGTCGTCGAGAGTAGCGGTCGGGCCGCGTACGATCAATCCGTGGTTGCGGCCATCTATCGGGCCTCGCCGCTGCCGGTGCCAGAAGGTGATGAGTTCGAGCTGATTCGTGATTTGCAGATTTCTTTTCGGCCTTGATTCGCTGTCCATTTTCTACCGGCCGAGTATTGCCGCACGGTGGCGCTCATGTCGGGAAAGAGTCGATGGACGCTTTCTAAACCGGCAATCCGAGGGAGATGACATGAAGCAACGCCCACGCCCAGCGCTGGTCACCCTGTTCGCCACCGTGCTCATGCTGGCGATCGGCCAGGCTCAGGCTCGACTGACCATCGAGGTGACCGGTGGCGTCGAGGGCGCGCAGCCGATCGCGGTGGTGCCCTTCGGCAATCGCGATGGCGCGCGCCCTGGCGTGGATATCGCCAGCGTCATCAGCGCCGATCTCAGCCGGAGCGGCCGCTTCCGCGCCTTGCCGCCGCGCGAGATGCTGAGCATGCCACAGCGCGAGGACGAGATCGATGCGCGCGAGTGGCAACTGCTGGACATGAACAACCTGGTGATCGGCGAGATCGGCCCGGCCGAGGACGGTGGCTACAGCCTGCGCTGGAGCCTGTTCGATGTCTTCAACGACAAGGCGATCCAGTCCGGCTCGCTGCGCTCGAGCGAGCGCGGGCTGCGCCATGCCGCGCATCGGATCGCGGACCAGATCTACGAGGCCCTGACCGGCGAACGCGGCGTCTTCGCGACCCGCCTCGCCTATGTCACCTCCGGCCCGCGCGGTCGCGATGCGCGGGTCTCGCTGCGGGTTTCGGATGCCGATGGCTACAACCCGCAGACCATCGTCGATTCGGCCGATCCGATCATGTCGCCGGCCTGGTCGCCGGATGCGCGTCGCCTGGCCTACGTCTCGTTCGAAAACAGCCAATCGAGCATCTTCGTTCAGGAATTGGCGAGCGGCCGGCGCGAGCGCGTCGCCCGCTTCGAGGGCATCAATGGCTCGCCCGCGTTCTCGCCGGACGGCGATCGGCTGGCGATGACCCTGTCGAAGGACGGCAATCCGGACATCTATGTGCTGGAGTTGGCGAGCAAACAATTGACGCGTCTCACCGATCATTATGCGATCGATACCGAACCGGCCTGGTCGCCGGATGGTAGCGAGATCGTCTTCACCTCGGATCGGGGCGGGCAACCCCAGATCTATCGGGTGTCGGCGAGCGGTGGGTCGCCCCAGCGGGTCACCTTCGAGGGCGACTATAACGCCGCCGCGCGCTATTCCCCCGATGGTCGCTCCTTGGTCATGGTGACCCGGGTCGGCGGGCGCTTCCGGATTCTGGTCACCGATGCGAACGGCGGCTCGCGGCGCTTGTTGAGCGATGGCGAACTCGATGAATCGCCGAGTTTCGCGCCCAATGGCGCCATGGTAATTTATGCGAGCCAACAGAATGGCCGTGGCCTGTTGTCGGTGACCCCGATCGACGGCGGCTCGGGGCAGCGGCTGTCGCAGGAAGCCGGCGAGGTGCGCGAGCCGGCCTGGTCGCCATTCTTGCCCTGAGCGCGCGAATACCGGCCTTGATAGCCGCCGCCTTCACTCTCACCACCATCCATGGGGTCCGCATGATCGATCGACCGCTTTCGTTGTTGCTCGTCGCCGCGAGCCTGGCGCTCGGTGCCTGCACAACGACGCCACCGCCGCCGGCGACGCCGAGCGCGGCTGAATTGGATGCCTCCAGGGATGACGCCGGCGCCAGGGCGGGCGCGGCCGAGGCGTCGGCACGCTCGCCCCTCGACGACCCGGCGAGCCCGCTCTACCGGAGGCTGATCCATTTCGAGTACAACGCCAGCGCGATCCAGCCAGAGTACGCGGATCTGCTGCGCGCGCATGCCGAGTACATCTTCAACACGCCGGACGTCACGGTCAGGCTCGAGGGCCATACCGATGAGCGTGGCACGCGCGGTTACAACCTGGCCCTGGGGGAACGGCGCAGCCAGGCGGTGCGCAGCTTCCTGATGGCCGAGGGGGTGCCCGGCGAGCGGCTGACGACCCTCAGTTATGGCGAGGAACGTCCCGCGAATCCGGCCCGCTCTGAATCCGCCTGGCGCGAGAATCGCCGCGTCGAGCTGGTCTACGAATGAGGCATGATCCGATGCTGCACGCTCGTCCCCTCCCGGCCCCGCTCGCCTGGATGCTGCTGCTGACGGTTCTGAGCGCGCCGCCGACCATGGCGCTGGCGGCCGATCCGGACATCGAGGCGCGCCTGTCCCGGCTCGAGCGGATGCTGAGCGAACGCTCGCTCTCCGACCTGTTATTGCAGATCCAACAGTTGCAGCGGGAGGTCCAGGAGTTGCGCGGCCAAGTCGAGACCCAGCACTATCTGTTGCGACAAGAAGGCATCGCAGCGCCGTCCTCGTTTGCGCCCCGAATCGAGTCCCAGCCTGATTTCCGGCCTGATTTCCGGTCAGACTCCCAGCCTAACTCCCAGCCTGACTCCTGGCCTGAGTCTCGCCCTGACTCCCGGCTGCCCGCTTCGAACGGCTTCGGCACCGGCGAGCACGACGGCGGCCGCTTACCCAGCCCGAGCGCGCTGTCGTTCGATCCGGCCGCGGATGGCGGCTCGAATGAGTCCGCCTTTGTACTACCCGGAGGGGAAGCGGCCACCGCGCCCGAGGGGGTGCGCCCGGTGGACCCGGGCATGCTGGGGCTGCCGGTTCCGGAGACCTCCAGCGGCGGCGAGCGCGAGCAGTATCGCGAGGCCTTCGAGTTGCTCAAGGCACGCGATTACGCCGCGGCCCGCGCCGCCTTCAGCGAGATGCTCGAACGTTATCCGCAGGGGCAGTTCGCCGATAACGCCCGCTATTGGCTTGGCGAGATCGGTTATGTGACCCAGGACTACCCGGCCGCCCAGCGCGCGTTCAACCGCTTGGTCAGCGACTATCCGCAGAGCCCGAAGGTGCCGGCGGCGCTGCTCAAGCTTGGCTACGTCTCCTATGAGCAGGACGAGTTCGACGCCGCCCGCGATCGGCTCGAGGAGCTGGTGAGGCGCTTTCCGGAGACCACCGAGGCGCGTCTTGCCCAAGGTCGGCTCGATCGCATGCGGCGTGACGGGCAATGATCCCGAACGCCTCCCGGAGACTCTGATTGCTGTCGCTGTTCTAATGACCTCGAGGATCGCTCATGGATATCGCTCAAGCCAACGACGCCTTCGCCATTCCCGGTGTGCTCGCGATCTGCGTGGGCGATGGCGGGTTTCCGCTGATCACCGTCGACAACGCGTTCGCCCGCGCGTCGATCTGCGCCCACGGCGGGCAGGTCCTGTCCTACTGTCCGGTCGATACCAATGACGATCTGCTGTTCGTCAGCCGGCAGGCCCAGTTCCAACCCGGTAAGGCGATCAAGGGCGGCATTCCGGTCTGCTGGCCCTGGTTCGGACCCGATCCCGAGCAGCGCGGTCGCCCCGCCCACGGCTTCGTGCGCACCCGCGACTGGCAGCTGTTGTTGACCGAGACCCGGGTCGATGGCAGCACCCGGGTGCGGCTGGGAACGCGCGATGACGACCAGACCCGCAGCGCTTGGCCGCACGCGTTCTCGCTGGAGATCGAGATCACCATTGGCGAGACCCTGGACGTGGCGCTGATCACGCACAACACGGGCGAGGCCGCGTTCAGCGTGACGCAGGCGCTGCATACCTATTTCAACGTGGGCGACCTGCGCCAGGTTCAGGTGCTCGGCCTCGCCGGTCACGATTACCTCGACAAACTGGCCGATGGCGTCCGCGCTACCCAGTCCGGGCCGATCAATATCGACGGGCCGCTCGATCGGATCTATCTGCAGACCCTGGATCGACTGATCATCGATGATCCGAGTCTCGGACGCGCGATCCATATCGAGCGCGAAGGCAGCCGTTCGGCGGTGGTCTGGAACCCCTGGATCGAGCAGGCACGGGCGATGGGCGATTTCGGGGACGATGAATACCTGCGCACGCTCTGTGTCGAGACTGCCAACGCGGCCGAGGATGTGGTCTCGAT
Source organism: Halochromatium sp. (assembly GCF_046541315.1). Lineage (GTDB taxonomy): Bacteria > Pseudomonadota > Gammaproteobacteria > Chromatiales > Chromatiaceae > Lamprobacter. The sequence continues at coordinate 16,294 of NZ_JBKHDN010000026.1, read as the reverse complement.
CGCGCCCGGCGATCAGTATCGACTGGCCTCGAGCTACCGTCTCCATGCGCAGTGAGTCCTGTGCGCAGTGAGCAGCGAGCAGTGAGCAGTGAGCAGTGAGCAGTGAGTGTATCGCCTGCGGCGAGCGAGTCCGACCCTGATGCCAGAGACCCCACAGAGCGCGAACGACAGCCATTGGCAACAGTGGCGGGACTGGGCGGTGGAGCAGGGCCTCGAAGTGCCCCGGGACCAAGCGTTCACGGCGGCGCGCGCGCGGGTCTGGGAAGGGAGTGAGTTCGTCGCCCTGACCTGTGCCCGCCACCCGCGCAGCCTTGCCGGGCTGCTGGAGAGCGGTGCGCTGCGGCGTGCCTCCAGCGCCGAGCGGATGAGCGAACAGTTGCGCGCGGCGCTCGCCGAGGTGAGCGACGAAGTCCAGCTCCAGCGGGTCTTGCGCCATTTTCGGCGCGAGCAGATGCTGCGCATCGTCTTTCGCGACCTGGCCGGCTGGGCCGAACTCGACGAGACCCTCGAGGATCTGACCGCCCTTGCCGATAGCTGTATCCGCGAGAGTCTGCGCCTGCTCGAGCCCTGGACGCGCGCCGAGCTGGGTGTGCCCCAGGACGGGCATGGCCGGCCGCAGTCGCTGCTGGTGCTGGGCATGGGCAAGCTCGGCGCGCGCGAGCTGAATCTGTCCTCGGATATCGACCTGATCTTCGCCTTCCCGAGCGCCGGGGGCGTGGTGGACGGCCCGCGCGAGCTGAGCGTGGAGCAATTCTTCGCCCGCCTCTGTCAGCGGCTGGTCAAGGCGCTGAACGCCAAGACCGCCGATGGCTTCGTGTTTCGGGTCGACACAAGGCTGCGGCCCTTCGGCGACGCGGGTCCGCTGGCGATGAGCTTCGATGCGATGGAGGGTTATTACCATTCGCAGGCGCGGGAATGGGAGCGTTATGCGATGACCAAGGCCCGGGTCGTGGCCGGCGCGCCCGAGGCTCGGGCCGAACTCGAGGCCATGTTGCGGCCCTTTGTCTTTCGGCGCTATCTGGATTTCGGTGCCATCGCCTCGCTGCGTCATCTCAAGGGCCTGATCGACCGCGAGCTGAGACGCAAGGGCATGGCCGACAATATCAAGCTCGGTCCCGGCGGTATCCGCGAGATCGAGTTCATCGGTCAATCCTTTCAGCTGATCCGGGGCGGGCGCGAGCCGGAGTTGCAGGTGCGTCCGATCCAGCAGGTGTTGGCCCTGCTCGGCGATAAGGGCCTGCTGGAACCCGCGACGGTGAGCGAGCTGACCCGCGCCTATCGGTTCCTACGCCTGACCGAGAACCGTCTGCAGGCCTGGCGCGACGAGCAGACGCATTCGCTGCCGAGCGGCGCCCCGGCGCGCGCACGCCTGGCCCACTCGATGGGCTATGCCGACTGGGAGGCGTTCGAGGTCGATCTCGACGCGCATCGCGCCTGCGTGCAACGGCATTTCGATGCGATCTTCGCCGATCCCGAGGAATCGCCGCCGACCGCGACCTCGGTGGCTTCGCTCTGGGAGCGGCTGCCGGATCGGGCCGCGGCCATCGAGCTGCTGGAAACGGCCGGTTTCGCGGAGCCCGACTCGGCCTGGCGACAGCTCCTGGATTTCCGCGAGACGGCCGACCGCCGCGGGCTGTCGAGCCGCGGGCTCGCGCGGCTAGGGCTGGTCATGCCGCGCTTGCTGGAGGAACTCGCCGCCTGTGGCGCGCCCGACCTCAGCCTCGGCCGCGTGCTCAAGGTGCTGGAGGCGGTGCTGGGCCGCACCGCCTATCTGGACCTCCTCGCCGAGCATCCCGATGCCCTGCATCAACTGGTGCGGCTCAGCGCCAAGAGCCCCTGGTTCGGCGAGCGCACCGCCCGTCAGCCGTTGCTGCTCGATGAGCTGCTCGACCCGCGCCGGTTGTTCGAGCCCCTGCATCGGGCCGATCTGGAGCAGGAACTCGATCAGCTCCTCTCCGGCGTCGAGGCGGACGACCTCGAGCAGCGCATGGAGCGCCTGCGGCAATTCGCCCAAGGCAACCGCTTGCGCGTCGCGGCGGCCGATGTCACCGGCGCCATTCCGCTGATGGTGGTGAGCGACTATCTCACCGAGATCGCCGAGGTCGCGACCGCGCGCAGCCTGGAGATTGCTTGGCACGATCTGGTCGAGCGCCACGGCAGTCCGCCCGGGACCGATCACGCGGCGCCGGGCTTCAGTGTCATCGGCTATGGCAAGGTCGGCGGCATCGAACTCGGCTACAACTCCGATCTCGACCTGGTGTTTCTCTACGACGAGGCCACCGCTGGCACCATGACCGATGGCCCCAGGCCGGTGGCCAGCGAGCAGTTCTATGTGCGGCTTGGGCAGCGGCTGATCCATGTGATGACCACGCCGACCTATTCCGGCGCGCTCTACGAGGTCGATATGCGCCTGCGCCCGGATGGCAATAAGGGCATGATCGCGCGCTCGCTGGCGTCGTTTGCCGATTATCAGGCCGAGAGCGCCTGGACTTGGGAACATCAAGCCTTGGTGCGAGCCCGGCCTATGGCTGGCGATGCGGTGCTGGCCGAGCGCTTTGGCCGCGTGCGCGCCGACATCCTCCAGCGACGGCGCGCGCCGGATCAGCTGCGCGACGAGGTCCGTGCGATGCGCGCGAAGATGCGGACGGCGCTGGATAAGACGCGGGAAGGGTGGTTTGATCTGAAACAGGGCGCGGGTGGTATTGCCGACATCGAATTTATGGTCCAATACGCCGTTCTGCGCTGGGCCGGCGATCATCCCGATCTCACGCGCTGGACCGATAATATCCGGCTGCTCGAAACCCTCATTCGACGGGGTCTATTGGCGGAAACGGTCGGCGCCGAGCTGACCGCGGCCTACAAGGCCCTGCGTGCGGCCTATCATCGCCATGCGCTGCAGGATGCCGGGGGCTTGATCGAGGCGACTCGGCTTGGCCCGGAACGGGCGTCCGTGGCCGCCATTTGGCAGCGGTTGATGGAAGAAGCATCGCCTTGCCCTAGCGCCAGCCCTGGCCAACCTGCGGTCTGATAACGCCTGCGCCTCGCGGGCCTTTGTAAGCGGAGTTCGACAACAATGACGATGGACGATCGTGATGGTCTCATTTGGCACGATGGCAAGATGGTGCCCTGGCGTGAGGCCCAGGTACATGTCCTCACCCATACGCTGCATTATGGGATGGGCGTGTTCGAAGGTGTGCGCGCGTATGAAACGGCCCGCGGTTCGGCGATCTTTCGTTTGCATGAGCATACCGCGCGTCTGTTCAACTCCGCGCACATCCTCGGCATGAAGATGCCCTATGACCGCGAGACCCTCGATGAGGCGCAATGCCTCGCCGTGCGCGAGAACGGCCTGCGCTCGGCCTATATCCGGCCGATGTGTTTCTATGGCTCCGAGGGCATGGGCTTGCGCGCCGACAATCTGCAAGTCCACTGCATCGTCGCGGCCTGGGACTGGGGGTCGTACCTCGGCGAGGAAAACATCAAGCATGGCATTCGCGTGCGGGTCTCGTCATTCACGCGCCATCATGTCAATGCCACCATGTGCCGCGCCAAGGCGAATGGCAATTACATGAACTCGATGATGGCCCTGCAGGAGGCGGTCCGCGATGGCTATGACGAGGCCCTGCTGCTCGATGCCGAGGGCTATGTGACCGAGGGCAGTGGCGAGAACGTCTTTCTGGTGCGCGAGGGCGTGCTCTACACGCCCGAGTTGACCTCGGCGCTGGACGGCATTACCCGACGCACCATCATGACCCTCGCCGATCAAATCGGGCTTGAGGTGGTGACCAAACGCATCACCCGCGATGAGGTCTATATCGCCGACGAGGCCTTCTTCACCGGCACCGCGGCCGAGGTGACGCCGATCCGCTCGGTCGATGGCCGCGAGATCGGCTCCGGTACCCGTGGCCCCATCACCGAACGCTTGCAATCGATGTACTTCGACGCTGTCAAAGGTCATAGCGAGATCCACGCCGACTGGCTCACCCACCTCTGAGCGCTGGCCGTTGAATAGAGATTGATTCCAATGCAAGAACCGATCGTCGATCCCGCCCTCGATACGGCCGATGTCAAGCCGCCGCCAACGGACACCAAGGCGCGTATCGTCACTCTGAAAGACCTGCCGTTGAGCTGCCCGCTGCCCGGTGAGGAGGTCTGGAACATGCACCCTCGAGTCTATCTGCCGATCGACGCGGAGCCCAGCGGTGAGATCACCTGTCCGTATTGCGGTGCGCGTTATCGGTTGCAACGAGACTGAGAGGGCACCCAGGGCCCGGGGACAATGCCGCCGGGCGTGCTTAGGCGATGTCCGTCAATCGCCTCAGTGCAACCACTTGCCGATGAGATGCGCGGCCATCGCCACCAGGCAGCAGAGGACCACGCCCCATGCGGTGTCGACGACGACGATCTTCAATGGCCAGTCCGGCAGGGTGGCGCGATTGGTGAGTTCATAGGTCGCATAGGTGAAAAAGCCAAAGCCGGCGGCCAACAGAATGGTCTTGCGCAACGAGTCGGCTGCCAAGCCGGGCGCGACCGCGAAGACCAAGATACCGGCGATATAGATCAGGTAGAAGATGATGGCGGCGGCCCAATCCACCCGCTCGGCGAGCAGATGCCCGAGACTGTCGCGATAGAACGCGCGCGCAATGATGCCCAGCCAGAGCATGTCGATGACAAAGAAGACGGGTAGGGTCAGTAGATACAGCTTGAGATAGAACAGCATCAGTGTCCTCGCGATCGGTTTGACGGGTATCGACCAAAGACTGTGAACGGTTGCGCAAAAAGAGCGCCGCTTGGCCGGTTTGGCTTGACTTTTTCTCGGTTGTGTTTAAATTGATGCCGGTGACCAGTAACCGACTGTCGGAACAAGGTATCCGGCGGCATTCATCCTGCAATAGCCTGGCCCCTGGTCTTGGCCATTGCACCATTCGAGGTCTGCGGTAAGCTCGCGCTCGACGAGCGATGCCCGACGTATTCGGTCGGCTCTCGCGGACCGATCAACGCAGACCGATCAACTCGGTTATGTACTGCCCGGCACGGGCCTCGCGCGTGCCGGGCTTTGTAGTTTCGGATTCACCCGCCCCGGAGGCGATTCGTGGAATATCATCATCTTTCAGCCGAAGAGCTGCAAAGCCAGATCCAACAAACCAAACAAAAGGAAGCGCAACTCAAGCAGGCCCTCAGCGAACGCCGGGAAGTCGAGAAGCTCGGGCTTGCGCAAGAGATTCGGCACATGATCGAGGAGCGCGGTCATGATCTCGAGGAGATCGCCGAACAACTCTTGCCACGCCGCCTGCGCGGCGCGAGCATCAAAAAACCCAGGAAATTCGGCAGCGGTCGTTATACGCGCTATGTCGATCCGGACAATCCCGATCACGTCTATGTGCGCGGTGTACTACCGAGTTGGATGAAGGACAAGATGGCGGCGCTGGGGCTGGATCCAAACAATAAAGAGGATCGCGATTTCTTCAAGGCCAACCACATGCAGGTCTTTCCGGGCTAAGGGTCGCGTGGCCATATCCGCCACGGCGATTGCCAGGCCTCTCCCGCACGGGGCAGGGATGTCCCGCGATGCCCTTGCAGTCCCTGCTCGGCGCGCTCGACCAAGAGGTCGATCAGGGCCTCATCCTCTCCCACCAGCGGCGAGAGGGCGATGTCCAAACCCGGAAACCGGTCGCGCGCCTGCTGACAGATTCGCTCGATATCGCCATCGCGGCCGGCATGGCGGCCTGGCCCGATGAACTGCATCCCGATCACCACCCGGGCCTGCCCCTGTTGTTGACCGATCGCTGCCAGCGCCTCCGCGAGCAAGGCGCCGTTGAAGGCATACTTGGCCCCGGCGCGTCGCTCCATTGCGGCCTCGCCGAGCTGATAATCACCGCGCGCGAGGATCTCCAGGCGACCCGCGAGCCAGTGCCGCACGGCGGAGACCTCCGGCATCGGGGAGCCGTGATCGACCAGCAGCGCCTGGATGCGCGTCTGCGAACTTGCCGTCCCGCCGTCCAGGTCGCGCATGGCCGTGCGAATGGAACGATCGAGGATCTCCGCCAGGCGCGGTTCGCCGCGTGGCAACGGACAGAGCTCCTCGGCGACAGCGACCCTGACCGTCGTTCCGGCGTCACCGACGCGCTCGACCGTCTGCGGGATCAGACGCGTCAGGGCCCGGCTTGGCCCGAAGAAGAGCGGCACGGCGAGGAAATCCCGGACCCCGGCGGCGGCCTGCCGCCGGAGAAAGGGTTCGAGCGTGGCGGCGGGCCGCCCGCCGAGCGCCTCTGCGGGCACCTTCGATGAGTGCGCCAGGGAAACCGGATGGACCGGCTGGCCGAGACGCTGCGCGAGCCTGTCACTGAGGCGTCGCAATGCCAGGGTCGCATCGGCTCGACTGGAGCCGTTATCGACGAGCATGATGGTCGGCATCGGTGGCCAGATTCCTGAATCAGGTCAATGGAGACAGGGCAATGGAGGCAGGTCGCGGCCTGCGGCGGGATTGCCGGACGCCGGTTGGCGCAATCCGCTCGATCATCGCCGGATCTGCCGATGAATGCGGGCTGGAGACCATCGCTGCAAGGCTAGGGCTCGTCACGGACGCCGTCGAGGCCGACGACGGGCTCCTCGCCGACGACTTCCGCCGTGTGCATGACGTGTTTGGGCACCACCACCAGGTCGCCGGCCTCGAGCACCGATTCCTGGCCTTGCATGGTGACGCGGAAACGCCCGGAGAGCACGGCGTCGATCTTATCCTCGGCATGCGCATGCGCGGGGAAGAACATCCCGGGCGAGTAGACAGCGCGGGTGATGCGATAACCGCGCCGTTCGAGCTTGTGCCGTAACGCAAGCTCGTTCAAGGGGCCGTCGCGATCAGCGTGCCAATGTTCGATTTGCATGTCGATCTCTCCATCCCATCGTCCGGTTATCCCTGTAGTGTACATGCGCGCCTCAGCGCTGCATCATGTGTGAAATCTTTCATGAGGAGGAACCGATGAAGGCGATACAGATGCGTGAGCCGGGCCCCCCGGATGTCTTGGCCCTGGTCGATCTCCCGCGACCGGAGATCCAGTCGGCCAGCGAGGTGCTGGTGCGCTTGGAAGCGGCGGGGGTGAATCCGGTGGATACCAAGATTCGCGCGCGCGGCCCCCTGATGCCGGAGACCCTGACCGCCGTGCTCGGCTGCGATGGTGCCGGTGTGGTCGAGGCCGTCGGCGAGGGGGTGACGCGGTTTCGGCCCGGTGACGCGGTCTGGTTCTGCCACGGTGGCCTGGGCGGTCCGCACGGCAATTATGCCGAGTACATCGTGGTCGACGAGAGCGTGGCCCAGCCCAAGCCGGCAGCGCTGGATTTCGCCGAGGCCGCCGCCGCGCCGCTGGTGCTGATCACGGCCTGGGAGTCGCTATTCGACCGCGCCGGCCTGCGGGAAGGTCAGCGGGTGCTGGTCCATGCCGGTGCCGGCGGCGTCGGCCATGTCGCGATCCAGCTCGCCCGCATCGCCGGCGCGCGCGTCGCCACCACCGTCAGCAGCGCCGAGAAGGCAAGCTTTGTCCACCAGCTCGGCGCCGAGTACGCGATCAACTACCGCGAGGAATCGCTGCGCGACGCGCTCGCGGACTGGACCCAAGGCGAGGGCGTCGATGTTGCGCTGGATACCGTCGGGCCGGCGGTGTTCCGCGAGACGATCCCGACCATGGCCGTCTACGGCGATCTGGTCAGCATCCTCGACCCCGGTCCCGAGCTGGATCTCAAGGAGATCCGCAATCGCAATCTGCGCGTCAGCCTGGAACTCATGCTCACGCCTCAGCTCAAGGGTCTCTCCGCCGCGCTCGAGCACCAAGGCGAGATCCTGCGGCGCTGCGGCGACTACATCGATGCCGGTGAACTCCGCATCCATGTCGCCGAGCGTTTCCCGCTCGCGCAGGCGGCCGCAGCCCATCGTCGACTCGAGGCCGGCGGCGCGCTCGGTAAGCTCGTGCTGACCATGAGCTGAGCGATGCGTCCGCCGTCGCCCACAAGGCGCGCCCTGCGCTTATCGCCCGAGCAGCCGAACCGGCGGGCTACATGAGTGCGATGCGGGTGGTGCTGATCGCCGATACGCATGGGTATCTGGATCCGAGGATCGCCGCGCTGGTGGCCGACTGCGACAGTGCCTTGCATGCCGGCGACATCGGCAACGCCGATGTGCTGGCGCAGTTGCAGCCGCGCGGCGGGCGCGTCCACGCGGTTCTGGGCAATAACGACACCGCGCGGCAATGGCCGCAGGATCAGCGCGAGCTGCTGGTCAGCATCCCCTGGGAGGCGCATATCGCATTACCTGGCGGCGAGCTGGTACTGGTGCACGGGCATCGCCTGCCGGCGGCCCGGCGCCACGAGCGCTTGCGTGCGCGCTATCCGCAAGCGCGCGCGATCTGCTATGGCCACAGCCATGTGTTGGCCGACGATCGTCACGGGTGGCCCTGGGTGCTGAATCCTGGCGCCGCCGGCCGCGCGCGCACCCTTGGCGGTCCCTCCTGCATGGTGCTGACCGCGAGCGTCGATGGCTGGCAACTGGAGCAGCATCGTTTCGTGCAGCGCAATCCGCGCCGGCGCGCCCTGGACCCGACGGCGGAGCATGCGCGACAGCGCGCGGCCGCCGCCCACCGGTAACCGCCTGCGTTAGGAATCGAGACAACCGATGTCAGCGCAAGCCCCAAGCGTGCAACGCACCGAACGCACCGAAACCTCCCGCCGTGCGCGGCTGCGGCCGCCGAAGTCGCTGCTGCGACAGGTCGGGCGGGCGCTCGCCGATTACGCGATGATCCGCGACCACGATCGCATCCTGCTCGGGGTCTCGGGCGGCAAGGATTCGCTCTCGCTGCTCGAGGTGCTGCGGCATCTGCGCAGCTACGCGCCGGTACGCTTCGAACTTGCCGTGCTCACCATCGATCCGGAGGTGCCGGGCTTCGATCCCGCCCCGCTCACCGCCTGGTACGAGCAACGCGGCCTGCCTTGGCACTATGAGCGGCAACCGATCATGGAGCAGGCGCGCGAGCACATGGATGGCGATTCCTTCTGCGCCTATTGCGCGCGCATGAAGCGCGGCATCATGTACCGGTTCTGTCGCGCTCACGGCTACAACGTGCTGGCGCTCGGGCAGCATCTCGACGACTTGGCCGAGAGTCTGATGATGTCGATGTTCCATGGCGGTCAGCTGCGCACCATGAAGGCGCATTATCGTAACGATGCCGGGGACGTGCGCATCATCCGCCCGTTGGTCTACTGCCGCGAACGGCAGATGCGCGATTTCGCCAGCAGCGCCGGCCTGCCGGTGGTGCCGGACAGCTGCCCGGCCTGCTTCCAGATGCCGACCCGGCGCGAGCACATGAAGGCCTTGCTGGCGCGCGAGGAGGCCGAGCATCCGCCGCTGTTCGCCAACCTGCTGCGCGCGATGCGCCCTTTGCTGCGCGAGGGGCCGCTCGACTGACGCGGGCTCGAAGCGGCCCCGCATCGGACTCGCAGCGACCTGCATCGGCCCCGAATCAACCCCGAATCGACCCGGCGGGCGCAAACATCCCGGCATTTTGGACTAGGCTTAGCGCAATGATGCCGAGGCGCATGGCCTTGCTCCGCCTGTCCCGGCGTCAGGTGAGTCGACCCTGATGGCCGGGAGGGCCCGCCATGAGCTTAGCCGAGCAGACCGCGCTCGCGGTTTCCGCGCAATCGGTCCTGACCGACAGCGAAGAGTGCGTGGTGTTCGCGCTCTCCAGCCAGACGTATGCGGTTGCCGCCGGGCAGCTTCGCACCTGCCTGTCGTTGCCGCGTCTGACCGCGCTCGACGACACCGCCGATCATCTGGTCGGCGCCTTCGATCTCGGGGGCGAACTGGTGCCGGTGGTCAGCCCCGCAGTGCTGTTCGGCGCGCCGCTCAAGCCGGCGGCGCCGGGCGATCTGCTGATCCTGGTCGAAGCCGGCGCCTATCCGGTGGCCTTGCATGCCGATGCCATGCTTGGCCTCGAGCTGGCGCGCTCGCCTGCCTGGGAGCGTGCCGATCCGGCGCGCACGCCGACCACCGCGCGGATCGCGCTGAGCGGCGGGCATGCGCAGTTCATCGATCCGACGTTGATTCGGCTGCTCGCGGAGGCGCCCGAGCCGGAATCCGCCGAGGTCAGATTGCGCGTGTTCGAACAGCGGCTCGACGCCGCCGCGCTCGCGCTCTTGGAAACGCGCGCCGAGCGTTACCGCGCGCTGGGACGCGCCCGGGTTGGCCCGCCCGGGCGCGCGCCGGGACGCTATCGCTGGGACGACGCGCGGATGCCCGGTTCACTCTGAGCCATCGCGCCAGCGTTCCAGCATCGCCAGGCAACGCTGGTTCAGCGCCCGGGCGCGCGCGCGGCTGTCGGCCTCGCTGTAGACGCGCAACTCGGGGGCGTTGCCCGAGGGCCGAAGATGCAGGATGTCGCCATTGGCCAGGGTCATGCGCAGACCATCGGTCCGATCGACCGCGCTCACCGGCCCGCATTCGGCGGCGAACACCGCCGCGAGCGCGGCGCGGTCGGCGTCGGCGTCGCCGGTCTGGAAGGCGGCCAAGCGCTCGCCGCTCAACTCGCTCGGGAAGTCCTTGAGCCGGTCGCTCTCGGTGAACCGCGCTGGCAGCGACTCGGCAAGCGCCGACAGCGGCCGCTGGCTGGCGCGCGCGCTGCCGATCAGGGTCACCGCGACGATCACCGCGTCGCGCGTCGGCAGCGCCGGCAGTCTCCGGCCCTGACGCTCGATGTCGGAGGCGGTCAGGAAGCCGCCGTTGGCCTCATACCCGACCACCGGCGCGAGGCCGCGCGCCTGGAGCGCCTGCATACCGGCGATCACATAGGGCGAGCCGATGCGGGTGCGCATCACCTGCGCGAACCAGCCGCAGCGCTCGACGACGGTGTTGGAACTGATCGGCGTCACCACTCCGGCGGCGCCCAGCGCCTGGGCGCAGAGCACCCCGGCGAGATCGCCGCGTAGCCAGGTGCCATGCTCGTCGGCGATCAGCGGTCGGTCGCCGTCGCCATCGGTCGAGACCAGCGCGTCGAAGCCGCCCGTCGCCGCCCAGTCGCGGGCCAGCGCGACGTCCTCGGGGCGGATCGCCTCGGTGTCCACCGGCAGGAAGCTGGCGGAGAAGCCAAGACGCTCGACCTCGGCGCCGAGCCCGCTGAGCACGCGGAACAGCGCCTCGCGCGCAACGCTCGAATGTTCATAGAGGCCGATCCGCTGCCCGGCGAGCCAGTCGTGCGGAAAGAACTCCAGATAGCGCGCGACATAGGCATCGAGCGCGCTTGGCTCCGGCGGGGGCAGGGCGCCATGACGAGGATCGATGAAGCCGCCATCGGCATCGAAGAGTCGGTCCGGCAACGCGATCGATTGCGCGCGAATCCCGGCCTCGTCTTCCTTCAGGATCTCGCCGCTCGGTAGATTGAACTTGATGCCGTTGCGATCGTCCGGGATGTGGCTGCCGGTGACCATCAGCGTCGGCCAGCCGTGGGCGATCCCATGGGCGGTCAGCGCGGGCGTTGGGATGTGGCCGAGGTGGCGGGGCCGGCATCCGCTGTCGGTCACGGCCTTGGCGCAGGCGCCGAGGATGCGCGGCGTGCTGGCGCGATAATCGCCGGCGAGCCCGACCTCGGCGCCGGCGGCGAGCGTCCCGCCTTCGAGCAGGTAGCGCAAGAAGCCCCGCGCATAGGCGTAACAGACCAGGTCGCTCATGTCCTCGACCCGGCCGCGCGCGCCGCTGGTGCCGAACTTGACACCGCTTGTTGCCATCAGATCGCCGATACGCATGGTTTTTGCTCCTGAGCGCTTCAAACTCGCCTCGAAACCCTGCATTCTATCCGTGCTTGAGCGGCGGTTTCGGGTTTCGCGCGTTTCGCCGCTGTCCTCTGCCGCTTTCTCGTCCGTGGCAACCGTGTTATGGTCGCTGCGCCCTTGTATCTCTAAAGCCACGTCAAGATGAGGAGTTTCCAGATGACCAATAAAGATCGATTCCTGTCGTTCGCTTCCGTGTTCGCCCTGTCCCTGAGCCTAGGTGGCGTCGCCGTTGCCGAGGAGGCCGCGGCCCCTGACCAAGCACCGGCGCAGACCGAGTCGGAAGCCGCGACCGAATCGGCACCGGCCGAGGCCGGTGCGCCGACGCCAGAGGCGCCCACCGCCGAGTCGATGGAGGCCATGCGCGCCGAGATGCAGCAACGCTATGAGGCGGCGATGGCCGAGCGCGCCAAGCGCATGGAGGAGATGCGCGAGAAGGCCGAAGAGCGTCGCCAAGAGATGCTCGAGCGCTACGAGGACTATCGTGCCACCATCGAGGCGATGAGCGATGAGCAGAAGGAGGCCATCGCCGCGCTCTTCGGTGGTGCCAACCAGCCCGGCACCCGGCCGATGCCGCCGATGGGCCCGGGCTACGGTCAGCCTTGGGGCGAACCCGGCCACGGCCATGGTCACCGCCATCCGGGCTACGGCGGTTATCAAGGCATGCATCCGAAGTGCGGCCAGATGGAATCCGGCCGTGGGCGCATGCCCCAGATGCCACCGATGATGATGCGTGACATGCCGGAGATGCCCGACATGCCGGAGATGCCTGGCCTGTACGAGATGCCGCCGATGGCTGAGTAAGCCGGCCCCGCCGGACCGGCCCGCCGCTGCGAGCGTTGGCCCGACCGCCGGCGCCAGCCGATCGGTTGCGGCGAGGCCCCTGTCGGCCGACGTGTCAACGTCGATCACGATGACCGTCGGCCGTTTCAACCGTCTCGCGTGGAGTCCGGTATGACGCTGATTCGCAATCTGCTCGCGGTGATTGGCGGGCTCGCCGTGGCGGTGCTACTGATCGCCGCGCTGTGGCTAGGGCCACGGCTGGCCGACTTCGATCCGGAGTTCGTGCCCGTCTATTCGGGCTTCGTCGCCAAGCTGCTCGACACGGGCGATCCCGGTGGCGCCATGATGTGGGCGGTGCCGGTGGAGGAGGGGCTCAGCACCGATGAGGTCATCGACTCGCTGAAGAGCCTCGCCACCACCAACAATCTGCTCTTCGTCGGCGAGTCGCCCTTTTACCAGCAGGTCGAGGCGGTGACCGGCGAGGATTATCGCTACGTCAACTTCTTGTCGTTCTGCGACGCGCAGGTCGGCAAGATGATGCTCGAGTATCGCAATCACTACAGCGGCTTCATGCCCTGCCGGATTGCCTTGGTCGAGGATCGCGACGGTCGGCTCTGGCTCTACTCGATGAACCTGGACTTCATGATCCACGGCGGTCGGGAACTGCCGGCGGACCTCAAGCAGGCGGCCATCGATGTGCGCGATACCCTGCGCTCAATCATGCAAGGAGCCGCGGTCGGCGAGTTCTGAGGCGCCTGAGACCTCAGAAGCGTCAGCGGCGGCGAGCGCGAGCCAATCCACGATCCGTTTCTGCGCCTGCTCCAGACCGAGGCGGCTGACGGCGGAGAACGCAATCACCTCGACCGGCACCGAGGCCTCGGCCAAGGCCGTGCGGACCTCAGCCAAACTGCGTGCGATCGCGCCGCGTTTGAGCTTGTCCGCCTTGGTCAGCAACAGCAACAGCGGCAGCTCGGCGGCGATGCCCCAGGCGATCATCTGCTGGTCGATCTCGGTCAGGGGATGACGGATATCCATCACCACCACCAGTCCTGTGAGCGAACCGCGGCGCTCCAGATAGTGTTCCATCAACTGTTGCCAGCGCTGCTTGATCGATAGCGACACCTTGGCGAACCCATAGCCGGGCAGGTCCACCAGCCGACGCTGGTCATCCAGGCGAAAGAAGATCAATTGCTGCGTGCGCCCGGGCGTCTTGCTGGTGCGGGCCAGTCCGCGTTGGTGGCAGAGGGCATTGATGGCGCTCGACTTGCCGGCGTTGGAGCGGCCGGCGAAGGCCACCTCATAGCCGCGATCATCCGGGGTGGCCGCCAGATCCGACGCCGCGCCGAGGAAGGCCGCGCGCTGGAACAAGGGATGGGTGGCCGGTTCGCTCATGCCTCGCGCGTCCAATGACCGCTGCGCCCGCCGCGCTTTTCGAGCAGGCGCACGCCGTCGATGCTCATGCCGCGATCCACCGCCTTGCACATGTCATAGATGGTCAGCAGCCCGATCTGCACCGCGCAGAGGGCCTCCATCTCGACGCCGGTGCGCGCCTGCGTCGCCACCGTCACCCGGCAGATCACCGCCGGCTCGCTGCCGGTCGCGGTCTCGTCGAGGATCTCGAACTCGCAATCGACCTTGGTCAGTGCCAATGGATGACAGAGCGGCACCAGCTCGGCGGTGCGCTTGGCGCCCATGATGGCGGCGATGCGCGCGATGCCGAGCACATCGCCCTTGGCGTGACCGCCCTGCTGGATCTGGCGCAGCGTCTCTGGCTGCATGCGGATGCGCCCCTCGGCCAAGGCCAGGCGCTCGCTCTCGGGCTTGGCGCCGACATCGACCATGCGCGCCTCGCCAGCGCGATTGAAATGCGTCAGTGTGCTCAAGCCCTTCTCCGCGTCAACCGCCCATGTCCGCGCTGTCACGCGGCATCGCGACTTGGTTGGTCAATGATCGGTCGCGAGTGGTGTCGAGTGACAAGCGGGCAGAAAAAAGCCCGCGAGCGCGGGCTGAGGCGATTTCTGTCAATCGCCTATGTTTTGAGGCTGAGGTCGGAATCGAACCGGCGTCCACGGCTTTGCAGGCCGCTGCATAACCACTCTGCCACTCAGCCAGACCGCTCAGTATAAAAGGACTCGAACGCTTTGTCACCCGTTTTATGCGCCTCAAGCGCCCGCGCGAGCCTGTGCGTTCCACTTGGTCGACACGTCCGCCCGCGTTAAGATGACCGTCCCCGCCCTCGTAGCTCAGCAGGATAGAGCAACCGCCTCCTAAGCGGTAGGTCACAGGTTCGAATCCTGTCGAGGGCGCCACGCTTGAGATGATCGATACGCACCCCAGGGCCGCTGGCCTGCGCGACGAGTCGCGTGATCGAGACGCGGACGCGGGGGGCGACCCGATCGAGGTCAAGGATGACAGGCAGGCCCTAGCGCGCCGCTGAACCCAGCAACCACGAAACACAGGAGTAAGGGTAACGACCATGGGCGCACGCACCCCAGGCTTTCAGGCGACCCAACTGATGCAGGCACGGCTCGCCCGGGGACTCACACGCACGGCCCTGGCCACCGCCGTGAAACGCTCGTCCCCGACGGTGAGCAAGTGGGAAGCCGGCCAGCAGACCCCCGACCCGGCCGCCCTCGACGCGCTGGCGAAGGCGCTGCGCGTGCCGCGCGACTACTTCCTCAACCACCCCTTCGCGACCGGCGAGCGCCCGCGCTTCTTCCGCTCCATGGCCAATGCCACCAAGCGCTCGCGCGAGCGCATCGCCCAGCATCTGCTCTGGCTGCAACGCATCAGCCACGACCTGCAGACCTGGGTCGACCTGCCGGCGCCGGCGGTGCCGGATCTCGGGGGCGGGGATGTCCAGCGCCTGCAAGACGGCGACATCGAGGACGCCGCCGCGCGCGTGCGCGAGCAGTGGCGACTGTGGCGCGCGCCGATCCCGGACCTGCTGCTGGTGATGGAGAACGCCGGCATCGTCGTCGGCCGCTGCGCCTTCTCCGCGCCCTCCATCGACGGCGTCTCGCACTGGTCGCTGGCCGATGACCGCCCCTATGTGCTGCTCTCCGCCGACAAACGCACCGCCGTGCGCTCGCGCTTCGACGCCGCCCACGAACTCGGCCATCTGGTGCTGCACCGCCAGGTCGACCAGAGCGCGCTGACCCATCGCGACGAATTCAAGGAACTCGAAAACCAAGCCCACCGCTTCGCCAGCGCCTTCCTGATGCCCGCCGACGGCTTCGTCAACGAACTCCCCGAGATCTCGCTCGAAGCCTTCCGCACCCTCAAGCCGCGCTGGGGCGTCTCCATCGGCGCCATGATCTACCGCTGTAAGGATCTGGGGCTGATCACCGAGGAGCACGCCGGGCGCCTGTTCAAATACATCAGCGCCCGCGGCTGGGTGCGCGCCGAGCCCGAGGACGAACGCCTCACGCTCGAACAACCGCGCCTGCTCGAACGCTCCATCCGCCTGCTGCTGACCCAGGGCGGCTTCAGCGTCGAGCAGTTGCTCGCCCAGCTGCGCCTGCACCCGAAGGACATCGAGGCCCTGGCCGGACTACCGGCGGGCCTGCTCGGCAAACGCGGCGCCTCGGTGGCCCTGCTGCCGCTGCCCAGGCTCAAGACGGACGCTGAGGGGAAGACGGGCGCGGCGCCGGCTGGGCCGCCTGGCATTGCGCCGGAGGTGCGCGCCGAGGTGGTGGCGTTTCCG
>NZ_JBKHDN010000025.1:0-20836 GCF_046541315.1 Halochromatium sp. | reverse complement strand
CGGCTCAGCCTGCCGGTCAGCCGGCGGCGCAAGCGCCAACGGCAGCGCCTGCGGGTCAAGCAGGTCAAGCGGCTCAGCCTGCTGGCCAGCCGGCGGCGCAAGCGCCAACGGCAGCGCCTGCGGGTCAAACAGGTCAAGCAGGCCAACCTGCCCAGGCTGTCGGTCAGCCGTCGGCGCAAGCGCCAGCGGTGACGCCTGCGGGCCAAGCAGGTCAAGCGGCTCAGCCTGCCGGCCAGCCGGCGGCGCAAGCGCCAACGGCAGCGCCTGCGGGTCAAGCAGGCCAAACGGCTCAGCCTGCCGGGCAGCAGACGGCGCAAGCGCCAACGGCAGCGCCTGCGGGTCAAGCAGGCCAACCTGCCCAGCCCGCCGGTCAGCAGACGGCGCAAGCGCCAACGGCGACGAACCCCGCCGCGACTGCGGCACGCGAAGGCAGCAGCGCGCAACAGCAGGCCCAGCTCGCAAGTGCCGAGATGGCGGCATTGCGCTCGGCGCCCCTGCAACGCGGCGGCGAGCCGATCCACGAGAGCCTGCAAGGGCTGGTGCGTCATCAGCTCGAACTGCTGGCCACCCCGGTCCTGCGGTGGGAAGGCGATGTCTGGACCGGCATCTTCATGGCCCTGATGGTCCAACCGCCACCCAGGCGCGATGAAGGACGCCAGCCCGCGGACGAGGAGGCCGCCGAGCGGGAAGACGACTCCGACGCCCAGCATTGGCATTCCAGCATGAAGCTGCGGGTGAGCGGATTGGGCGAGGTCGGGGTGACGCTGTGGTTGAGCGAGACCCGCCTCGACCTCGAACTGGTCGCCGCCGATGACGAGGTGCGAGCGGCCCTGGCTCGGGGCATCGGTCGGCTCAGATCACGGCTTGAGGCCTATGATTTGAACGAGGTTGAGATTCGCTTGCGCGCGGCCGAGCCGGAACCTGAGTCCGAGCCCACGCCTGAGCCCGCGTCCGAACCCACGGCTGAAGCGCTACCCAAATCGGCGTCGGCACCGACCGCCGCCGAGACGCGCGCATGAGCGAGAGCCTTAACGATGAGCGCCTGCGCGCCGTCGCGCTTGCCTATCGCGAGGGCGATGAGGCGCCGCGCGTGTTGGCCAAGGGTTATGGCCAGCTCGCCGAGCGCATCATCGAGGAGGCCGAGCGCCAGGGCATCTATGTCCATGGCGCGCCGGAATTGGTCGCGTTACTGATGAATCTCGATCTCGATGAACAGATTCCCCCCAATCTGTATCAGGTGATCGCCGAGTTACTCGTGTGGGTGCGACAGATCGCCGACGAGCGCGAACGCCCGGCGAACGCCAGCTAACGCGGGCTTTGATCTCGACAAGCCGTTGCTGGACGCTTTCTCGGTCGTCCATTCTCGGTCCTCCAGGCTAGTGCAAGGCTGCCAAAGATTCGATACCGCCCGAAAGTGCCCAAGCTCCAATATCGACAACGGTGTGAGTCATCAGCATGTATCGAGACTTCAGCAGCGTTGCACTAGGCTGCCCGGCGCCGCGGTCTTGCGCCGGCGCGATGGGCGAGATCATCCGGCGTCATCGACGCCATCCACGCCGCTGCCTCGTCGAAGTGGTTGTCGGCGAAGCGCGCCTCTACCTCGGGCGCGAGCCTGAACACGGCGACCGCCTTGCGTAGGCGCTCGGCCTCGGCTTCGACCTGATCCGCCGCCTTGGCATCCTCGCGCACCAGGTCGGCGTTGCGCTGGGTGACCTGATCCATCTGGGCGATGGCCCGATTGACCTGCTCGATACCCTGGCTCTGCGCTTGCGAGGCCGAGGCGATCTCGTCGACCAGGCGGTTGACCTGATGCACGGCGCTGACGATCTCGCCGATGGTCTCGCCGGCCTTGTCCACGCGCGCGGTGCCGGCCTCGACGCGCGCGGTCGAGGTTTCGACCAACGCCCGGATCTCCTTGGCGGCATCGGCGCTGCGCCCGGCCAGCCCCCGCACCTCGCCGGCCACCAGCGCGAAGCCCTGGCCTTGCTCGCCGGCGCGCCCGGCCTCGACCGAGGCGTTGATCGCGAGCAGGTTGGTCTGGTGCGCGATGGTATCGATGATCTCGATGATCTCGGAGATCTGGCGCGAGCTCTGGCTGAGTTCGCGCATGGTGGAGACCAGTTCGTTGATCACCTCGCTGCCGGCGCCGGCGGTGCGCGTCGCCTCGCGCACCAGGCGACTGGCATGACGGGCATGCTCGGCATTCTGCTTGACCGTGGCGGACAGCGTTTCCATGCGCGCGGCGGTCTTCTTCAAACGCGCCACTTGCTGCTCGGTGCGGGCCGAGAAGGCGTTGTTGCCGCTGGCGATATGCCGGGCGCCACGGTAGACGTTGTCGCTGCTCAGGCGCACCAGGGCCAGGGTGCGCGACAAGCGCTGCTGGAGCCCTTGCACGGCGGCACAGAGTTGACCGATCTCGTTGTTGCCGAGGCGCTCCAGGGGCACCGAGAGATCGCCATAGGCCATGGCGTCGAAGCCGGCGACCACCCGCTCCAACGGGCGCAGTACATTGGCCGTCACCCCCCAGAGCACGACGACCACGGTCAGGACGGCGAGCCCGAGCGCGCCGAACAGCGCCAGCCGCGCCCGGTCGGCGAGCATGGCGAAGGCCTGCTCGCGCTCGCTGCCGAAGGCGCCGGCATGCGGGGCCAGCTCGGCGATGGTGTGGGTCGCGCGATCGAGCAGAAACAGCCCCAGGCCGCCGACGAGGAGGATCAGCAGCAGCAGGGCGCCGAGCGCCAATAGCCAGCTCAGTCGCATGGTCATGTCGTGCCTGTCCTGTCGCCGTGCCGGTGCCTGCCGAAGCCGTCTCTCGTCGCCTGCCTGGCCGCCATGGTCGATGCGCTCCGCTCGGTCCCGATTCAATCGTCGCGTGGACTTGCGCGCGAACTCACTCGCCGACCTGTTCCACCAAGGCCATCTCCTTACTGGTCAGGAGCTTGTCGATATCGACCAGCACCAGCATGCGATTCTCCAGGCTGCCAAGGCCGCTGAGGAAATCCGAGGACAGACTCATGCCGAGTTCCGGTGCCGGTTTGATCTGATCCGGGGTCAGGGTCATCACATCGGAGACGCCATCGACGACGATGCCGACGATGCGCTCGGAGACATTGACCACGATCACCACGGTCTGGCCATCGTAGTCGACCTTGTCAAGATGGAATTTGATGCGCAGGTCGACGATCGGCACGATCACGCCGCGCAGATTGGTCACGCCCTTGATGAATTCCGGGGCGTTGGCGATGCGGGTGACATTCTCGTAGCCGAGGATCTCTTGCACCTTGAGGATGTCGATGGCGTACTCTTCCTCGCCGAGCGAGAACACCAGGTATTGGCGATTCTCGCCGTCGGAGGCCATGAGGGTATCCTCGGTGCTGTGACGGTTCATAAGGCGTTAACCTCCGTGGGTGGAAGCGGGGCGGGCGCGGTGGCGCGGCGCGGCCGATGGGTCTCTTTCTTGCTCAGGCTGAGCTGATGCAGGCCGGGGATATCGAGGATCAGCGCGACGCTGCCATCGCCGAGGATGGTGGCGGCGGAGACGCCGGGAACTTTGCGGTAATTGGTCTCGAGGTTCTTCACCACCACCTGCTGCTGACCGATCAATTCATCGACTAAGAGCGCGTAGCGCCGGCCCTCGCCCTGCACGATCACGGCAATCGAGCGCAAGGGATCGGTCTGGGCATTGGCGACATCCATCGCCTCATGCACGGCGATGACCGGCAGGTATTCGTCGCGCACCCGCAGGACCAGATCCTGCCCGGCCATCTCGTAGAGTTCGTCCTTGGTCGGCTGCAGCGATTGCAGCACCGTCGACAGCGGCAGGATGAAGACCTCGTCGCCGACCTTGATCGACATGCCATCGAGGATGGCGAGGGTCAGCGGCAGCACGATGCGGATGGTGGTGCCTTGGCCGGGCGTGGACATGATCTGCACATGGCCACCGAGGCTCTGGATGTTGCGCTTGACCACATCCATGCCGACGCCGCGGCCGGAGACATCGGTGACCTCCTTGGCGGTCGAGAAACCGGCCGCGAAGATCAGTTGCCAAACCTCGTCGTCGGTCATGCTGTCGGAGACGCTGAGGCCGTTCTCGCGCGCCTTGGCGAGGAGTTTTTCGCGGTTCAGCCCGGCGCCGTCATCGCTCACCTCGATGATGATGTTGCCGCCCTGATGGCGCGCCGAGAGGGTCAGCTTGCCCTTGCGCGGCTTGCCCGCCGCGACGCGCGCCTCGGGCAGTTCGATGCCATGATCGAGACTGTTGCGGACCAAGTGCGTGAGCGGGTCGATGATGCGTTCGGTGAGGCTTTTGTCGAGTTCGGTCGATTCGCCTTCGGTGCAGAGTTCGATCTCCTTGCCGAGCTTGCTCGAGGTCTCGCGCACGACGCGCGGAAAACGGCTGAAGACGAAGTCCATCGGGATCATGCGGATCGACATCACCGATTCCTGCAGATCGCGGGCGTTGCGCTGCAGCAGGCTCATGCCGTTGATCAGCGCGCCGTTGGCGATACCGCCGTCGAGCTCGCTGACGGTCTGATCGAGCATCGACTGGGTGATGATCAGCTCGCCGACCAGATTGATGATCTGGTCGACCTTCTCGACCGAGACCCGGATCGACGAGGACTCGGCGCCGACCTTGGGCTTGGTGGCCGGTTTGCCGGCCGGTTTCTGGGCGGGTTCCGGGGCGGATTTCTGGGCCTCGGCTGCGGGCTTGGCGGGCGCCGGTGCCTGGTCTGCCGCTGGTGCTGCTGGCGCGGCCGTTTGTTGCGCCGATGCCGGTTGTTCGCTTGCTGTCGTCGGCTGTTGCGCGGGCGCGGCGGCGCTGGATCGATCACTGGAATCGCTGGCTTGGCCGGCGGGCAGCGTTTGGATCGCGATCTGTTCAGGCTCGATGATGAAACACATCACCGCCTCGATGTCATCGGCGCTGGTGGTGGTTTCGAGTTCGACCTCGTAGCGGCTGTCGTCGCCGGAACGGCGGTGGAGGGTGCCGAACTGCTCGAGTTCCTCGATGAGCAAGGCGCGATTGTTCTCGCTCACGCCGAGGAAGGTGATGAGCAGATGGTCAGCTGCGGGCGCCCCGGAGGCCGACGCCGCCTCGGCAGGGGCTGCCTCCGGCGCGGGCGTCGCGGCGGAGGCCGGGGGCTTGGTCGCGGGCGCCGGGGCGGCGGCAAGGTTGTTGCCCATCTCCGCCAAGGCCAACTGCTGCAGGGTCTTGCAGATACGCTCGTAGGCCTCTTGATCCGGCTCCTCGCCGTTGCGATAGGCAGCGAGCTGGTCGTTCAGCATATCCTTGGTTTCCAGGAAGGTGTCGACGATATCCCGACGTAGCTTAAGCTCACCATGGCGGGCGTGGTCGAGGATGTTCTCGAACAGATGGGTGGTGTGTTGCAGCGCCTCGAAACCAAAGGTTCCGGCGCCGCCCTTGATCGAGTGGGCGGTACGAAAGATGGCATTGAGCTGCTCGGCATCCGGGTTCTCGACATCGAGTTCGAGAAGATGACGTTCCATGTCCGCCAGCAACTCTTCGGCTTCCTCGAAGAAGGTGTCGTAGAAATCGGTAATATCCATCCGCGTGTCCTGTTCCCGAATCGTCGGGTCGCCTGCAAGCGAGCAAGTCTGTCAGGTGCCACAACAACGCGAAGGCGTTGGGGCGCGAGGGCCGGCGGCGGTGCCGCGCAGCGTCTTGCCGGCTCGGGACGGCGGGCGACAGAGGCCGCAGACATAGTCCTGAACGGGCGTGTAGGTATGTACGACGAATTGGCCGCCACAGCGTGTGCAGCCTGTCAACTGTAGCAGATCGTTCTCGAAGAAGCGCATCAGCGTCCAGGCCCGGGTCAGGCCCAGGACCGCGTCTTGCCCGCCGATGCGAACCTGTTCCTGATACAGACGGTAGGCGCGCACAAAGGCATCGATGCGCTCGCAGCCATAATCCCGATGCAGGCGATGATAGATGTTGATGAACAGCGAGGCATGCAGATTGGGCAGCCAGGTGATGAACCAGTCGGTGGAAAAGGGCAGCATCCCCTTGGGCGGGGATTTGCCCCGCAGCTCCTTGTAGAGCTTGGTCAGGTAGGCGCGGCTGAGATCGGTCTCGGTTTCGAGCACCTGGAGACGGGCACCGAGTTCGATCAGATCGATGGCGAGCTGCACCTGCTGCATTTCGGTGACCGGGCTTTTGAGTGCCATGGCTCAATTCTCCGTGTTCTCGGCCCCGGCTCGAGGATAAGAGGCCATCAGGAGCGAGGAGTGAAAACCGGACAGATCCTGGTCGCGTTGGTGATGGGTGACCGCGCGCAGCTGCGCGGCGTCGTGATAGCCGAAGTGGCACAGAAGTTGACTGCTACGGGCCAGCTTGGCGAGCTGACGCGCGCTCAGAGAAAGCAACAACTCGGCCATGTCGTGGTCGATCTTGAGGCGGAACATAGCGCTGGAGCGATCGCTGCGCAGCATGCGTTGGGCCAACAGCAGATAGGTCAGATTGAGGTCTTCGATCTCATTGATCAGGTTGGTTTCATTCATCGGTCCCTGCGCTCGGTTGACGGTGCTCGGTTCACGGCGAGAATGGCTCGGAGCGAGGCAGCGCCGGGCGCTCATCCAGCGGCTCCTCGTTGCCGAGTTCGAAGGCGTCGATCAGCGTGTTCAGATGCTCGGCGAGTTCGCGCATCCGAGCCGCCGAGGAAGACGTCTGATTGACCATGGCGGCATTCTGCTGCGTGACCGTGTCCAATTCCGTGACCGCTGTATTAACCTCGGCAACGCCTGCGCTCTGCTCGCGCGCGCTCGCACTGATTTCCCCAAGCACATCATGCACATTGTTGATGCTGGTCATGATCTTGCCCATGGTTTGGCTCACTTGCTGCACTCGTTCCGTGCCCAGCCGGGAGCTTTCCACCGACGCCTCGATGAACGTGCGAATCTCGCGCGCGGCGTCCTGGGAACGCTCGGCGAGGGTGCGGACCTCCTGGGCCACCACGCCGAAGCCACGGCCATGTTCGCCGGCGCGCGCCGCCTCGACCGAGGCGTTGAGCGCGAGGATATTGGTTTGAAACGCGATGCCGTCGATCAAGGTGACGATATCGGTGATGCGCGACGAGGCCTGGTCGATCTCCTGCATCGTGGTTTCCAGTTCGCGCATCGCCGAGGTGCCTTGCTCGACCACCGCGCTTGCCTCGGCCGAGAGCGCACTGGCCTGATTGGCGGATTCGGCGCTATGCGCGACGGTCGAGGCAATCTCCTCCATGGCCGACGAGGTTTGTTGCAGATTGGAGGCGGCCTCATCGCTGCGGCTGGCGAGATCCTCGCTGCTGCGGGCAATGGTGCCCGCGGTTTCAAAGACGTTGCGCGCGCTGCGGCTGACCTCTTGCAGCGTCGCCTGCATGCGCGAGACGAAGGCGTTGAATTGGTGCGCCATTTCGCTGAGTTCATCGCCGCCGCTGTCATCCAGGCGCCGGGTCAGATCGCCCTCGCCCGCGGCGATATTGCCCATCGCCTCCGCAGTCCGTTGGATCGGCCGGCTGATGGTGCGGGCGATCAGCAGCGCCAACAGTACGCCGACGGCCAGGGTCAGGGCGGCGATGAGCAGGGCCGCGTTGCGCGCGGTCGCCGCGCGTTCGAGATAGGACGACCGATCGAAGGCCACCTCGAGCACGCCCGCCGGCGCGCCGGAGAAGTCGCGGACGACCGCCCCCATTATCGCCAACGGCGTGCCCGCATGGGTGCCGTGCTCGATCTGTTCTTCGCCGGTCAGCGCCGCCTCCAGCGCCTGCTCGCTCAGCAGCGATTGCTCGCCGAAGGTCGAGGCAAAGGTGCTGAAGCCGTTGCCATCGGGCAGGCGCAGCGCGGCCTCGGCGCCGTACTGCTCGTGAAAGCGGTCGAAAAAGTCCTGGCCGAAGCTCATGCCGAACTCCAGCGAGCCGACATGCTCGCCTCGCCACTCGACCGGTACCAGGCTGCGAATGCCGAGCCCGTAGACACCGCGCTCGAGACCCGAGATGGGCGCGCGGTCGCGGTTGGTCTCGACGATGGTCTGGCGGATGTCGGTGAGGTCGTCGCCGAATTCTTCCGGGCCATGCACGCGCAGGAAAGAGGTGGCCGGCGGCAGGTGGAACTGGAACTGGGCGATGCCGTGGTCGGCTTTCAGCGTCTCGAAACCGGGCACGAACCAGTCCGCGAGCCGTTTGCGCTGGCGCTCGGCGAAGGCCTGCTGCACCTCGGGGATGCCGGCGATGAGGGCGCTCATGGCACTGCCCCGGCGGGCCTCCGCCTCCAGGGCGGCCATCAGATTGCCATGCAGGGAGCGCAGCTCGCGCCGCTCGGCCTCCTGGATCGCCGCATCGAGACGGTTGAGCAGGAAGGGCACGATGATGGCGATCGCCAGCAGCAGCATGACGATAAAGCCGGCCACGATGCGGGCTCCAATGGAAAAACGATTGAATCGCATGGCTTCGGGATTCGTGAGTGTTCGCTGATGGATGCCGCAGGTCGGCCTAAGGAGTTTGTTTTAACAGGAGCTCGACACGCCGGTTGGCGGCGCGCCCTTCTGGGGTGTCGTTGCTTTCCAAAGGCTTGGTATCGGCATAACCGATGGCGCGCAATCGGGTTTCCGGGATGCCGGCTGCGCTCAGATAGCGTAACACGGCAATCGCGCGCGCCGTCGAGAGTTCCCAGTTCGATGGGAAACGGGCCGTGGCGATGGGAATGTTATCGGTATGGCCCTCGACCGAGATTTGCCCATCGAAGGACTCCAGGGTCGGCACCAGCGACTCGATGACCTCGCCTCCACCCTCGGTCAGCTCGGCCTGGCCGCTTTTGAACAAGAGATTGTCGTCGATGCGCAGCGTGATGCCTTGTTCGCCTTCGTCGACGCTGACGCCTTCCATCTCCAGGCCCTCGAAGCGCGGTTGCAGTCCCTCGTGGCGCGGCTGGATGCCGGTGGTCTTGGGGCCGACCTCGGCCGAGGGGATGCCCGGTTGCGCTTGGGTCTCGTAGTCGGCCTTGCCCAGCATCGACACCATCAACACGAACAGCGTGATCAGGAGCGTCAGGACATCGAGATAGCTGATCAGCCAGCTCTCGGTTTGGTCGCCTCCGCTCGGGGGTTCGAGCATCGATACCCGTGCGCGCTGCACCATGGCTTGGATCTCCTGTCGGGTTTCCGGGTTAGCTCGGGTCGCGAATCTCGTCGTGGTGCTTGGCCATGAACGAGTTCAGCGTCTCTTCGATGAAGGAGGGCAGGCGGCGCTTGGTGATCAGCGAGATCCCTTCCAGGACCATGTTCATCGCGATCAGCCGCTCCTCGGTGCGCCGCTCCAGCTTCACGGCGAAGGGCTTGAACACCAGGTTGGCGAGCAGAATGCCATAGAAGGTGGTCAACAGGGCGACGGCCATGCGCGGCCCGATGATCTCCAGATCGCCGGCCTCCATGACCTCCAGCATATTCACCAGACCGACCAGGGTGCCGATCATGCCGAAGGCCGGGGCATAGGCGGCCATGGTATGGAAGACCTGCGCCTCGGCATGCTCGCGGGCCTTGAGACGGGCGATGCGCCAACTCAGCAGGTCGATGATCTCCTCCTCCTTGGTGTTGGAGATGACGAGCTGGATGCCGCTGCGCAGGAAGGGATTGCGGGTGTTGGCGAGCGCCTTCTCGACGGCGCGCACATCGCCCTTGAACCAGAGCCGCGACATGTCGACCAACTCCTGGATGTCGTCGCGGACATAGGTGTTCTCGCGCCGAAACACGACGCCGATCAGCCCGACCACGCGCAATACCTCGCGCAGCGGATAACTGATGAAGGTCGCCGCCATGGTGCCGGCGAGGACAATGGCCAGGCCCGGCAGATTGAGAAAGCTGCCGGGCGACTCGGCGGCGAAGAAGAGCACGCTGCCGAGTAGCACCATGCTGGAGAGGATGCCGATCAGTGTCGATGGATTCATGGTTCCCTTGAGTCGAAAAGCAGCTGGTGAGAATTATCGTTCAACGGGCGCCTCGAGCAACTGCGCCCGCAGACGACTGAGGGCCTGGCTGTGCAGTTGACAGACGCGAGACTCGCTGACCCCGAGCACGGCGCCGACCTCCTTGAGGTTGAGTTCCTCCTGATAATACAGCGCCATCATCAGTTTCTCGCGCTCCGGCAGGGCCTCGATGGCCGCCACCAATCGCCCCCGTTGTTCGCCCTCGACCAGTGCGGTCAAGGAGGGGTTGGCGGGGCGGTTGGCCGCGCCCGGCTCGATGCCTTCCTCGATCAATGCCTCGAAGGGCAAAAACTGACCATTGTTGGTATCGCTGAGCAGCTGACGGTATTCGGTCAGATCCATGTCGAGTTCGGCGGCGATCTCGTGCTCCTCCGGGGCGCGGCCGAAGCGTTGCTCGAGCCGCTGCGTAGCCTCGTCCATGGCGCGGGCATGACGGCGCACGCTGCGCGGCAGCCAGTCGCGGCTGCGCAGCTCATCGAGCATGGCGCCGCGGATGCGCTGGGTGGCAAAGGTCGCGAAGCTTGCCCCCTGACTGGCATCGAAACGCCCCAAGGCTTCGAGCAAGCCCAGGGTTCCGGCTTGGATCAGGTCGGCCAGCTCGATGCTCGCGGGCAGTTTCACCTGCAGCGCCAACGCTTGTCGTCGCACCTGCGGCAGATACTGCGTGATGAACTCGTTTTGCTCGATCTTACCTTTCGCAGTATACATTCGCTTCGCCCAAGTCCGCTCCGGGCTATTCTCATTGGTAATTGATGATGACCTTCATTGGTAATTGACGATGACCTGCAGTCCCTGGACGCGCACGGCTCGCCGCTGCCCCGGCCCGAGCGAGAAATGGAAACGCAGCGCCTCATCCGCCGGCAACCCCGCGAGGGCCTGGCTCTGGCCGCGCGCGCCCGCCAGCGGCATGCAGCGGTTGGCCTGACACAGACGCGCATTCAGGCGGCTGCCGGGCGGCTGCTCGAAGCGCCAGGCGATGCTGTCGATCGCGCCGGTGGGCGCGCTGCCGGGCGGTGCTCGCAGCGGTCGCGACAGACTCTCGCGCTCGGCCATGCTGACCATCAGCGATGGCGCGTTGGCCACCCAACTGCCGGCCGCCGCCGCTAACCCCGGTGCCAATGCCAGTACCAGCGTCAGGAGCGGCGTCAAGCCCGATGATGGCGTGCGGATCGGCTCGCCTCTGGCCGTCGCTCCACAGGCGAGGCGATGGCGATCGTCGTTCCATGCCGGCCTAACCATGGCCTGTGCGATGCTGGCTCGTCGCATGGGCTATTTGCCCCCGATCCATTGGGTCACGCGCAGCAGGCGATCATCCGGGATCTCGGCCTGGGAGAGCACCACCAGATGGCGCAAGCGCCGACGCAGGAAGCGCGCGAGCACGGCCCTGAGGCTGTGCTGCACGACCAGCACCGGCGGATCGCCGCCAGCCTCCTGGCGCGTCAGCGCCTTCTCGGTCTGCTGCATCAGGGTCTCGGCGAGTCCGGGTTCGAGCGCGCCGTTGCCGCTCATCGCCTGCATCAGGATCTGCTCGAGCTGCGTATCCAGGCCGATGACCCGCAGCTCCTTCTCGCCCGGGAACCACTGCTGGACGATGGCGCGCCCGAGCGCGATCCGCACCAGCGCCGTGAGTTCGCCGAGATCCTGTTGTTGCGGCGCGTGTTCGGCGAGGGTGTCGAGGATGCTGCGCAGATCGCGGATCGGCACCTCCTCGGCGAGGAGGTTTTGCAGCAGGCGCTGAAACGCGGTCAGCGAGATCAGCTTGGGCACCACGTCCTCGACCAGGCTCTTCTGCTCCTCGCCGAGCTTGTCGAGCAGACTCTGCACCTCGGTGCGCCCGAGCATCTCGGCGGCATGGCGATGCAGGAGATGGTTCAGGTGCGTGGCGACCACGGTGCTGGCGTCGACCACGGTATAGCCATAGACCTGCGCGTGCTCGCGCTGGCCGCTGTCGATCCAGACCGCCGGCAGACCGAACGCCGGGTCCTGGGTCGGGGTGCCCTCCAGCTTGCCCGAGACCTGTCCCGGATCGATCGCCAGCCAGCGCCCCGGGTAGACCTCGGAGCGGCCGATCTCGGCATCCTTGAGCGAGACCAGATAGGTATTGGGGCCGAGTTCCAGATTGTCGCGGATATGCACCACCGGCGGCAGGAAGCCGACATCCTGGGCGAACTTCTTGCGCACGCTCTTGACGCGGCCGAGCAGTTCCCCTTGCTGGCGTTGATCGACCAACGGGATCAGCCGATGGCCGACCTCGAGCCCGAGGGTATCGACGAGCTGGACATCGTCCCAGCTCGCTTCCGGCGTTTCCCGCGTGGGCGCCGGCGGCGCGAGCACGGCCTGCTTGACCAGCAGCTTCTCCTTTTGGTGCAGGAGATACCAGGCCAGGCCGCCGAGCAGGGCGGTGAAGACGAGGAAGACCAGATTCGGCATGCCCGGCACCATGCCCAACATGCCCATGACGATGGCGGCCAGGATCATCACCTGTGGATTGACGAACAGCTGACCGATCATCTGCTGGCCGACGTCCTGCTCGGTGTTGACGCGCGAGACGGTGACGCCGGCAGCAGTGGAGATGACCAATGCCGGAATCTGCGCCACCAGGCCGTCACCGATGGTCATCAGGGTGTAGGTGCGCCCGGCGTCGCCAAAGCTCATGTCATGCTGCAGCATGCCGATGAGCAGGCCACCGATGATATTGATGCCCATGATCACCAGGCCGGCCATGGCGTCGCCGCGCACGAATTTGCTGGCACCGTCCATGGAGCCATAGAAATCGGCCTCCTGGGCGACTTCGCTGCGCCGCCGGCGGGCCTCGTCCTCGCCGATCAGACCGGCATTGAGGTCGGCGTCGATGGCCATCTGCTTGCCGGGCATGGCATCGAGCATGAAGCGCGCGCCGACCTCGGCGATGCGACCGGCGCCCTTGGTGATGACCATGAAGTTGATGATCACCAGGATCAAGAACACCACCAGGCCGACGGCGAAATTGCCGCCGACCAGGAATTCGCCAAAGGCCTGGATGACCTTGCCGGCGCTGTCGCCGCCCTGATGACCTTCCATCAGGATGACGCGGGTGGAGGCGACGTTCAACGACAGCCGCAGCAGGGTGGTGAACAGCAACACCGCCGGGAAGGCGGCGAAATCCAGCGGTTTCTGGGTGAACATGCTCACCAACAGCACCATCACCGCGAGGGCAATGTTGAAGGTGAACAGCAGATCGAGCATGAACGGCGGCAGGCGCAGGATCATCATGCCGAGGATCATCAAGATCAGCACCGGCCCCGCCAGCAGCTTGATCTGGAGGTTGCCGAGCCAGGCCTGCTTGTCGAGCATGGCGGTGAACGCTGTCATACGCGTGCCTCGGCCTCAGGGCGGGTGACCGGAACCTGAAGCGCTTCCGGGATCGGTAAATCGTGCGGGGTCGGCGGCGGCGTCTCGCCTGCGGCCTTGGCCCGACGCAGCTGGAAGGCCCAGGCCATCACCTCGGCCACGGCGGTGTAAAGGGCCATCGGAATCTCGGCGTCGAGATCGACATAACGATACAGCGCCCGCGCCAGCGCTGGCGCCTGCAAGCGCGGAATCGCATGGGCATCGCCGAGTTCGCAAATGCGCAGGGCGACCCGATCGACGCCCTTGGCCACCAGGCGCGGCGCCGCCATGGCCTGCTCGTCGTATCTGAGCGCGACGGCGAAGTGTTCGGGGTTGGTGATGATGACGTCCGCCTCCGGCACCTTGCTCATCATGCGGCCGCGGGCCATGGCCTGCTGTTGCTGGCGAATGCGCGCCTTGATCTGCGGGTCGCCCTCCGACTCCTTGTGCTCGCGTTTGACCTCGTCCTTGGACATGCGCAGCTTCTTGGCATGGCTCCAGAGCTGATAGGGCACATCGATCAGGATCACGATCAGCAAGGTCAGCACCATGAGGCCACTCCCCATCACGGCCAATTCCAGGGTCTTGGCGATCGCCTGCTGGATCGGCAGCCCCATCAGATCCATGTAGATACCACGGTTGGCGACCAGGAACGCCACCGCCACACCGCCGATCAGCAGCGATTTGGCAATCGCCTTGGCCAGTTCGACCAACGCCTGCACCCCCAGCATGCGCTTGAGCCCCTTCAGGGGGTTGAGCTTGGACAATTGCGGCTGGAGCGATTTGCCCGAGATCAACCAGCCGCCGAGCAAGGCCGGCGAGGCCAGCGCCACCACCGCCAGCAAGAGGAACAGCGGCATCATCGTGAACAGGCTGCGCTCGATCAGATCGGCCGCCTTGATCAGCATCGGCGGCACCTCGAACGCCTCGCGCCGCTCGAACAGGAACGCCTGCTCCATGATCAGGCCGAGCTGATCGTAGATCAGCGCGCCCCCCAGCCAAAACCCGGCGACACCGGCTAGCAGCATGACGAAGGTGGTCAGCTCACGGGAGCGGGGAACCTGGCCTTCCTCGCGCGCCTTCTCGAGCCGTCGCGGTGTGGCTTCTTCGGTCTTTTCTTGATCGCTGCCTTGGTCTTCGGCCATGGTCGCTCAGGGAACGCATGGGGGGTGAATCCGTGCCATTGTGCGCGAGTGGTGGCCGGAGTGGTAGTGACCGATGCCGCGATTCAGAAACCGAGTTCGTCGAGCAGCGCGTCGACCTGATCTTGGCTGCCGACGACATCGGCGGCATGGGGATCGAGCTGCGGGCCGTTGAGCAGGCTCTCGTCGCGGCCGCTGGCGCCGGCTTGCTTGCTGCTGTCGGCGCGGCGCTGCATCTGCTCGCGCGCCTGTCCCTCGGGCACATTATCGATCAGGACCTGTACCAGCTGACTCTCGATCTCGTGGATGACCTCCATCATCCTCTTGATCACCTGGCCGGTCAGGTCCTGGAAGTCCTGGGCCATCATGATCTCGAGCAGTTCCTTGTTGGTGGCCTCGGTCTTCACCGGCACGTCGCCGAGATAGGTGCGTGTCTCCCGGACTAGCTCCCGCGCCTCGGGGAGTTCCTTGGGCTCGGCAAACCAGTCCGCCCAGCGTTTGTCGAGCGCCTCGGCGCGGGCGCTGAGTTCATCCTGCAAGGGTTGCGCCCGATCGATGGCATTGAGCGCGCGATTCGCCGCCTGCTCGGTCATGTTGGCGACATAGTTGAGCCGTTCGCGCGCATCGGGGATCGCCTCGGCGGCCTTCTCGATCTCCTTGTCGAGGCCGAGTTCGCGCATGTTGTCGCGCAACATGCGCGTCAGATTCCCGATGCGGTTGATCAGCTGCTCGAGCCCTTGCTGATCGTCATCGGGTTTTGTATACGTGGTCATCGTCTCTCTCCTGTCGTTCCGGCCCCCTGCCGCTGCTGCGGGCTCACCAGCCCAGTTTCTCGAAGATCTTGGTCAGTTTTTCATCGAGGGTGGCGGCCGTGAACGGTTTGACCACATAACCACTTGCGCCGGCCTGGGCTGCGGCGATGATGTTCTCCTTTTTCGCTTCGGCAGTGACCATCAGCACCGGCAGATGCTTGAGATCATCGTCGGCCCGGATCTGTTTCAGCATCTCCATGCCATCGAGATTGGGCATGTTCCAATCGGCCACCACGAAGTCGAAGCCGCCGGCCTTGAGTTTGTTCAGGGCCTCCTGTCCATCCTCGGCCTCCTCGACGTTCGAGAAGCCCAGCTCCTTGAGCAGGCTACGGACGATGCGGCGCATGGTTGGAAAATCGTCCACCACCAGGAAGTGAAGGTTCTTGTCTACCATCGAGAGTCCTCTGTCAACGCGTTACTAAAAGGCTTCCCACTCGTCCTCGGCCGCTATCGGCTGATCCTGAACCCGTTTGCGGGGGGCTTCCAGCTGGGCCGACTTGGGCGACGCCGCCACCGGGCGTGGGCTGTGGTGTGTCTGGTGAGTACCGCCGGCGGGCAGCGCGTGAACCGCCGGCGCGCTCTTGCTCAGACGGAATGTCGAGATCGCTTGCTCCATCCGGCTCGCCTGTTCCTCGAGCGAGGCGGCCGCCGCCGAGGCCTCCTGTACCAGGGCGGCATTCTGTTGGGTCACCTGATCCATCTGGCCCACGGCCTGGCTGACCTGATCGATGCCCTGGCTTTGCTCTTGGGAGGCGGCCGAGATCTCGTCCATGATATCAGTCACGCGGCGAACTGCCTCAACGACCTCATGCATGGTCGCGCCGGCCCGCTCGGCGAGCGTCGAACCGGCTTGGATCTGAGACACGGCGCCGTCGATCAAGGTCTTGATTTCCTTCGCCGCATCGGCGCTGCGGCTGGCCAGGTTGCGGACCTCGCCGGCGACCACGGCAAAGCCGCGCCCCTGCTCGCCGGCGCGTGCCGCCTCCACCGACGCATTGAGCGCCAGGATATTGGTTTGGAAGGCGATCGAATCAATCACATTGGTGATCTCGGCGATCTGCTGGGAGCTGTCGGAGATCCCATGCATGGTCTCGACGACCTGGCCTACGACCTCGCCGCCGCGCTCGGCGGTGGACGACGCCTCCAGCGCCAGGCCGCTGGCCTGACGCGCATTATCGGCGTTTTGCCTGACGGTGGCGGTCAGCTCTTCCATGCTTGAGGCGGTCTGTGCCAGCGCCGAGGCCTGCTGCTCGGTGCGCGAGGAGAGATCCGCGTTGCCGGTGGCGATCTCGCTCGCGCCGCCATGGATGGCCTGACCGCTCTGGCGCACCTCGCCGATCACGCTCGCCAGTTGCCCCACCATGCGCTTCATCGCGAAGAGCACGCTGCTGCTATCGCTGGCCTTGGTGTGGATCTCCAGGCTCAGGTCCTGATCGGCGACCTGGTTGACGATCGCGGCCACCTGATAGGGCTCGGCGCCCAATTGGCGATTGATGCCGGCGATGATGCGCCAGGCCAGCAGGATGCCGCCGAGCAGAACCAGCGCCAAGGCGCCGATGGTGATGGCGCGGATGTTCCGGTACTGGTTGGAGGCCTGTCGATAGTCGGCTTCGGCCCCCTCCAACTGCACATCCATCAGCGCTTGCAGGCCTTCGGAGATGGGGTCGATGGTCGGGTAGAGGGTATCGATCAGGAACTCCTCGAGCGCGGCCTGGTCTTGGCGCTGCAAGATCTCCCGCAGCCGGGCCAGGGCCGGCTCCGCGCGCTCCATCAGTGGCCTGACCTCATCGACCAGGCGCTGTTCTTGCGATACCAACGAGTGGTCCCGGTAGGCCTCCCAATCCGAGTCGATCTCGGCGAGTGCCGAGGTGACGTTCTCCCGCCCCTGGGACCAATCGAGCAGGCCGTCGTGGATCTTGTGCGACGAGTCGACGATATTGACCGCATAGTTTTCGACAATGGACTCGAGCTGCCAGAGCGAAACCACGCGGTCATGGTATACGTTGTTGAGTCCTTGCACGGCCGCGTTTTGCCCGTACAATCCCAGCACGCCGAGCGCGATCATGGCGGCTGCCAAGGCGCCCACCAAGAGGCCGAGCTGGGTTGCGATTTTCATCTGTCTGAACATGGGATCATCCTGAGTTTGGTCATCGTCGAACCGGGTCCGGCAAGGGCTCAGACCCGCTGCGTCCGGCCGGAGGCGGCGGCCAGTTCCATGAGGCGCGGCGCGATGGCGTCGAGCGGCGTTACCTCGCAGGCCGCGCCCAGTGCGATCGCCTCGCGCGGCATACCGAAGACCACGCTCGTGCTCTCGTCCTGAGCGATGGTGGGCGCGCCGGCGTTGCGCATCTCCAGCAGACCGGCCGCGCCATCCCGGCCCATGCCGGTGAGGATGACGCCGATGGCGTTGCGCCCGGCATGCTGCGCGGCGGAATGGAACAGCACATCCACCGAAGGCCGATGCCGGTTCACCGGCGGCCCCTCGTCGAGCTTGGCGATATAGTTGGCGCCACTGCGCGCCAGCTTGAGATGCTGCCCGCCGGGGGCGATATAGGCATGGCCCGGCAGTACGCGCTCGCCGTCTTCCGCCTCCTTCACCGCGAGCTGGCTGAGGCGATCGAGGCGTTCGGCGAACGAGCGCGTGAAGCCGCCCGGCATGTGCTGGGTGATGAGGATCCCCGGGCAGCTGGCCGGCAACGGCTCAAGCACCCGCCGGATGGCCTCGGTGCCGCCGGTCGAGGCGCCGATGATGAACAGCTTCTCGCTAGAGATGATCGGCGCCTTGAGGCGCACCGCCGGCGGCTGGTGATGATGCAGCGCCTGGCGCGGCCGCGACTGGGCGGCGGCGCGGATCTTTTCGGCGATCTCCTCGGTATAGCCGAGCATGCCGCGGCGGATGCCGAGCGAGGGCTTGGCGACGAAGTCGAGCGCGCCCAGTTCGAGCGCGCGCATGGTCACCTCCGAACCGGCCTGGGTCAGCGACGACACCATGAGCACCGGCATCGGCCGCAGGCGCATCAGCCGTTCGAGGAAATCGAGGCCATCCATGCGCGGCATCTCGACATCCAGTGTCAGCACATCGGGATTGTGTTGCTTGATCAGATCCCGCGCCATGATCGGGTCGGAGGCCACGGCGACGACCTCCATATCCGGCTGGCTGCCGATGATCTCGCTGAGCAGGTCGCGGATCAGCGCCGAGTCATCGACGCAGAGGACCTTTATCCTGGCTGCACTCAAGGCAGGCCTCCTGTTCCTGACGATGGACGAACGATTGGATGGGGGCGACCGGCCTGCTTGCGGAATCGGTGCATGATCGCATGTGCCGGGCGCCTCTGCCGTGCTTGATATCAGGCCAGGGTATAGATGGTCTGGCCACGCAGCCGGAAGGCCTGGCTGATATAGGAGAAGTT
Organism: Halochromatium sp.; assembly: GCF_046541315.1. GTDB lineage: Bacteria > Pseudomonadota > Gammaproteobacteria > Chromatiales > Chromatiaceae > Lamprobacter. The sequence continues at coordinate 2,128 of NZ_JBKHDN010000025.1, read as the reverse complement.
CTCGGAGTGACCGGCGAACAGCAAGCCATCCGGTTTGAGCAGGGGCGCGAATCGTTCGAGGATCCGCGCCTGGGTCGGTTTGTCGAAATAGATCATGGTGTTGCGGCAAAAAATGGCATCGAAGGGCCCTTTGATCGGCCACCTCGGCGCGAGCAGATTGAGCACCTCGAATTCCACCATGTTACGCAATTCCGGGCGCACGCGGGCCATTCCGGCCTGGCCGCCGGTGCCGCGTTGGAAGAAGCGCTTGATGCGCGCATCGTCCATCTTGTGGACCTGCTCAAGCGGATAGATGCCGGCGCGGGCCTTGGCCAGGGCCTCGGTGTCGATGTCGGTAGCGAGCACCCTGGCGTCGGCGGCGCGCGGCCCGAGGGTCTCGGCGAGCGTGATGGCGATGGAGTAGGGCTCCTCGCCGGTCGAGGCCGCCGCGCACCAGATCCGCACCGCGCCGGCGCGATCTTGGATGTGCTTGGCGAGCTGCGGGAAATGGTGCGCCTCGCGGAAGAAGGCGGTGAGGTTGGTGGTCAGCGCATTGGTGAAGGCCTCCCATTCCTTGGCGTCGGGCTTGCGCTCCAGGCGCACCAGATAGTCGCTGAAACGCGTCAGCCCATAGTGGCGCAGGCGTTTGGCCAGGCGGCTGTAGACCATCTCGCGCTTGTGCTCGGCGAGCACGATGCCGGCACGCTGATGGATGAGTTCGCGGATGCGTCTGAAGTCGGTATCGGTCAACTCCAGGTCTCGATCGACCGATCCGTAGGAGGACCAACCATTGGCTGCGGCGACCGGCTGCTGCGCGAAATCGTTCAAACTTCCCCCCATCCTTTCATCCCCTCGCTAATCCGGCCCATCCGCGACTCGGCTTACGGGCAATCGAGACAGCTTATCGCCGCCGCCGCTCTCTGCATAGGCTAAACAATTAAGGAGCGGCTTACCGCAGTATAGTGGGATTTTGGTGGGCTGTTTCGATTGGCGCCGACCGTCGACCCCTGGCTGGCCCGGGAGGATCGAGGCGACGATTGGCCCAGGCGGGTCGCCAGGCCTCTGGGGCCCCTGGCGGGCCAGGCGGATGGCCAGACGAGGTCCGACGGGATCGTCCGCGACCTCAGGCCGACACCTTGAGGCGCGCGGAGCGCGGGCCGGTGCGGCCTTGGGGGTCGTACAGCGTCTTTTCCGAGACCGCGTGGATGAGATCGAGCATGCGTTGATTCTGTTTGAGGCGCATCCACAGCATCGAGCCCGCGAGTTCATTGCGCCGGGCGGCGTGCTCGCTGGCGGCGCGCACCGCCTGCCAGGCGTCGAGGCAACCGGCATCGCGGGCCGCCTGGCGGGCGCCGGCGTCGCCCTCGGGGTAGCCGCCCGCGGTCTGGAACGCGCGGCGTTGCTGCTCGCTGTGCTCGAGCTGCGCGAGCAGCGCTTGCTTGTCGGCGGCGAGGCGCTGGAGCAACTCGCCATCGATCTGGCCCGCCGCCAGGGCCTCGCATTCCTGTTCCAGCAGCGCCGTCAGGCGTTGCAAGCCGTCGCGTTGCGTCTCGAGCAGTGTTGCTAGGCTCATCAGTACGGTCTCCCTGTTGTCCTGGCCCTGGTTGTTCTGGCTCGGCGCGATGCGCGCCCGGTCTGGTCTCGTGCTTGGTCCGATCGGTTCTTCGTCGCGCTCTTCGCGCGTGCTAGTCGTCGAGCAGCTCGCGCACGCTAGCGATGAGCCCCTCGGCGATGCGCTCGGCGCGGATCTCGAGGCGGCCTTCGCGAATCGCCTCGCGGATCGCCTCGACATTGACGAGGTCGATGTCTTGATCGGTCGCCACGGTCTCGCGATGGAGATGCGTCTGCACCGCAGGCGTGGCGCGCTTGCCGGTGCCCGCGCGTGTCGGCCCCTCGACCTTGGAGGGTTCTTGGGTGGGTTTGCCGACCGGCTGCAGTGGATGGTGGGTGTCGATTTTCAAGGTGCGTGCCTCATGCCGGTACTTAGGTGTGATTATCGGCCTGCCATGAGGATACTTTAATCGACCGGGAACATTTGGCCGGTAACTGTTGGCGGGCTTTAGCCGGCGTGGAAGTCTGCCGGCTCAGAAATCGATCGCCAGCCGCGCCTTGCCGATGACGGTGGCATCGATCAATTCGCGCCGGCCAA
>NZ_JBKHDN010000024.1:0-21008 GCF_046541315.1 Halochromatium sp. | reverse complement strand
GCATCACCGAGATGCGGCTCGATGACGGCACCAAGATCGAGGCCGACAAGACCTACGTCGTCTCGGGCTGGGCCACGGTCGGCAGTCAGTCGCCGGGCGAGCCGATCTGGGAGACGGTCGCGACCTATCTGCGCGATGTGAAGACGGTCAAACTCGACAAGCTCAACACGCCCAAGCTGAAGAATGTCAAGGGCAATCCCGGCCTCGCCGATTACGCTGGCGAGATTCTGAGCTGAGGCCGCGCCCTGAGTCGACGCTCAGCGCTGGCGCTTGGCCTTGGCGGGATTGCGCAGCAGCACATAGACCGCGCCGGTGCCGCCGTCGAAGCGCGGCGCCGAGCAGAAGGCGAGCACCTCCGGGCGCAGGCGCAGCCAGTAGTTGACCTTGCACTTGAGCACTGGCTGTCGCGTCGCCGAGCCGCGACCTTTACCATGGATGATCTTGGCGCAACGCACCCGCCGCGCGGCGCAGTCGGCCAGGAACTCTTGCAGGAGAGCGCCCGCGTAGCTGGCGGTGAGGCCGTGCAAGTCCAGCTCCAAGCGGGGTTCGATCCGGCCTCGCTGGAGCTCGAACAGAACCCGTTTCTGCAGACCCGGGCGCGTGAAGAGCAGGACGTCGTGGGTCTCGACCTCGGACTCCGAGAGCAACTGCGGGTCCTCGGCCGGAACCTCCTCGATGCGCGGGCGCGGTGTCGGCGGCGGTCGTTCGCGGAAGGGCTCGATGCTCTCGCGATCGAGGGGTTGCGCGTCTTCGACTTCGGCGCGAAAGAGCGCATAATCATCGTCATGAAGGCGATCGTTCACTTGGCTTCTCGCATACTCGCCGCATTGGATCGAAAAACTGTAGCAAACTCCAGGAGTCGGCGCGCGCTGGCGCCGCGCCCCCGTCCTTTCGGCCCCGGATCCTATGAAGATACTTCTCAGCAATGACGATGGTTATCGCTCGCCCGGCCTCCAGGCCTTGGCGAACGCACTGGCGCGCTTTGGCGAGCTGACGGTGGTGGCACCGGATCGCGACCGCAGCGGCGCGAGCAATTCGCTGACGCTCGATGTGCCGATCCGCGCCGAACGGCTCGAGAACGGCTTCATCCGCGTCAACGGCACGCCGACCGACTGCGTGCATCTGGCGATCACCGGGTTGCTGGACGAGGAGCCGGATCTGGTCGTCGCCGGCATCAATCACGGCCCCAATCTCGGTGACGATGTGATCTATTCGGGCACCGTCGCCGCCGCTACCGAGGGGCGGTTTCTCGGCTTGCCGGCGTTGGCCGTGTCGATCGATTCGCATGAGCCCCGGCATCTGGAGACGGCCGCCGCCGTGGTCGAGCGGTTGGTCGCCGGGCTGCGCGATGGCGACATGGCGGCGAATACCATCCTCAACGTCAATGTGCCGGACCTGTCGCTGGCGGAACTGCGCGGGCTGCGCGCGACCCGGCTCGGCCATCGGCACAAGGCCGAACCGATCGAGCGCATCCGCGATCCGCGTGGGCGGCCGATGTTCTGGGTCGGTCCCGCCGGGCCGGAGCAGGATGCTGGCGAGGGCACCGATTTCCATGCGCTGCGGCAGGGCTATGTGTCGGTGACGCCATTGAAGGTGGATCTGACCCGCCATGATGCGGTCGAGCCGCTCGGGCACTGGCTGAGCGCCTTGCGCTGAGACTGGCGGTGCCGGTGACCGTTGTTCTTCTGCTTGAGGGAGCGTCCGATGCGCCTGTTTGCGGCCCTGTATGATCCGCTGATGGCCTGGTCGAGGCCTCCGCATGCGGCCTGGCATCTCGGGGGACTGGGCTTCGCCGAGTCGGCGTTCGTCCCGATTGCGTCCGCTGTCATGCTCGCGCCGAAGTCCGTGGATACCCTCGGTGGGGTCATGGTGGCGCTGATCGGGCTCGTGATTCTGTTGCGCTGAGGCGCTGTCTGGACATGCCGCATTGGCCGTCGCGAGTCGGATTTCCGAGAGCCGCCGAGGCGCGCGCGCGATGCGTGGCGATGAGGAAGCCTTGTCCCGGCAGCCGCCGGGCGCGACGCGTAATGCGCGTGCCGCTGGCGCTGGGCGTGCTGGTGGCGTCGTTGCTCGCCGGTTGCGGCAGCAAGGGGTTGGCGCCGGTCGATGAGCGTTATGCCCCGGCACCCCCCGGCTTTTATCGCGTCCGCGCGGGCGATACCCTGAGCGAGATCGCCGAGCGCGAGCGCATCGGCATGCGCAAGCTCGCTGCCTGGAACGAGCTGGCTCCACCCTATCCGATCTATGCCGGGCAGTTGTTGCGGATGCAGACGCCGCCGGGCGGGGGGGCGAGTGGCGACGATGCGCGCCGGGCGTCAGCTGCCCGGACGCCGGCTGAGCCAGCGGCAAAAACAGCGGCAAAACCGCCAGCGCAACCAGCAACAGCGTCGAAACCGGCGAAAACGGCAACAACACCGGCGCCAAGACCCGGCAGTGGCGCATCCGCGAGCGGGCTGACCTGGGCCTGGCCGGTCTCGGGACGGCTGCTGCAGCGCTATCAGCCGAACGATCGCACCCGGCAGGGGATTCGCATCGCCGCCGAGGTGGGCACGCCGGTCGCAGCGGCGGCCGATGGCGAGGTGGTCTACAGCGGTCGCAGTGGACTCGCCGGTTACGGCAATCTTATTATCGTCAAGCACAGCCCGCGCTATCTGAGCGCCTACGGCTTCAACCGCCGGGTGCTCGTCAGCGAGGGCACGCGTGTCAAGCGCGGCCAACAGCTCGCCGAGGTTGGCCAGTCAGCTGCTGGGCAACCGATGTTGCATTTCGAGATCCGTCGTGATGGCGCCACCGTTGATCCGTTGCTATTCCTGCCGGCAGCCGGATGAGCCGATCGACCACAGCGAGGGGGGATTCATGTCAGCGGCCAACCCGGACGAGGACCCGGATACGGATTCCCTCCCCGTTGATGATGAGCCTCTCATCAACGGCGACGAGGTTGACGCGAGCGATACGGATCTCCCGGAGGCCGAGATCGATGACGTCGACAGCGCCGAGGACGAAGCCGATCCGGACGCCGCTGCGGCCTCGGTGCCGCAGGCGGCCGACGCGCCGAGCAAACGCTACCCCGCGAGCGATAGCGAACTCGACGCCACCCGGTTGTATCTGAACGAGATCGGCGGGTCGAAACTGCTCTCGGCGGAAGAGGAGGTGCGCTATGCGCGCCTGGCGCAGCAGGGCGACGAGGACGCGCGCAAGCGCATGATCGTCAGTAATCTCCGGCTGGTGGTGAAGATCGCGCGGCGTTACCTGAACCGGGGTCTGCCGCTGCTGGATCTGATCGAGGAGGGCAACCTGGGCCTGATCCGCGCGGTCGAGAAGTTCGACCCGGAGCGCGGCTTTCGCTTCTCGACCTATGCCACCTGGTGGATCCGCCAGACCATCGAGCGCGCGATCATGAATCAGACGCGCACCGTGCGTCTGCCCATCCACGTCGTCAAGGAGATCAACGTCTATCTCAAGGCGACCCGGCTGCTCTCGCAGCAGCTCGATCATGAGCCGAGCACCGAGGAAGTAGCCGAGCTGCTCGACAAGCCGATCGCCGAGGTCAAGCGCATGCTCGCCTTCAACGAGCGTACCGCCTCGGTCGACAGCCCCTATGGCAAGGACGCCGAGCGGCCGCTGGTCGATCTGCTTCAGGATGAGGCGGCCCCTGATCCCAGCGAGGAGATCCAGGACGAGGATATCCATAGTCATCTCGACCACTGGCTCGATAAGCTCAACGAGAAGCAACGCGAGGTGGTCGAGCGGCGCTTCGGCCTGCATGGCCATGAGCATTCGACGCTGGAGCGGGTGGCGCAGGAGTTGGGCGTGACCCGTGAACGGGTGCGTCAGATCCAGATGGATGCCCTGCGCCGCCTGCGCGACATCCTCGAAAAAGAGGGCTTCTCGCTCGAGTCCTTTTTCAAGTAATCCGCGCGCTTAATAGAGCCATTCGCCCTGACACGCGGACACGAACACCCCGTGGAATCTGGGCTGCTGGGTCAGTGTTGTCCGGCAATCAGGTCGAGCGGCCATACATTAGACCAGTGTTTGTGCGGGTTTACCTTCCTTGACTTTTCTCAATCAATCCAGTCTTATTGCGCGGTCCCGTGCCAGGGCCAGGCACGCCGCGCATCGGGCAGGAGCGCCCCGCCACCTGTTTTTTTCCCAGCCTGTTTGGGGGGTCTATGGAAGCCACAGCCGACTATACCGCGGAGCGAAAATACGACTTCGACGTCGTCCGCTGGTTCACCATCATGGCCGTCGTCTACCTGGTGGTAGGCGCGGCCGTGGGTGTCTACATCGCGTCCGAGCTCGCTTGGCCGTTTCTGAATTTCGATAATCCGTACATCTCGTTCGGTCGGCTCCGGCCCGTGCACACCAATGCCGTCATCTTCGCCTTTGGCGGCTGCACCCTGATGGGCACCGCGTTCTACACCGTGCAACGCACCTGCGGCGTCAGCCTGTGGAGCAACAAGCTGGCCTGGTTCACCTTCTGGGGCTGGAACGCGGTCATCGCGCTGGCGGTGCTGACGCTGCCGCTCGGGCTCACCCAGTCCAAGGAATACGCCGAACTCGAGTGGCCGATCGACATCCTGATCGCCGTCGTCTGGCTCTCCTTCACCTTCAACTTCATCATGACCATCGCCAACCGGAAGTCCTCGCACATCTATGTGTCGAACTGGTTCTTCCTCGGCATGATGGTGATGATCGTCTACCTGCACGTGGTCAACAGCCTGTCGATCCCGGTCGGCCTGATGAAGTCCTACAGCCTGTTCTCGGGCGTGCAGGACGCGATGATCCAGTGGTGGTGGGGGCATAACGCGGTCGGCTTCTACCTCACCGCCGGTTTCCTCGGCATCATGTACTACTTCGTGCCCAAGCAGGCGAACCGGCCCATCTACTCCTATCGGTTGTCGGTGATCCACTTCTGGGCACTGATGTTCGGCTATGTCTGGCTCGGCGCGCACCATCTGCAATACACGGCGCTGCCGGACTGGACCGGCTCGCTCGGCGCGGCGGTGTCGCTGGCGATGATCATCCCGTCCTGGGGCGGCGCGGTGAACGGCATGATGACCCTCTCGGGGGCCTGGGACAAACTGCGCACCGATTACGTCATGCGCTTCTTGATCATCGCGCTGGCCTTCTACGCGATGTCGACCTTCGAGGGACCGGTGATGTCGCTGAAGACGGTGAACGCCCTCTCGCATTACACCGACTGGACCATCGGCCATGTCCACTCCGGCGCCCTGGGCTGGGTGGCCGGGATCTCGATCGGCGCGATCTATCACCTGATGACGCGTCTCTGGCATACCGAGATGTGGTCCGAGAAATTGGTCAACGTGCATTTCTGGACCGCGACCATCGGTACCGTGATCTACGTCGTCGCGATGTGGGTGTCCGGCATCATGCAGGGGCTGATGTGGCGTGCCTATGACGAGTACGGCACCCTGGCCTACACCTTCGTCGAGTCGGTCGCCGCCATGCATCCGTATTACGCGATGCGCGCGGTTGGTGGCGGGATCTTCCTGCTCGGTGCCGTGATCATGCTGTTCAACGTGCTCATGACGGTCTGGAAATCGGCCGCCGCCGGGAGCCTGCGCGAGGCCCGCGGCACGCTGCCGGCCGTGGCCGCCGCCTGATCTCCACCGCAACGCAGGAATCCCGAGGAGAATAGACGCAATGGCTGATAAGAACACACCGCCGAAGGGGATCCAGGAACGCCTGGAGCGCAACATCTGGGGGTTATTGATCGTGGTGGCGATCGTGCTCTCGGTCGGGGGCATCGTCGAGATCGTGCCGCTGTTCTACCTGAAGAGCACCCAGGAGGCAAACCGCTTCCCGGAGATCGTCTGGCAGGAGGCTGGCAGCACGCCCATCGTTTCGGTCACCTACGAAACCGATGAATCCGGTAACCCGCTCAAGTTCAAGACGGGTGATCGTGGCCAATTCCTGAAAAAGGACACCGGCGAATTCGTGCAGGATCCGAGGCGCGGTCAGGTGCGTGCCGTGGAGACGAGCTGGAATTGGAAGCCCGGCGACGGTATCCGCCCCTACACCGCGCTCGAACTGGCCGGTCGCGACATCTATCAGCGCGAGGGCTGCTATCTGTGCCATTCGCAACAGGTGCGTCCGTTCCGCGACGAGCGCGAGCGCTATGGGCATTACTCGCTCGCCTCGGAGTCGATGTTCGATCACCCCTTCCAGTGGGGCTCGAAGCGCACCGGCCCGGACATGGCGCGGGTCGGCGGCAAGTACTCCGACGAATGGCACCGGCAACATCTGCGCGATCCCCGCTCGGTGGTCCCCGAATCGGTGATGCCGGGCTATCCCTGGCTTGACGAGGAATTGCTCAAAGCCAAGAGGATTCAGCGTCACATGAAGGGATTGCGCGCAATCGGCGTGCCCTACAGCGATGCCGATATCGCCGCCGCGCCCGGTCTCGTGCAAGGCAAGACGGGCATGGACGCAATGGTGGCCTACCTCCAGGTGCTCGGCAGCATGGCCAAGCTCGACCCGGGAGTGATGTACCGTGAATAGCCTCGCGGACTACTTCGAGACCGATTGGGCGGCGATGACGGCGACCGACTGGGTCGGGACCATCCTCACCGTCGTCATCTTCGTGGCCATGGGCGTGGCCTATTTCCAGGTCTTTCGGCCCAAGCATCGGGACCGACTCGAAGCCAAGAAGCACATCCCGTTTGAAGACGATCACGAGGGCGGCGGAGACAACGATGGCTGATCATAATCCGTTTCCGGGCGAGAACAACACCGGACATTTCTGGGACGACAACATCCGCGAGCTGAACAATCCGCCACCCCAATGGTGGATGATCGCGCTCTGGGCCTCGCTGGCCTGGTTCATCCTCTACGGTCTCCTCTATCCGATGTTTCCGGTCCTGCCATGGCAGTCGCAAGAGGAGGGAGGATTTAGCAAGGGGCTGCTCGGCTGGACCTCGATCCAGGAGTACGAACAGGGCATGGAGCAGGTCGCGGCGGCGCGCGCGCAGTACGAGGATCGCATCGCGGACCTGAGCGCCGAGGAGATCCTCGCGGATCCGGGGCTGACGCAGTACACCTTGGCCTCCGCCAAGGTGCTCTTTGGCGATTACTGCGCCGCCTGTCATGGCAGCGGCGGCCAAGGCAATCCCGGCTATCCGGTGCTTGCCGATGACGATTGGCTCTATGGCGGCTCATTGGCGAAGATCAGCGAAACCATCACCAACGGTCGCAAGGGCGCGATGACGGCGCACAAGGACATCCTCACCGAGGCCGAGGTCGATCGGCTCGCGCGCTTCGCGGTCGAACTCGCCGACGGGGGCGAGGGCAGCGAGGCCGGCTGGAAGCTCTTCAACGAGAAAGGCTGTACCTCCTGCCACGGCCAGGAGGCGAACGGGATCCTCGCCGAGTTGCCGGATGGAAGTATCGTCACGGTTGGCGCGGCGAACCTCACGGATCGCATCTGGCGCTTCGAGCCCGGCGGTTACGAGAGCGCCAAGCATACGATCCTCTACGGCGTCAATCAGCCGGACATCGAGCAGACCCGCGACGCGGTGATGCCGGCGTTTGGCGACGCGGCGGGCAGCCTCGAGGGTAAACTGGAGCCGGATCAGATCAAAAAGCTCGCGGTGTACGTGCATAGCCTCGGCGGCGGCCAATAGAGGCATGAGTGAGCCGACGCCTGCGCGCAGCTCCGCCGCTGCGCTCGACGATCTCTACGCCGAGGCCCATCATTGGGAGGTCAACACCGGCGGCGAGACCATCCACGCCAAGCGCATGCCCGGCAAATGGCGCCGCATCAAGTGGCTGGCGGCCTCGGTATGGCTGATCTTCTTCCTTGGGCCCTATCTGCGCTGGAACGGCCATCAGGCGGTGTTGTTCGATATCCCGAATCGGCAATACCACCTCTTCGGGGTCACCGTCCTGCCGCAAGATTTCTGGATGCTCTCGTTACTGTTGCTGTTCTTCGCCATCCTGTTGGCGGTCGTCACCGCGCTGGCGGGCCGGGTGTATTGCGGCTACTTCTGCTTCCAGACGGTATGGACCGATGTCTTCACCTGGATCGAGGAGAGGCTCGAGGGCAGTCCGCCGCAGCGGCGCAAGCTGGACAAGGCCGCGCTCGACGCGAGAAAGCTGCGCATCAAGCTCACCAAGCACGCGGTTTGGCTGCTGATCGGGTTTCTCACCGGCTTCAGCTTCGTCGCCTGGTTCTATGGCGCCTGGCCGCTCTGGCGGGACTTCTTCGTCGGCAACGCCAATATCGCCGTCTATGCCGCCGTCGCCCTGTTCACTGGCGGCACCTATTTGCTCGCCGGCTGGCTGCGCGAGCAGGTCTGTTTCTGGCTCTGTCCCTATGCGCGCATCCAGGGCGTGATGCTCGACAAAGCAACCATCGTCCCCACCTACGATTTTGCGCGCGGCGAGCCGCGCGGTCGCTTCAGGAAGGACGCGACCAGCGAGCAACGCAGCGCTGGCGACTGCGTCGATTGCAATCAATGCGTCGCGGTCTGCCCGACCGGCATCGATATCCGCAACGGCCAGCAGGAGGGCTGCATCACCTGCGCCCTGTGCCTCGATGCCTGTGACACGGTCATGGACAAGATCGGTCGGCCACGCGGATTGATTCGTTATGCCTCGTTGGACGAGGTGGAGGGCAAGCCGGTCAAACCGCTGCTGCTGCGCCCGCGCGTCTGGGTCTACACCGCGATCCTGGCGCTCGCGCTCACCGGTATCCTGTACGGCCTGTCGAGCCTCGCGGCGATCGAGCTGAAGGTGCTCCATGAGCGCGCGCCGTTGTTCGTCCGGCTCTCGGATGGCTCGATCCAAAACAAGTACACCCTGAAGATCCTGAACAAGAGCAAGCAGGATCTCAGCGTCACCATCGGTGCCGACAGTTCGGTTCCGATCGACTTGGTGGGGGCCGACGAACCCTTGCCCGCGGCCAGTGGCGAGGTCACGCCCATGATCGTGTTCGTCAAGGTCAAGCGCTCGGACCTCGAGGGCGAGCGCGTGCCAGTCACCTTCCGGGCCACCACCGAACTGGACGACGGGACCGAGATCGGCACGGAGCGCGAGAGCGCCTTCTTTGGGCCCGCTCGCTGAACCCATTTCGCTGGCCAATGAACAGAAACCAACCATGCGTCATCTCACCCCTGCACAGCTTGCGACCGGCCTGAAATCGATGCTGGATTTCTCCGGCCGAGACGCCAATTCCGCCTGGGGCAGCCCTTGGGTCATCGGCTGGATGGGCCTCATCCTGGTCGTGCTGGCGGTCAACGCGACCATGATCGCGCTCGCCTTCGCGACCAATCCCGGACTGGTCATCGAGGATTACTACGAGCGCGGGCGCCAGGTCGAGCGCACCCTGGCCACCCGCCGCGCCGAGGCGCCAGGCTGGACCATGAGTCTGGATACCCCTGCCGATATCAGCAAGGGGCGCGCGACGACGGTGCGTTTCCATGTGGTCGATGGCGTCGGCCAACCCGTGCGCCCGGAGCGGGTCACCTATTACGCCTATCGGCCCTCGGACGCCTCGGCGGACTTCTCGCAGCCGATGATCGAGGAGGCGCCCGGACGCTACGCGGTCGAGGTGAATTTCGCCATGGCCGGGCTGTGGGACACCCTGGTGGCGGCTGAAATCGATGGCCAAGAGGTGGTCTTCGACCAACGCATCGGCGTGGCGAGCCATTAGGCAGTACCGCGCGCCGGCCCTCGCCGCTCGCTGTTGTTCTCGCCTCTCCGCGCTCGATGACCGCTGACGCCAGGCTCCCGCCATCGCCGCGGTCGCCCCCTGCCGGCGGGGCGGCGGCCGAGCGCTGTTTCCACTGCGGTCTTCCGCTCGATCCCGCCGAGCCGGTGCAAGCGGTCGTCGCCGGTGCCGAGCGCGCGTTCTGCTGCCCTGGTTGCAAGTCTGTTTGCGCGGCGATCCATGCCGCCGGCCTCGAGGGCTTCTATCGCCGCACACCGGAGGGCGAGGTGCTGGGACCGCCGCCGCCGCCGCCCAAGCAGCTTGAACTCTATGACCTCGATGAGGTGCAAGCGGCCTATCTCGATACCCGCGCCGACCTGCGTGAGATCAACCTGCACGTCGAGGGTATCCACTGCGCCGCCTGCGTGTGGCTGATCGAGACCGGGCTTGCGCGGATGCCCGGCGTCGAGGCGGCGCGGGTCAACCTGACCGGGCGCCGCTTGCGGGTGACATGGGATAATGCGCGCCTGCGCCTGTCGAGCCTGCTGGAGCGGCTGAGTCAGCTTGGCTATGCGGCCGTGCCCTTCGATCCCGAGGCCGCCGAGGGCGCGCTCAAGCGGCGCAATCGGGCGCTGCTCTACCGCATGGCCTTCGCCGGCTTCGCGGCGATGAACCTGATGTGGATCGCGATCGCGCTCTATGCCGGCGCCGATCAAGGCGAGTTCCGCGGTCTCTTCCACTGGATCGGCTTCGCCATCGCCACGCCGACCTTGCTCTACTCAGGCTGGCCCTTTTTGCGCGGCGCCTGGCTCGGCCTGCGGCAGGGGGCGCTGACCATGGATCTGCCGATCGCCATCGGCGCCTCCATCACCTACCTCTATTCGCTCTCCGTCACCCTGGGCGCCCCCGGGCAGGTGTACTGGGACACGGTGGTCAACTTCCTGTTCGTGATCCTGGTCGGGCGCTTCCTCGAAGCGATGTCGAAGCGCCAGGCGCTGGCCTCCACGCAACGGCTGTTGGATCTGCAACCCAAGGTGGCGACGGTACTGCGCGATGGCGAGCCGGTGGTGCTGCCGATCCGCGCGGTCAAGCCGGGCGATCGCGTGCTAGTGCGCCCCGGCGAGACCATCCCCGCCGATGGCCTGATCAGCGAGGGCCGCAGCGAGATCGACGAGGCCATGCTCAGCGGCGAGTCGGAGCCGGTCGCGCGCGGCATCGGCGAGGCGGTGGCCGCCGGCACCCTCAACGGCGCCGGCGTGCTCACGATCGAGGTGACCGGGCTGCTGCGCGAAACCGCGCTCGGGCGCATCATCGCGCTGGTCGAGGAGGCGCAATCGAGCAAGGCGCCGATCCAGTCGCTGGCGGATCGCATCGTGCCCTGGTTCGTCGCGCTCACCCTCGCGCTGGCCCTGTTGACCTTCGGCTTCTGGATCGGGCGCGATCTGGAGACGGCGTTGATGGCGGCCACGTCGGTGTTGATCATCACCTGCCCCTGTGCCTTTGGATTGGCGACACCGATGGCCATCGCGGTCGCCTCCGGGCTTGGCGCCCGTTATGGCATCCTGATCAAGCAGGGCGCGGTGCTCGAGACCCTCTCCGAGATCCGGCATGTCGTCTTCGACAAGACCGGCACCCTCACCGAGGGCCGGCCCGAGGTCGTCCTATGGCAAAGCCGAGCCGCTGTGCCCGGCGCGGCTTGGCAGACTCCAGCGGCCGCCGCCGCGCCGAGCGCGCCTTGGCGGAACCGAGCGGCGGCGTCCAACCGATCCGGACCAACCGGCGCCGGGGCCATGTCCTTGGATGCCGAGCAGCGCGAGCTGCTGCGACTGATGGCGGCGTTGGAGCAAGTCTCCGAGCATCCCTTCGCGCGCGCTGTCGTGCGCCTGGCCAAGACCGCGCGGGTGGGGTTGAACGCGGCCCAGGTACACGCGGTTCGGGTCGAGCCTGGGGCCGGCATCGCCGGCACGGTCGATGGCCATCAGGTGCTGATCGGAACCCGCGATTGGCTCCTCGCCAATGGGGTCGAAGTGCAGGGGCTGAACGCGTCCGCATCCCCGACCCTTGGCACCCGCTTGCATGGCGCGATCGACGGTATCGAGCGCTTGCGCCTGGTGGCCGCCGACCGCTTGCGGCTGGATGCCGCCGAGGTGGTTCGGCAGCTGCAGGCGGACGGCATCAGGGTGACCCTGCTCACCGGCGACCGCGCGGCCGTGGCGCGGCGCATCGCCGAGCAACTCGGCACGGTCGAGGTGATCGCCGACGTGCGCCCCGAGGAGAAGGATCGGGTGATCGCCGAGCTGCAACGGCGCGGCGAGCGGGTCGCGATGGTCGGCGATGGCATCAATGATGCGCCGGCGCTGGTGCGTGCCGATGTCGGCATCGCCGTTGGCAGCGGCACCGATGTCTCGATCGCCAGCGCCGATATCGTCTTGATGAGCACCGAGCTGACGCGCGTGCGCGATGCTGTGGCGCTGTCGCGGCGGACCCTGCGCGCGATCCGTCAGAATATCGGGCTTTCGATTGCCTACAATCTGATCATGGTGCCGCTGGCGATGGCGGCCTTGATCACGCCCCTGGTCGCGGCGATCTCGATGCCGCTCAGCTCGCTGGCGGTCATCGGCAACTCGGCGCGGCTGCGCGGCCTATTCAAACAGCGAGGATAACGATGGAAGTCATCTATGGCCTGATCCCCGGCATGCTGCTGCTCGGGCTGGTCGCGGTCGGCGTGCTGTTCTGGGCCGCGCGTAGCGGTCAGTTCGATGACCTCGAGGGCGATGGGCAGCGGATCCTGATGGATGAGGATGTGGAGGATGCGCGCCGTTTCCCGGATGCGGAGGCGGAGGCGGATCGGCAGGTCGAGCCGACCGGGAAGGAGCGGGGGTGACCGTGCCAGCCGCCTGCGCGAGCGGACTCGAGGCGCGCCGAGCCTGCGGCGCCGGGGTCATGGAGCCGCGCGTACCCTCGCGACCCCTTGGCGCGGGCTATTCGGCCTGGAAGGCGAGGTGACCGAGGAGACGCTGGAAGCAATACCCGAACCTGGCCGCCGACTACACCCGCGTCTCTGTCAACGGGGACAGCTGCATCCCGAACGGCCGCAGCCTGGACGCGGAATTCCACCGCCGCATGAACGAACGCGACGAGCACGGCTCGACTGAGCGGCAGATGATCTCGATGAACAAGCGAGGTGAAAGCATGCATGCCGAACGCCTGAACCTGCAAACCGATGCCGATGGCAACCTTGAGGGACTGCCTAAACTGCCTGCCAACCAGCGCATTGATGCCGTGCTGCTGTTCTTGGAGCCTCTCGCCCCCCGCCCGCGACAGCGCACCCCGCCGGCGGCGCTCAAGGGCAGCGTGCACTGGCGTGCCGACCCGTTCGAGCCGTCGATGTCCGATGACGAAGTCGAGGCTTCAACGGAGCGGACCATGCGCCAGATCGGCGGTGATCCGGAGGTCCGGGTTGCGCGCGCCTTGCGCACGCAACGCCTCGCCGATCTCGATCGTCGGCGCCCGGAACGCACGAACCCTACTGAACGCTGCCAAACGAGTGATCGACCGCGCCTGCAGGGGCGGTCAATCCAGCCAATCGGCAGCCTTGCGCGACGGGGCCGCCGGGGAAGATCTCGTACAGATACTTGAGACCGCCACGGTCATGGAAATGCTCGTCGAGCGCGTCATGCAAGGCCCGCGGATTGGGTTGCTCTGCCTTGGCGAAAAAGCCCTGCAGCGCGCGGATCGTCTCCCAGTGATCGTCGCTCAGGCTCAGCCCTTCTTCGGCAGCTCGCTGTTCGGCATCTGCGGTGGTCCAGTCTTCCGGAGCCTGCGGGAACCGGGTGTCGTGATCGTTCGCGCCAGGGTTCATGATGTCACGCATCGTCTCTGCCATGGGTGTCTCTCCTCATCGCTCGGGGATTGTGGTCATTGGGTTACTACGCGATGCTTCGGCGTTGGTCAAGTGTGCGCATTGACGACGTCGGCGTCGATGTTGCGGACAACGGGATTTGCTACCATGCTGAACGGATGCAAACGATTGCCCGCGATCCGGCTTCGCGCGCGCCATCGTCGCAACAGCGCTTCGGCGAGCATGCCCTTCATTGGCTCACGTGGCCTCCCAAGCAGGAACAGACCGATATGCCCGCTGATGAGATTCTCCTGCCCGGTGCCGACACGGAACTCCTCGCCGACAAACCGGCCGTCGCCGAAGCCGTGGCCGAGCATATCCGAGCGGCGGCGACGGCGGCGATCGAGCGCCAGGGCCGATTCAAGCTCTGTCTTGCCGGCGGTACCACGCCCACCGCCGCCTATGAGCGGCTGAAGGATGCCGATGCGTCCTGGAGGCATTGGTGGATCTATCATGGCGATGAGCGCTGCGTGCCGCCGGAGAGTGGCGAGCGCAACAGCCTTGCGGCCGGCGAGGCCTGGCTCGATCATGTCCCCGTGCCTAGGCAACAGATCCATGCGATCCCGGTGGAGTTGGGCGCGGAGTTCGGTGCGCTTGGTTATGAACTGATCGTTCGGGCGGCCTTGCCGTTCGATCTCGTGCTCTTGGGGATCGGCGAGGATGGGCACACGGCCAGCCTCTTCCCGGGCCGCGAGATCCCCGAGGATCGTCTGGCGATGCCGGTGTACGATGCGCCGAAACCGCCGCCAGAGCGCGTGTCGCTCACGTTGCGGGCGCTGGCCAACAGCCAGCAGGTACTGATTCTGGTGACCGGCGCAGGCAAGGCGGAGGCGGTGAGACGCTGGCGTCAGGGCGTCGACCTACCGATCGCGCAGGTGGCGCGGGTGGCTCGGAGTCGGGTGCTGATGGATCGGGCCGCCGCCGGGGTTTGACCGGGACGGTCCGCGTGGATCGCTGTGCGCGGCACGGCGGCGATTCACGCGCGACCAGTGGGTTTGACCGGGACGGTCTGCGTGGATCGCTGTGCTTGGGGGCGACCTGATTGGCTTGGCTGATGAGTCTGGTCCGCCCGGGTGGAGGCGCTCCGATCAAGGCGCGCGGCCCTAGGCGGTGGCTTGGCCGCGCCTGATCCTTGCTGGATGGCGATGCCGAATCTCGGCTCGGAACGCCGGCTCAGAACGCTAGCTTAGAACGCTGGGCCAGGCTCCTTACCGAGCCTCTTCAGGATCACCGCCAGCGGGCAGAAGCCGGTGAAGGCCGACTGCAGCAGGTTGAGCCCGACGAAGCCGGTGAACCACAGCCAGAGTGGGCTGAGCGTGGCCGCCAAAATGGCCGAGATCAGCACGAAGGCGCCGGCGACGGCGAAGACGATACGTTCGATACTCATCGAAAGGTTCCTCAAAGCGATAGGCGTGAAGCACATGATGTGCCATAGTGTATTGAAACAGCGCTCATTGTCGCAAGCCTACCGAGACTTGGCATGCTCGCCGACGAATTGACCTTCCTCGCCGATCTGCTCGAGCCGCGCGCCTATCCGCACCCGGTCGAGCAGGTGGAGGCTCTATCCACCCATATCTCGCAGCTGTTCTTGGCCGGCGACTTTGCCTACAAGCTCAAGCGTCCCGTGTCGCTTGGATTCGTCGACTTCTCGACCCTCGAGCGGCGGCGTTTCTACTGCGAGGAGGAACTGCGACTCAATCGCCGTTTGGCGCCGCAACTCTATCTCGACGTGGTACGGGTGGTGCGCCAGGATGCGCGCATTCGCATCGGCGCGGAAGAGGAGGGCGAGGCGATCGACTATGCGGTGCGCATGCGTCGGTTCCCGCAGCAGGCCCTGCTCTCGAAGCAGCCGCTTGACGGGGCGCTGATCGACCGACTGGCCGAGCGCGTGGCCGATTTCCATGCCCGTCTGATCCCCGCGCCCGCGGATACCCCTTATGGCGAGCCAGAGGCGGTGCTAGCGCCGATGCTGGACAATTTCGAGCCGCTGCGGTCGGCCATCGCCGCTTGCGAGACCGCGGATGCGCCCGGCGCGCCCGATGCCGACGATGAGCCGCTCGCCCGCCATCTGCGGCGCCTCGAGCGCTGGACCCGCAAGCGGTTCGCGCGCCTGCGCCCGGTGCTCGAGCAGCGCCGGCGCGGGGGGCGCATTCGCGAGTGTCATGGCGACATGCATCGCGGCAATATCGTCGTCCTCGATGGCGAGCCGGTGATCTTCGACTGTATCGAGTTCAATCCCGGTCTGCGCTGGATCGACACCATGAGCGAGGTCGCTTTCCTCACCATGGACCTGGCCGAGAGCGGCGCGCACGGTTTGGCCCGGCGTCTGCTCAACCGCTACCTTGAGGTCAGCGGCGACTACGCCGGGTTGCGCCTGCTGCGCTTCTATCAGGTCTATCGGGCGCTGGTGCGGGCCAAGGTCAGTGCCATTCAGCTGCTGCAAACCCCTCCCGCCGGCGCGCAGGGGGCCTCGGCGGAGGCGCGGGAAGCCCACGCCGAGGCCATGAAGGCGCGCGCGCAGGCCCGTCAGGAGATGCAGCATTATCTGGCCCTGGCCCGCGGCTGCATGGGGCGCCATCGCCCGCAACTGTTCATCACGCACGGTCTCTCCGGCAGCGGCAAGACCAGGCTCGGGCATCTGTTGCGCGAGCAGCTGCCGATCGTCCAGATCCGTTCCGATATCGAGCGCAAACGGTTGTACGGCATCCCGGAGCGGAGCCGGCCGCCGGCGCATCGGGATGTGCCGCTCTATGGCCATGAGGCCAGCGCGCGGACCTATGCTCGGCTCCTGACGCTGGCGCGCGAATCGATCGCCGCCGGCTTCAGCGTCTTGGTCGATGCGACCTTTCTCGGCCGAGCCCAGCGCGCACCCTTCCTCGCGCTCGCCGAGGAACTGCGCTGTCCTTATCGCATCCTCGTGCTGCAAGCGCCCATGCCTCTGTTGCGCGAGCGTATCGGCGCGCGTGGCAGTGCGGGCCAGGATGCCTCGGATGCCGATCTCGATGTGCTCGGTCTGCAAATCGCCCAGCGCGAGCCTCTCACCGAGGCCGAGCATCGCTATGCGGTCTTCCTCGATACGTCGGCGCCGATGCAGATCGAATCGGTACTGGCGCGGATCGCCGGCCCTCACCGTCCCAACTGAGCGCTTATCGCCCACACCCATGCAGCATCGTGATCGAGACTCGCTGTTTGCCCATATCGAACGGGTTGTTCGCGACCTCGAGGCCGAGGGGTTGTTCGGTGCGACGGGTTCGCAACAGCCGGAGGCTCTGCGCCAGATCCTGGAACGACGCATCGATCCGTTGCTCGATGCCTTTCTGCTCGAGGGCCAGCCCCGGGTCGAGACCCATGCCACGGTGTTGATCGCCGATCTGCGCGGCTTCACGGAACTGATGGCGTCGCAGCCGATCGCGGTCATGATCGAGGTTCTGAATCGTTGGTTCACGGCGATGACCGAGATCATCGTGCGTTTCGGCGGCGTCGTGGACAAGTTCGTCGGCGATGCGGTGATGGCGCTCTTTGGCGTGCCCGCGGCGGGCGACGATGACGCACTGCGCGCGCTGGCTTGCGCCGCCGAGATGCAGCAGGCGATGAAGGCGCTGAACCAGGAGAACCAGGCGCGCGGGCTGCCCAAGCTGTTCGCCGGCATTGCCGTCAACACTGGCGCCGTGGTCGCCGGCAGTTTCGGCGCCGCCGCGCACAGCGAATACACGGTGATCGGGGATGTGGTGAACCTGGTCTCGCGCATGGAGTCGTTCGCGCTGCGCGGTCAGGTGTTGATCAGCGAATCGACCCGTGCCGAGGTGGCCAACGCGATCGAGGTCGGCACCGTCAACGAGGTGCGTTTCAAGGGCATCGCGCAGCCGGTGCCGCTCTATGAACTGCGCGCCGTGCGGGCGCCGCGGCGGATAGTGGTGCAGCCGGTCGAGGTGCGCCGCTCGCCGCGGATCCGCGTCCATCTGGATGCGACCTTTCGCCAAATCGATCGAAAGCGGATTCGCCCTGGGCGCATCCCGGGGCTCATCAACGATCTCGGTTACTATGGGTTGCGCGCCGATTTACCGCTCGGGCTGCCGCAGGCATCCGATGTGGTGATCGATCTGACGCCGCAACAGGGCTTGTCCAGCCTCGGTGAGGTCTATGCGCGGGTGGTGCGAATCGTGCCTTGGGATGGCCGTTTCCGCACCAGCCTCGAGTTGACGTCGGTGGAAACGCCGGCGCATCAGCGTCTCAAGGAGTTCATCGATGAGTCGCTGTGGCGCCAGTGATCGGGGTCGACAGAGCGCGATTCGCCGGCGAACGCCAATGAGCGGTGGTCCGCGCGGGCCAGATGGCCCGCCAGATGGCCTGCGACGCTGCGCTTGCGCCGATGCCCGGCAGCGGCGGTGTTATTCGCCCTCGGAGCGGTTCCTGCGCGCCGACTCGAGGGCCGCGGCGTGGGCGCTTGCGAGTGCCGCGAGCGCTTGCCGGTGGCTGTCTTCGAGCGCGCCGATCTCGCTGCGCGCCGCATGCAGGGCCTGGCGCAGTTCATCGCTCTGATGCCGGTAGCACAGAGAAAGGCAGATCAACGCGGCGAACAGGATCCAGAACAGGGGCTTCCAGATCGATGGCGATGGATCGGGCACGTCTTGCATCCTGTTCATTGCTCGGAATTCGTCGCGCTCGAACGCGGGCGCGATCAGGTGCGGTTGTCGGCGGCTCGGACTTGGAACGATCGCTATTATGCCGGTTTCTCGGCAGCTTGACCGCCCGCCATGGGCTTGGCGGGGCCCCCCGCGCGCGGGGCTAGCGCCCTGCATCGATCGTGCTGGTGGATGACGCTATCGCGGGGGCCCTGCGCGTAGGGCTAGCGCGCGAGTCGCGCGAGGCGAGACTGATAGCGGCGCATCACCAGCCGATGCGCGGGCGCCTGGCTGATCGTGTAGAGATACCAGGGCAATGCCGGGGCGTAATCATGGATCGCGGTCATGGTGTAACGCCCATCGAGCAGGGTCTGGAACTCGAAACGAGCGCGGCCGTCGCCCTGGCGTGCCAGGAGGCCGCCGGCGATCTCGTAGACCTGGCGTTCGGGCGTGCTCTCGTGCGCCATCCGGCGCAAGGCGAGCATCTTCAGCCGCGGCAGTCGCGACCAGACCTCGACATCGCCGTTGTCGGCGACTTGGCTTTGCACCAGCGGCCAGCAGCAGCGGTCGAGCCAGCGGAAATAATTGCCGGCGAGCCAGGCGGCATCCTGGCCGGGAGGCAGAAAGGCGCGCTGGATCGAGCGCACCAGCGATTGCTCGCGCATCCGTTTGCGGTCTTGTTCCTGCAGACGCGCGCGCGGGCTTGGCAAGAGGCGTTTGCTGATCGGGTCGATACTGGCCTCGAGCGCGGCGCGAAAACCGAGCGCCCCCGGCGCGATCGCCTGTTGCACGGGGTTGTCGCGCATGCGCGTATCCTGCGGCAGGCTCTCGACGATGGCGCCGACCATGGCCGCCGGCGCGCCGCTGACTAGGCGCGCCGTCAGCGAGGCGAGTCCGACCGGGAACACGGGCACCTTGATGACCCGGCGCCGCAGTCCGAGCACGGCGGCGGTCTCGCGCAGCATGGCCTCGTAGCTGAGCGCCTCGGCGCCGCCGATATCGAAGGCTCCCCGGAAACGCTCGGGCTGTCCGAGACAGTGCAGGATGGCGCGCACCAGATCGCGCAATGCGATGGGGCGGGTCGCGGAACCGGCGGCCGGCGGCAACAGCAGCACCGGCAGCCGCCGCACCAGATCGAGCAGCAAGCCGGGACCGGTGCCGCCGGGTCCCAGCACCAGGCTCGCGCGCAGCGCGGTCACCGGCGTGCCCCGCGAGGCGAGCACCATCTCGACCTCGCGCCGGCTCCAGAGCAGGGGCGAAACGCGAAAGCCCTCGGGCATCACGCCACTGACGAAGACGATCTGCTTGAGGCCGTTGCTGGCGGCCGCGCGCGCGAAGTGATCGGCAAGCACCAGATCCATGTCGCGCGGGCGGGCCTGGGTGAGGCGCGAGGAGGGCGCGAGCGAGTGCACCAGATAGATCGCGTAGTCGATATCGGTCAGGGCGCTGCTCAGCGCGCGCGCGCAGAACAGATCGCACTGGCGCCAGTGGACCAAGCCGTCCGGGGCCTTGGTGCGGGCGGGCGAGCGCGTCAAGGCGACGACCTCGAAGCGCTCGGCGAGCCGTGGACAGAGGGCGGTGCCGATAAAGCCACTGGCGCCGGCGACGGCAACGCGGGCGCGGCGGGAAGGCTGGATCATCGTGGGCTGATTGCCTCAGGAGCGGTTGGCAGGGCCGGCGGCAGGGTTCCAGGCGCATGTCTGGCGATGCAGCTAGCGCGGCATCTGGCAGGACATCTGGCAGGACATCTGGCAGGGCAGCTGGCCGGGCCGGTGGATTCTACAGGCTTGCCTCGGGTGCCGGAAACGTCCGCGGGCCTGGCCGAATGACCAGACCTCTCTTGAAAATCGAGATCGACTCGCAAACTGATCGGTTTGCGGCGCTCCGCGTCGTTCGATTCAGTCCGCTCAGGTCGGCGCGTTCAAGGTGGGCTTGATGTCCAACGCCGCGCTCGTCGGCGTGCGCAACGGCCAATGCTGGGTAACAACGGAGACCTGTCGATGATTTCCAACGAGATGGCGTCGCGCATCAATGCGCAGATCAACCGTGAGCTTTTCTCCGCCTACTTCTATCTTGGCCTCTCGGCGCAGGCGGAGAGCAGCAATCTGAACGGCACGGCAGCCTGGTTCATGGCCAAACACGGGGAAGAGATGACCCATGCGCTGAAGATGTATCGTTATCTGCTCGATCAGGATGCCACCGTGCAGCTCGAGGCGGTGTCGGCGCCGCCGGCGAAGACTGCCGGCATCATGGATATGTTCGAGCGCACCCTGAAGCACGAGCGCAGCGTGACCGAAGCGATCAACGAGCTGGTCGATCATGCGGCTCGGGAGAAGGACCACGCGACCCATATCTTCCTGCAGTGGTTCGTGACCGAGCAGATCGAGGAAGAGGCGACGGTGAACGACATCCTCGGCCGATTGCGGCTGTTTGGCGATCAGGGACAGGGGCTGTTGATGATCGATAACGAGCTGGCGAGCGCTGCCAAGAAGGTCAGCGCTGCAGCCACGACGGGCGCCTAAGGCGATTTCTGTCAAACAATCAGGGCCCGATCATGCCCAAGAAGAACGGTAAATGTTGCAAGAAGTATCAGGAAGGTAAGCGTTGCAAGAGCTGTCCGAAACGGGACAAAGCGCGTCTCTCCCGGGTGGCGACGCTCGCCCTGCTGTTGAGCGCCATCCCGGCCGTGCTCGCCTCGCCCGCGCTGGTCTTGGCGGGCGGCGACGACTGGCCGGACGACTGGCCGGAGGACGGATCGGGGGACGGGTCGGGGGAGGGCGATCTGGCCTCGCGGGTCGCGCTGGTCAACGATGGC
>NZ_JBKHDN010000023.1:0-21052 GCF_046541315.1 Halochromatium sp. | reverse complement strand
AGCAATACCAGGCCTACCGGGCGATCATCGAGGCGATGAGCAACGAGCAGAAGGAAGCCATCGCGGCCCTGTTCAGGCCTCGTTCTTAGCCGCTCAGCCGTTCTTGGCCGCCGACTCGACACGCATTGGGCGGCTCAGAAGCCAGGCGAGGATGCCGGGCACTGAGTCGCCAAGGAGGTCGCCATGCGGGTCGCCATGCGGGTCGCCACAGGGGTCGCCACAGGGGTCGCCACGCGGCGGATCGCGGAGCGCTGCCGCGCCGTTGGGCGATTTCCGTCACTCGCCTTATCGCCGCTCAACCTGATTGCCGGACACTACCGACCTAGTGCAACGCTGCTGAAGTCTCGATACATGCTGATGACTCACACCGTTGTCGATATTGGAGCTTGGGCACTTTCGGGCGGTATCGAATCTTTGACGGCATTGCACTAGAAGCCCGGATTCCAAGGGACGTTCGTGTCCGCGGTCAGGGCGAATGGCTATAAGCGCCGCGCGCACTCCGGCCGGCGCTCAGACGCGATCGAAGCGCTCGAACTGCATGCTGTACTGACCGCGGCCCTGGGTCAGGCTGCGCAGCTCGGTGGTATAGCCGAGCAGGGACTCGAGCGCGACCTCGCAGCGGATGCTCGTCGAGTCATCGGCGGCGTGGCCGGTCTTGGTGGCCTGGATCGCCGCGCGCCGCTGCTGCAGGTCGCCCAGCACGCTGCCGAGGTTGGCCTCCGGCACCACCACCTCCACGCGCATCACCGGGCGCAAGGCGACCGGTCCGGCCGCGCTCATCGCCTTGGCCAGGGCGCGCGTGGCGGCGGCCTGCAGGGCCTCCGGCGTGCTCTGCGGACCGAACAGCTCGACCTCGACCAGGCTGACGGCGACATCGTCCACCGGCGCCCCCTGTAACACGCCGCTGGTCAGCCCCGTTTGCAGCGCATCCTCCAGCGCCTGCCGCTGCTCGGGTGACAGCGCGGCGCCATCCGGGCGCAAGCGCGGCTGGCATTGCATCCGATTGCCCGCGCCGCGCTCCCGAGGCGCCACCTCGACGGCGGCCCAGGCGCTGAGTTCGGGCTGCTTGCCGTCGGGGCTCGCTGGCCGGCTGTACAGCTGCTCGGCGCGCGCCGCGCGGACGATGGTCTCGCGCACCGCGACCGCCGGCCGACCGCTGCGCACGCGCTGGCCGAACTCGCGCTCGATGCGCTCGAGCACGATCTGCAGATGCAGCTCGCCCATGCCGCGCAACAGGCGCTGACCGGTCTCGGGGTCCTCCTCGACCCGCAGCGTCGGATCTTCCTGCTCGACCTTGTCGAGCACCTCGAGCAATTTGTCCTCGTCGGTGCCAGCCGCCGGTTCGATGGCCAGGCTCAGCACCGGCTGGCGCGCCTCGATGCGCTCCAGCGCCAACAGATGCTCGGGATCGCAGAGGGTATCGCCGGTGGCGGCATGACGCAGCCCGGCAAGGAGCACGATCTGCCCCGGCCCGGCCTCCTGCAGGCGCGTCTTGCGCCCGGCATCGACATCGAAGATGCGCGCGACCTGTTCCTTGAGCACGCGACCGTCGGCGCTCTGGAAGGCGACGCTGTCGCCGACCTGGAGCCGATTGCGGTAGACGCGCGTGAAGCAATGGCGCCGCCCGTCCCACAGCTGCACCTTGAACACCAGCGCCACCAACGGCCCCTGGGCACCGAGGGCGACGCTCTCCAGCTCGCCATCCGGTCGCCGCGCGAGCGCCGCCGGCCGATCGAGCGGCGCCGGCAACAGGTCCACGGCCGCGTCCATCAGCGGCTGCACCCCGAGGTTGCGCAAGGCGCTGCCGCCGAAGCAAGGAAACAGGCGCCCGGCGAGGGTGCCACGGCGCAGGGCGGCGAGCAGCGCTTGCGGCTCCGGCTCGCCGCCATCGAGCACCAGATCGGCCAGGGTCTCGTCGGCGTCGGCAGCGGCGAGCAACAGCGCCTCGCGCAGGTCGGCGACCGGTTCCCAGAGCGCGTCCGGGCAGGGCTCGGCGGACACCACCTCGCCCTGTGCGCCACCAAAGCGCAGCAGGCGCCGATGCAGCAGATCGAGACAGGCCTGTTGCTCGGCCAGCGGCACCGTCAGCGCCACCGGCTCGACCCCGAGGCGCTCGCGAATCGCCGCGAGCACGCGCCGGAAATCCGCGCCCGGCCGGTCGATCTTATTGACGAAGAAGAGCACGGGCAGCCCGAAGCGGCAGCGCTGGCGCCAGACCGTCTCGGTCTGCGGCTCGACCCCGCGTACGCCGTCGAGGACCAGAACAACCCCATCGAGCACGCGCATCGAGCGCTCGACCTCGATGGTAAAATCGACATGGCCGGGCGTATCCACGACCTGCAGCAGATGGTCGCGCCAAGGCGCCTTGGTCACCGCCGCGGTGATGGTGATGCCGTGATCCTGCTCCTCGGCCATCCAGTCCATGTGCGCGGCGCCGTCGTGGACCTCGCCGATCTTGTGCGAGGCGCCGGTGTAGTAGAGGATGCGCTCGGTCAGCGTGGTCTTGCCCGCGTCGACATGCGCGGCGATGCCGATATTGCGCACATGCGCGAGCGCGGTCGGTGCCTGGCCCTGTTTCTGGTTGCGGGGATGTTGACTGGACTGACTCATGAACCATCGACCTGAATTGAAGACTTGGCGGAGCCGCGACAATGACGATGATGACCGCTTGCTTGAGCAACGCCCGACGTGCGTCCGAGCGCCCCGCTTCACACCGCCGCTGGCAGTGGTGCGCCCGCGCCGTCGCGCTTCTCGGCCTGGGCATGCTGGCGCTCGGCGCCGCCCAGGCGAAGGTCTACCGGCTCGTCGACCCGAGCGATAGTGTCATCGGCACCCCGTTCTATGTAAAGGCCAGGAAAGCGCATACCTTGCTCGATGTCGGCCGCCATCACGGCATCGGGGTCGACGAGATGCAGCAGGCCAATCCGCTTGTCGACATGTGGCTGCCCGGGGAAGGCACCGCAGTGCTGGTGCCGGATCGCCATGTCCTGCCCGACGCGCCGCGCACGGGGATCGTGCTCAACCTCGCCGAGCGCAGGATGTATCACTATCGCTCGGCGACCGAGATCGAGACCTTTTCCATCGGCATCGGCCGCGAAGGCTGGGAGACGCCGGTCGGCAGCTATCACATCATCGAGAAGACCGAGAACCCGAGCTGGACGCCACCGGCCTCGATTCGCGCCGAATACGCCAAGCGCGGCAAGACGCTGCCCGCCGTGGTGCCACCCGGACCGGAGAATCCACTCGGTAGTCATCGCCTGCGCCTCAACAACCCAAGCTACCTGATCCATGGCACCAACAAGCCCTGGGGCGTCGGCATGCCGGTCAGCTCGGGCTGTACGCGGATGTTCCCGGAAGATATCGGGCATTTGTTCGATCAAGTTTCGGTCGGCACGCCCGTCACCATCGTCGATCAGCCCTACAAGGTCGGCTGGCTTGGCGACCAACTGTTTCTGGAGGTGAGTCGAGAGGAAGGCGGGACACCGCGCCCGATAGAAGAGGTGATTCCGCCCTCTATCGCGGAGGCCGAAGGGGTCCTGATCGATTGGGACGCGGTCAGGCGGATACAGCGGGAAAACGCCGGCTTCCCACAGCTGGTGGGAAGCCGGCGCGGCTCAAGGAGCTGGCATCATTTCGACATGATCTTCTAACGCGATCATTTGGCCATGACGCGCTGATACATACGGTTGATGCGATCCTCGTTGGCCTCGCAGCAGGCCTGGGCGGAATTGGCGGCGTCCATCGCCGCCTGAGCCATGTCCCGGGCCTCCTGGTCGGTGGCGCAACCACCGAGCAGGGAGGCGCCCAGCAGCGCGGCCGCAGACAGGGAAGCGAGTTTCAAGGTCTTGCTCATCGGAGGGGTCTCCATCGTTTGAATATGCCAGAGGGCAACCGATTTATATCACAGACTGGAGGCCGCTTTCGCGCCTCTCGCGCAGATGTTAGCAGACCCAAACCCTGCTAGGGATTGCCACCCAAGCGTTCGTCAGGCGATATCATGATCGCCTGGGCACTCACGACCCCCATCATCGATTGACAACAAGAGAACATCGGAATTGGTCGACCGCTACTATCGCCGCCCGTTACCCAACAGCGGTCCAAATCCATTTCGTTGCCAGGGCTTCGTCCGCGATGGCACCATCGCCACCCAAGGCGGCGCTCCGCTCCCCATCGAGTCCCTGCCGCCCTTCTTGCGCGCGCTGCTGGTCACCGACGGCACCGTGACCAAGGCCTTGGAGGCCTATTTCTGGGAGCCCGTCGGGGTCGACACGCTGCGCCAGGAATTCATCCAGGCGGCGGCCGAGATCCCCTGGATCGAGGTCAAGCCCGGCGATCAGGTGATGGTGCGCGAGGCGCTCCTGCGCGGCGGCGATAGCAACAGGCACTATGCGCGCGCCTTCTCGGTGATCCGCTCGGCGCTCATCCCGGCCTCGTTCAGGGAGCGGCTGATCAACCGTGAGATCGGCATCGGCGTCCTGATCCGCGATAGCGGCCTGGAGAGCTTTCGCGAGGTGATGGAGGTCGGGGTCGAGCCCGAGTCCGCCAGCGGCGAACAGGCGCTGTTTCGCACCTATCGCATCATCATCGACGGCCAGCCGGTGATCCTGATCAGCGAGATCTTCCCGCTCGCGCTCTATCAGGCGGCCTAGAGGGCGGCGGCGCCCTCGGCCACGGCCCTCAAGCGGCCTCGTTGGCGCCGCCGGGCGGACGACCGAGCAGCCGGCACAGGTGGGCGGCCAATCGTTCGCCGGCCTCGCGCACGCCGATGCGCACGCCGTGATCGCACAGCCGAGTCACTGCCAGCCCAGGGTAGCCACAGGGGTTGATGCGCCCGAACGGGGCCGGATCGAGATCGATATTCAGCGCGATACCGTGATAGCTGCGGCCATGACGCACCCGCAACCCCACCGAGGCGATCTTCGCCGCGCCCACGTAGACCCCGGGGGCATCGGCCCTGGTCTGGGCGGCGAGCGCGTGCTCGGCCAGGAGTGCGACCACCGCCTGTTCGAGCAGATGGACCAATTGCTTGACCCCGAGCCGGGCGCGCTTCAGGTCCAACAGCAGATAGGCGACCAGTTGCCCGGGACCATGATAGGTGACCTGGCCGCCACGGTCGCAGTGGACCACCGGGATGGAACCCGGGTCCAGGATGTGCTCCGCCAAGCCGGCTTGCCCGAGCGTGAATACCGGCGGATGCTCCAGCAGCCAGAGTTCATCCGCCGTCGCCGCATCCCGGGCGTCGGTGAAGGCGCGCATCCGTGCCCAGGTCTCGGCGTAGTCGCAGTGCCCGCGCCAGCGCACTCGCAGCGGCGGCGCCTGGGGCTCAGAAGGCACAGGTGATCCGCTCGTGTACCGACAGCTCGCGGTAGATGGCATCCAGTTGGCCCTTGCTGCGGGCCTCGATGACCACGGTCACCGAGACCCAGCGACCATTGCGGCTCGCGCGTGAACGCATCCTCTCCTTGCTGGTGCCTGGGGCATGGCGCTCGACGATCGCGGCGAGGATGGTCTCGATGCCATCCTCGGCGCGCCCCATCGCCTTGATCGGAAAGTCGCAAGGAAAGCGCAGCAGGGTCTCGTCTTGAAGGTCGTCCGGGGGGGTGTCTGGGGGCTGTTGAGCCGGGCTGGAATCCGCCATGGGCGTCTCCTGTTCGCAACGCTCAGGCCGCACTGCGACGCAGCTCGGCCTTGAAGGTTTGATAAAGCGCATCGACACGCCGCCACAGTGGTCCGGGACAGCCCGTGCCGAGGGGCCGATCGTCGAGCCGGGTGACCGGCATCACCTCGCGGGTCGAGCTACTGATCCAGACCTCGTCGGCGCCCTGTAATTCCGCGACCGCGATGTCGCGTTCCTGGATCGGTATCTTGGCTTGCCCGGCCAGTTCCAGCACCAGATCGCGGGTGATCCCGGCCAACAGCAACGGCCCCTTGGGCGGGGTGATCAGCTGCCCGTCCTGGACCAGGAACAGATTGCTGGTCGAGCCCTCCAGGGCCAGACCGTCGCGCACCAGGATGGCCTCCTCGGCGCCCGCCTCTTGCGCCGACTGGCGCAGCAGCACGGCGGCCAGCAGCGAGGTCGTCTTGATATCGCACCGCAGCCAGCGGATATCCTCGCGCGTCACCACCGCGACCCCGCGCTCGGCGACCGCCGGATCACGCGCCGGCATCAGCTTCGCCATCGCCATCACCGTCGGCGTCGGCCGAGCCGGGAAACGATGATCGCGATGGGCGGCGGAACCGCGCGTCACCTGCAGATAGAGCGCCTGATCCCTGTCCGGTTCGGCGGCGAGCAAGCGGCCGAAGATCTCCGACCATTCGGGCAGCGACAATGGCGCTTGCAGCCCGATCCCGCGCAGGCTGTTCTCGAGCCGTTGCAGATGTTCGGCGGCGCGCAACGGGCGCCCGGCGTAGGCCGGGATCACCTCGTAGACCCCGTCGCCGAACAGGAAGCCGCGGTCCATCACCGAGATCATCGCCTGTTGCGGCGCGACGAAGGCCCCGTTGAGATAGATCTCGTGCATCTAGAACAGCTTCAGCAGCGAGTCGACCGCTTGCCGCAGCAGGCCGCCGCGTTCGATCGCGTCGAGCGCCACGGCCGGCTGCCGCTTGATGACCTCGTCGTCGAGTATCAAGACGATCTCGCCGACCTCTTCGCCCTTGGCAAGCGGCGCCTCGAGCATCGCCTTCGGCTCGAGCTGGGCCGAGAGCGTCTCGAAGTCACCGCGCGGAATGGTGACGACCACATCGCTGGCCGGCCCGACCGCCACCGTCGACGGGTCGCCCGACCACACCCGCAGCACCTCGAGCGCCTCGCGCTCCGCATAGAGGAGATGGGTCTCGAAGAAGCGAAAGCCGTAGTTCAACAGCGCCAAGCTATCGGCGACGCGTGCCGCATTGCTCTCGGTTCCCATCACCACCGAGATCAACCGCTGATCGTCGCGCTTGGCCGAGGCCACCAAACAATAGCCCGCGGCCTGGGTGTGGCCGGTCTTCACGCCATCCACGCCGACCCCCTTGTCGAGCAAGCGGTTGCGGTTGAACTGCCGGATCCCCTGCCAGGTGAATTCGGGCTCCGAGTACCAACGATAGTATTCGGGGAACTCGCGAATCATCGCCGTCGTCACCAGCGCGATATCCTTGGGCGTGGTGAAGTGCTCCGGGCCGGGCAAGCCAGTGGCGTTGGTAAAATGTGTCCGCGTCATCCCAAGCCGCTGCGCGTGCTGGTTCATCAGGCCGGCAAAGCTCGCCTCGCTACCGGCGACATGCTCGGCCAGGGCGACGCTGGCATCGTTGCCGGACTGGATGATCATGCCCTTGAGCAAATCCTCGACTGCGATCTGACTGCCAACCTCGATGAACATCTTCGAACCGCCGGTGCGCCAGGCCTTCTCGCTGATCAGCACCCGATCATCAAGGGCGATATTGCCGGCGGCCAGCTCGTTGAAGACCACATAGGCGGTCATGATCTTGGTCAGGCTCGCGGGCTCGAGCCGCGCGTCGGCATTCGCCGCCGCCAGCACCGCGCCGCTGTCGTGATCGATCAGCAGATAGCCTTCGGCGCCAAGGGTTGGCGGCGATGGGGTCTCGGCACGCACCGAGACGACGACCAAGCTGGCCAGGAGGAGGGAGATGATGTAACGCATGGGTGGGAGTGTACCTGCTCGCGGGAACCTCGGCAGCTCGCGGCCGAGGGCATTGGGCTTGCGATCCTGGTGCCAAACGGCCTGGATCAGGGGCAATCCGGGGACAATCAGGGGGGCACGACGAGCGGCGGCTCAAGGCCCAGGGCCGTCAGCCGACGTCCGAGCGCATCGACATCGGCGGTTGAGCGCAGCGGTCCGACCTGAACCTTATACAGCGGCGCCAGCGCGCCATTCGCGAGCGGCGCCTTCACCAACACCGGCGTATCCAGCGTCGAGACGAGCCGGCGCCGCAGCTGCTCGGCGTGACCACGGCTGCCAAAGGCGCCAACCTGAAGATACACGCGGCTCCCCGGCGGACGCGCGGGGGGGAGGTGTCTGGGGGTTGCGGACGCCAACCGCAACAGCGTCCGCGCATCCTTGCCATGATCGCGCGGATCGATCGAGCGGACCTCGACCCGCGCCGTGCCCGCATTGACCATCTCCAGGTGCTTGGCGGCGGCATAGGAGAGATCGATGATGCGATTGCCGACGAAAGGCCCACGGTCGTTGATCCTCACCACCGCCCGCCGTCCATTCTCGAGGTTGGTGACCAACGCGTAGGTCGGCAATGGCAGCGTCTTGTGAGCCGCCGTCAGCCGGTGCATGTCGTAGCGCTCGCCGCTCGAGGTCTTGCGACCATGGAACTGCTTGCCGTACCAGGAGGCCAGCCCGGTTTCCACATGATCGCGGCTGCTAGCCTTGGTGTAGTAGCGCTTACCCAGCACCACATAGGTGTCCATGTTGCCCGAGCGCGACTTGGGCTCGGCCTTGGGCATGGCCTCGATGGCGATCGCGCTCGTCGATGTCGGGGATCTGCTGGACGGGCTCGCGCAGCCCGCCATCAGCAGGATCAGTCCACTCACGAGGCCCAGCCGCAGCGCCACCGAGAGGGCGCCACGCGCAGGCGGACGACCGCGCCGCCACTGGCAGCGGTGACCCGCCATCGTCATGGGGATGCGCCGCGTCGCCACCGCTACCGATCCAGCCCCGCAATCGCCCGGCTCAGTTCATAGGCCGCCAGCGCATACAGATTGCTGTGGTTGTAACGGGTGATCGCGTAGAAGTTCTCCAGGACCACCCAATACTCGGGTTCCCCGGCATCGAGTTCGATGAGCGCGGCGCGGGCATTGGGGGCCAGCGCCCGATCCGGCTCGACCCCGGCCGCCTTCAGCTCGGCCACGCTCAAGCGTGGCACCAGCGGTCGTTTGCCGCCGACCTCGAGCCCGTCTTCGAGCGGCCCGTGCAGGGTGGCCGGCGAGGCGATCGGCTCACCGCGCCGCCACCCGTGCTCGGCGAGATAGGCGCCGACACTGCCGATCACATCGGCCTCGCTGTGCCAGAGATCGCGCCGGCCGTCGCCATCGAAATCGACCGCGTAGGCGCGATAACTCGAGGGGATGAACTGCGGCAGACCAAGGGCGCCGGCATAGGAGCCACGCGTGCTGCTGGGATCGATGGCCTCCTCGCGCGCGAGCAGGAGGAACGCCTCGAGTTCCTTGCGAAAGAAGGCCGCCCGGCGTGGATAGGCGAACCCCAGTGTGGTCAGCGCATCAAGCACAGGATATTGGCCAAGGGTCGCGCCATAATTGGTCTCGATACCGAGGATCGCGACGATCACCTCGGCCGGCACGCCGTAGGTCCGTTCCGCCTGGCGCAGCAAGGCCGCGTGCTCGACCCGAAAGCGCCGACCGCCGGCGATGCGCTCTGGCGTCACGAACAACGCCCGATAGGCGCCCCATGATTTGCCCTCGTAGGGCCGATCCATGGCATCGACGATCGCTTGCCGATAGCGCGCGCCTTGCATGAGCGCCCTCAACTCGGCGCGCTCGAAACCGTGGCGCGCGGCCATCTCGTGGACAAAGGCCTCACGCTCACGCGCATAGCTCGCGGGCGCTGCGGCCTGGCTCGGCGCTGGCGTCAACAGGAGCCAGGCCAGCACCGTGGCAGCAATCCTGGCGAGTCTGGCCGGCAGCGGATCGTCGAGCATTGCAAGGGCCACTCCGTTCATCGATTCAACCTTCAGTATAGGCGCGAACTTACTCAGTTTGAAGCAATTTTCGCCGCGTTTGCACCGACATCAGGATACCGAAGCCAAGCATCAGCGTCACCAACGAGGTCCCGCCATAACTGACCAGCGGCAGCGGGACCCCCACCACGGGCAGCAAGCCAGTGACCATCCCCATGTTCACGAACAGGTAGACGAAGAACACCATGGTGACCGAGCCCGCCAAGAGTCGGCTGTAGGCATCCGGCGCCTGCGCGGCAATGTCGAACCCGCGCAGGATCACCGCCAGGTACAGCAGCATCAACAGCAGGATTCCCGACAAGCCCAGCTCCTCGCCGAGCACGGCAAAGATGAAGTCGGTCGAGCGCTCGGGCAGGAATTCGAGCTGCGACTGGGTGCCGCCGAGCCAGCCCTTGCCATGCAGCCCGCCGGAGCCGATCGCGATCTGTGACTGAATGATGTGATAGCCAGCGCCCAGCGGATCGGAGGCTGGGTCGAGGAAGGTCAGCACGCGGCGGCGCTGGTAGTCGCGCATCAGCGACCAGGCCACCGGCGCCGCTGCGGTCCCCAGCACCCCCAGCCCGATGATCAGCCGCCAACGCAGACCGGAGAGAAAGAGCGTCGTCAGCCCAGCACTGGCGACCAATAAGGCGGTACCCAGGTCCGGTTGCTTGGCGATCAACGTCACCGGCACCCCGATCAACACGCCAGCGACGGCAATATCGAGCAGGCGCGGCGGCATGGGGCGCATCGACAGATACCAGGCCAACGCCATCGGCAAGGCCAGCTTCAGGATCTCCGAGGGCTGAAAGCGCATCACGCCCAGATCCAGCCAGCGCTGCGCGCCCTTGCTCTGCTCGCCCACCAGCAGCACCGCCAGCAACAGCGACAGACCCAGCAGGAACAACGGCAAGGACCACCGACAGAGCACCAGCGGCGGCACCTGGGCGATCGCGAGCATCAGCAAGAAGGCGACCCCAAGCCGCCAGAGCTGGCGCTCGAACTGCACGGCGGATTGCCCGGAGGCGCTATACAAGATCATCAGACCCAACCCGCAGATCAGCACCAGCAACAAGAGCAAGGGCAGATCGATATGCAGCCGCGCCAGTAACCCACCGTCGAGCACGCCGGAGTCGCGATGGAGGCGGAGCTTATGGGGTGCCACTGCGCGCCACCATCGCTTAGTGCGGGGTCGTCTCGTCAGCGTTCTCGCTGGACGCGACCACGCGCCGATCGAGCAGCCAGCTATCCATCACGGCGCGCGCGATCGGCGCCGCCGTCGCCCCGCCATGACCGCCATTCTCGACGATGACCGCCACCGCGATGCGCGGCTTCTCGACCGGCGCGAAACCGACAAACAAGGCATGATCGCGCATGCGCTCGGCGACCTCGGCCTCGTTGTAGGTCTCGTTCTGGCCCACGGTGAACACCTGCGAGGTGCCGGTCTTACCGGCAATCCGATAGTCGTCATTGCGGATACGACGCGCGGTGCCACGCCGGCCCTCGATCACATTGGTCATCGCATCGACGATGGTCTGCCAGTGCGCCGGGTCCTTGTCCGGCAGCGCTCGCGGCTTCGCCTCGGTGGGTTCCAGGGGCGCGCCCAGACTGGCCCGGGTCGCCCTCACCAAGCGCGGCCGCATGTAGACGCCGCGATTGGCCACCGCCGCCGTCGCCGCCGCCAGTTGCAGCGGGGTGGCCAGGAAGGCGCCCTGACCGATGCCGACGATCAGCGTCTCGCCCGGGAACCAGGGTTGGTTGCGCACGCGCCGCTTCCACTCCGGCGATGGCAGCAAACCGCCCAGCTCACCGGCGATATCGACCCCGGTTGGCTCGCCGAAGCCGAACTCGGCCAAATACGTCCCCATGCGCTCGATGCCCATGTCATGGGCGAGGCGATAGAAGTAGACATCGCAGGACTGCACGATCGCATCCTCCATCGCCAACGTGCCATGTCCGCCGCTGCGCCAGCAGCGATAGCGATGCGAATGCCCCGGCAGTTGATAATAGCCGCCACAGTATTTGCCTTCGCGCGCCGAGGTCACCCCGCTCGCGAGCCCGGCCAGCGCGATGAACTGCTTGATGGTCGAGCCCGGTGGATACTGGCCGCGAATGGCGCGATCGTAGAGCGGCCGATCGATATCGTCGCGCAGCGCCGCATAGGCCTGGAAGCCGATACCGCCGACGAAGGGGTTGGGATCGTAGCTTGGAGTACTGACCATCGCCAGCACGCCGCCGGTCTCGGGCTCGATCGCGACCACCGCCCCGCGGTGATCGCCAAGCGCCGCCGCCGCATCGCGCTGCAGGTCCAGATCCAGGAACAGATGCAGATCGCGCCCGGGCAAGGGCGCCTTCTCCTCGCGGCGTTCCAAGATCCGCCCACGCGCGTTGACCACCACCTGTTGATAGCCGACATGCCCATGCAGCCATCCCTCATGGTACTTCTCGAGCCCAACCTTGCCGATATGGCTGCTGCCGGCATAATCGGAGCGATCGATCTGCTCGAGTTCTTGCTCATTGATGCGCCCGACATAACCGACCACATGCGCGGTGTGTAGGCCCTGGGGATAGGACCGCGACAGTTCGGCAGCGATCTCCACGCCCGGAAAGCGATGGCTTTGCACGGCGAAGCGCGCCCGCTCGGCTTGACTGAGATCGAGCCGGATCGGCACGCCTTCGAAGCGGCGCCGCTGCGGTAACAGCCGCCGGAACCGCTCGCGGTCGAGTTCCGAGATCGGCAACAACTCCGATAGCCCGGCGATCGTCGCGGCGAGATCCTCGACCTTCTCCGGCTCGATCGTCAGCGCGTAGGACGGCACGTTATCCGCCAGCAAAACGCCATCGCGATCATAGATGAGGCCGCGGGTCGGCGGCATCGGCTGGATCTTGACGCGATTATCGTCGGACAGCGTGGTGAAGTGCGTATGCCGCACCACCTGCAACTGGAACAGACGGATTCCGACCAGCACCAGGCAGAGCACCACCAGGACCACGAGCACAAGCGCGCGGTTGCGAAACAGGCGTTTCTCACCACGACGATCGGCGAAGACTTCCGCAAGCATGGTGTCGATTCAATCCAGGGCGTTCATCATGGCTCAGGCCACCCCGGCGGACATCCGCAGCCGATCCAGCAAGGGGCTGAACCAGGGCCAGAGCAGCAAGCCAACGAAGGTTGGCAACCAATAGACCAGGGTGGGCGTGGGCTGGCCGGTCGCCCCCAGGATCCACAGCGACAGCAGGCGCTCGACCAGCAGCAAGAG
Organism: Halochromatium sp.; assembly: GCF_046541315.1. GTDB lineage: Bacteria > Pseudomonadota > Gammaproteobacteria > Chromatiales > Chromatiaceae > Lamprobacter. Next base: position 8,105 of record NZ_JBKHDN010000023.1, on the reverse strand, counting down.
CCAAACCGCCACCGCCTGCTGCCAGAGCGGGAAGGCCCGGATGCGCCGGTGCAATTCGCCGGCCAGATAGGCCACCACCGACAGCGACAGGGCATGCTCGCCGAGCAACGCGCCCGAGATCACATCGTGGGCGATGCCAAGCATAAAGCCGGTGAAGATGCCGAACCTGGCGGGCATCACCAGGCACCAGTAGATCAGGATCAGCGTCACCCATTGCGGGCGGTAAGCGTCGGCCCAGGCCGGTATGGGGACGATGGTCAAGGTGAGCGCAACGATCAAGGTCAGGCCCACGAAGACCCCGGTGCGCGGGAAGCCGCTCACGAGCGGTCCCCCGTCGGACCGGGCGTGTTCAACTGCGGCACGGCGGCGCGCTGGTTGTCGGCGGCCTGGGTCGAGGTATTCGGCGCGGCTTGGACCGGCTCCACCGTCCACACCAGCAACACCTCATGGCTGCGATCCAAGCGCGCCGTCGGCTCGGCATTGACGATGGCGAAGGGGCTGTTCGGATCATCGGCGACCTCGACAATGCGCGCGACCGGGTAACCGGCGGGAAACACCCCGCCCATGCCCGAGGTGACCAAGAGATCCCCCACCCGCACATCGGCATTCTTGGGCAGATGCGGCAGACGCAATTGGTTGACCAGACCGGTGCCGGTGGCAATGGTGCGCAGCCCATTGCGGTTGATCTGCACCGGCAAGGCATGATCGGCATCGGTGATCAGCAACACGGTGGCGGTGAGCGGATTCGCCACGATGACCTGCCCCATGACGGCATTCGCGTCGAGCACCGGCTGCCCGACATAGACCCCCGAGGAGGTGCCCTTGTCCACCAGCACCTGTTGGCGGTAAGGATCGAGGTCGACCTGCAAAAGTTCCGCGACCAAGACCCGATCGCCGACCTTAAACGAGGAGCCGAGTAGATCGCGCAACCGGCTGTTCTCCGCCTGCAGGGCGAGAAACCGCTGCATGCGCCCCTTCAATGCCAGATTCTCTTGTTCGAGCAACGCGTTGCGCTCGCGCAGATCGGCCTCGGTCGTGAGACGATTGTCGAGCGCTCGCGCCAGCTGGCTCGGCCGCGACGCCAGCCAATGGATCGGATAGACGGCCACCGCGAGGGTCGAGCGCACCCAGGAAAGATGTCGATCGCGCGCATCGGCAAACATCAGGCCCAACGACAGCAGTACGGCGATCGTCAGCCGTAACAGCGGCGGTGGCCTACGATCGAATAACGCGTTGATAGCGAACAACCTCCGCGTTGCCTAAACGATCAACCCGGCGGCCTGGTCGCGCTCATTCCACCGAGAACAGATCCAGCCCCCGTTGATCGATCATCTCCAAGGCCTTGCCGCCCCCGCGCGCGACGCAGGTGAGCGGGTCTTCCGCCACCACCACCGGCAGCCCGGTTTCCTCGGCGATCAAGCGGTCGAGATCGCGCAGCAGCGCACCGCCGCCGGTGAGCACGATGCCGCGCTCGGCGACATCGGCGCCCAGCTCGGGCGGGGTCTGCTCGAGCGCATTCTTGACTGCGCTGACGATACTATGCAACGGTTCCTGCAACGCCTCCAGGATCTCGTTGCTATTGAGCGTGAAACTGCGCGGCATGCCTTCGGCGAGGTTACGCCCGCGCACCTCGATCTCGAGCATCTCATTGCCGGGAAAGGCGGTGCCGATGCGATGCTTGATGCGCTCGGCGGTGGCCTCGCCGATGAAGGTGCCATAGTTGCGGCGCACATAGTTGATGATACTCTCATCGAAGGTGTCGCCGCCGATCCGCGCCGAGTTCGAGAACACGATGCCGTTCAGCGAGATCACCGCCACCTCCGAGGTGCCGCCACCGATATCCAGCACCATCGAGCCCTGCGGCTCATCGACCGGCAGGCCGGCGCCGATGGCGGCGGCCATCGGCTCCTCGATCAGATAGACCTCGCGTGCCCCGGCGCCGGCGGCGGATTCCTTGATCGCCCGCCGCTCGACCTGGGTCGAGCCACTCGGCACGCCCACCAGCACGCGCGGACTGGGACGAATCAGCCGACTCTCGTGGACCTTATGGATGAAGTACTGGAGCATCTTCTCGGTGACCGTGAAGTCGGCGATGACACCATCCTTCAAGGGCCTGATCGCGGTGATGTTCTGCGGCGTGCGCCCGAGCATCAGCTTGGCCTCCTCGCCCACCGCGGCTACCGACTTACGCCCGCCATCGTGTTCGTGGCGAATCGCCACCACCGAAGGCTCATCGAGCACGATGCCCTGCCCACGGGTATAGATCAGCGTATTGGCGGTTCCAAGGTCGATCGACAGATCGTTCGAAAACAGCCCTCGGATGCGTCTCAGGAACATGGGTAGCTCACTCCAGCGTGTACTCGCGCAGCGCGCCGGTCAGCGGCACGTGGACCTGGTGCATCGCGGGAAGGATGTCACCAAGCATGGATAAGGGGTTGATCGAGGGATGTCCCAGCGGAATCGAGGCCGAGAAGAGCGCATCGAGCACGACCCTGGGGCAGCGGCCGATGCGCGGCCGCAGGTGGCCGAGCCTTAACCGGTCAACGCGATCGAGCGCGAACAAGGCGGGTTCTTGACAGGATTTCCACGAGGATTATCTCGGCTAATTTAGCAACGCGGGCATCCGCGAGCAAGCCGATCATCGGAAAGTGCGATCCCTGTCGCCTGCGCGCCGAGGAGTGCTTGTGGTAATTTGAGCGCCGCAACAGCTGCGGCGACGGACAGCACCAGTGCGCCGATCCGGTCCCCGCCCGACATCACCCCAAACCAGCTTGCGAAGCCCCTATTATGGCCCTCGACACCAGCGCCGTCGCCAAGATCGCGCACCTCGCCCGGCTCGACGTGAAATCCGACGAACTCGATCATTTCAGCGCCGAACTGAGCAACATCCTCGACCTGGTCGAACAGATGCGCAACATCGACACCAGCGGGGTCGAGCCGATGGCGCACCCGCTGCACATGGCACAACAGCTGCGTCCCGACCGCGTCACCGAGACCGACCAACGCGCGCGCTTCCAGCGGATCGCGCCGCAGACCGAGGACGGTCTCTACCTGGTGCCCAGGGTGGTCGAATGAGCGCCATGCACGAGCAATCGATCACCGCCCTCGCCGCCGCACTGCGCGCGCGCGCGTTCTCCGCCCGGGAACTGACCGAGCACTATCTCGCCCGCATCGAACGGCTCGACGGCAGGATCAATGCCTATATCACGGTCACCGCCGAGCAGGCGCTGGCCGCCGCCGAGCGCGCCGATCAGCAGCTTGCCGCCGGCAGCGCCGGGCCGCTGACCGGCATCCCGATCGCCCATAAGGACATCTTCTGCACCAACCGCGTCAAGACCAGCTGCGGCTCGCGCATGCTCGACGCCTTCGTCGCGCCTTACGATGCCACTGTGGTCCAGCGCCTAGAGGCTGCCGGCACGCCGATGCTGGGCAAGACCAACATGGACGAGTTCGCGATGGGCTCGTCGAACGAGACCAGCTTCTACGGACCGGTACGCAACCCCTGGGATCGGGAGCGCGTCCCGGGCGGCTCCTCGGGCGGCTCGGCGGCGGCGGTCGCGGCCGGACTCTGCGCGGCGGCCACCGGCACCGACACCGGCGGCTCGATCCGCCAGCCGGCGGCCTTCTGCGGCGTCACCGGCCTCAAGCCGACCTATGGCCGTTGTTCGCGCTGGGGCATGATCGCCTTCGCCTCGAGCCTGGATCAGGCCGGCGTGCTCGCCCGCAGCGCCGCCGATGCGGCGTTGGTGCTACAGGCGATGGCCGGCTTCGACGAGCGCGACTCGACCAGCGCCAACGAACCGGTGCCGGACTATCGCGCCCCGCTCGAGGACGACATCGCTGGGCTCAAGATCGGTCTGCCGAAGGAATACTTCGGCGCGGGGCTCGACCCCGGCGTCGCCGCCTCGATCGAGGCGGCGATCAAGGAATACGAGGCCCTCGGTGCCAGCGTGCGCGAGATCAGCCTGCCGAACGCGCCCTTGTCGGTGCCGGTCTATTACGTGGTCGCCCCGGCCGAATGCTCGTCGAACCTGGCCCGCTTCGACGGCGTGCGCTACGGCCATCGCTGCGAGGCGCCGCGCGATCTCGAAGACCTCTACAAGCGCAGCCGCGCCGAGGGCTTCGGCGCCGAGGTCAAGCGCCGCATCATGATCGGCACCTATGTGCTCTCGGCCGGCTATTACGACGCCTACTACCTCAAGGCGCAGCAGCTACGCCACCTGATCAGCGACGACTTCAGGCGCGCCTTCGAGCAGGTCGATGTCATCATGGGGCCGACCACGCCGAGCACCGCTTTTCGACTCGGCGCCAAGACCGACGACCCGGTGGCGATGTACCTCAACGACATCTACACCATTGCCACCAATCTCGCCGGTCTGCCCGGGCTATCGATCCCGGTCGCGCCGGTTGACGGTCTGCCGGTCGGGCTCCAGTTGATCGGCGATGTCTTCCAAGAAGGACGTCTGCTCAACATCGCCCACCAGCTGCAGCAGCGCACCGATTGGCATCGCCTGACACCCAGCCTCGCCGCCCCCTGAACCCGAGAACCCCCGAGAACCCCCGAGAACCCTCCGGGGCTCCTGTCCGTCGCCGAGATATCCACTAGCCAGGAGGACTCGCCCAATGACGAACGTCAAATCCGACAGTGGCCGGCGTGTTGGCCACAGTCTCGCCCACAGCAGCGGTCGCCACGACGAGCTGTCCACCCACGAGCAAGACCCGATCCTGAACTGGCTGCATCGGGTGATGCGGCTTGCCGCCTATGTGCTCGCCGTCGCCATGGTCTTCGTGATCCTGATTGGCGTGCTCAGCGTCATCCACACCATTTATCTCCACATCATCGAGCCGCCGTACTTCCTGATCCCGGACATCATCAAGACCTTCGGCGCCTTTCTCGCGTTGTTGATTGCCTACGAGATCTTCTCGAACATCAGGCTCTACATCCGGTCTGATGTGTTTCCGATGAAGCTCGTGGTGGCGACCGCGATCATGGCCATCGCGCGAAAGATCATCATCCTCGACATGGCCGAGCACAGCGCACTCGACCTCATCGGCATGGGCATTGCCGTCGTTGGCCTGGGCCTCACCTACTGGCTGATCGCGCTCGCTGACCGCGGCTCCGATACCAAGGATCATCTGCCGTTGGCGACAAGCGCCCTCTTACCCGGCAGCAAGTCCAACGAAAAGGACGACTGACCGAACCCCGCCGCGCGAACGCCACCAGCGTCGACCTCCGCCGAGCCCTCCATTCACCAGCACAACGGAGTCCCCGCCTCATGCTGAACTGGAACGACCCCCTCGCCAATGCCCGTCCCGCCGCCGCCGGGCGCAAGCACCCACCCCCGCATGATCGGGAGGCCCATGCAGAGACCCAGCCCGAGGCGCAAGCCTCGTTCGAGGCCAGCGACCTGGCCCGGGCCGCCAGCGGCGACGCACGTCAAGACGACGATTTCGCCTTGCCCGCCACCGCATCGTCCGGGGTTCCGGAGACCGGCGCCCGGGTCCGCCCCGGTCAGGGCCTGATCGCCAACAGCGACCTCATGGCCAGCGCCGGCAGCGCGCCGGTCGTCAACCCGAATCCCGGCCCCTTGCAGCCGGCGCTGATCGAAGACGCAGCGGTGGGCGCATCGTCCAGCGTTCAGTCCAGCGCGCCATCCGGGACCCCGTCCAGCGCCCCACCGGACGCCCCCGCATTCGATCCCCACGCCGCAGGTGGCGCCACCGGCCTCGAGGATCTCGCGCGCGGCGCCGGGCGCATCCGCGTCGACGACAAACGCATCATCAACTGCCACGCCGACCTCAACCAGCTGGTGCCCTTCAAGTACGACTGGGCCTGGCAGAAGTATCTCGACGCCTGCGCCAATCACTGGATGCCGCAAGAGATCAACATGAACGCGGACATCGCGCTCTGGAAGGACCCGAACGGGCTGACCGACGACGAGCGCACCATCATCAAGCGCAACCTCGGCTTCTTCTCCACCGCCGACTCGCTGGTCGCCAACAACCTGGTGCTCGCGGTCTACCGCCACATCACCAATCCCGAGTGCCGCCAGTACCTGCTGCGCCAGGCCTTCGAGGAGGCCCTGCACACCCACGCCTATCAGTATGTGGTCGAGTCCCTGGGGCTGGACGAGGGCGAGATCTTCAACATGTACCGCGAGGTGCCCTCGGTGGCGCGCAAGGCCGAGTGGGCGCTGCCCTATACCCAATACCTGGCCGATCCGCACTTCCACACCGGCACGCCGGAGAACGATCAGAAGCTGCTGCGCGAGCTGGTCGCCTTCTACATCATCTTCGAGGGCATCTTCTTCTATGTCGGCTTCGTGCAGGTGCTGAGCATGGGCCGGCGCAACAAGATGACCGGCACCGCCGAGCAGTTCCAGTACATCCTGCGCGATGAGTCGATGCACATGAACTTCGGCATCGACGTGATCAATCAGATCAAGATCGAGAATCCGCAGTTATGGACCAACGGCTTCAAGCAGGAGTTGATCGCCATGATCCGCGATGCCGTCCAGCTCGAGGCCGACTACGCCCAAGAGACCATGCCACGCGGAGTGCTCGGCCTCAACGCGCCGATGTTCGAGGAGTACCTACAGTTCATCGCCAATCGCCGTTGCGCCCAGATCGGCCTGCCGGAGCAGTACCCGGATGCCGGCAACCCCTTCCCCTGGATGTCCGAGGTGCTGGATCTCAAGAAGGAGAAGAACTTCTTCGAGACCCGCGTCACCGAGTATCAGACGGGTGGGGCGTTGAGCTGGGATTGAGGCGGAAACCCCCGTTCTCGCCCAAGCCGCGCCGCATCGGCCGCCGCGAGCGCTGGCGCCGCCCTCACTCGGCAAGCCGATCGAGCAAGGTCTCCAGCACCCGCGCCGTCGCCTCATAGCGCGCCGGCGAGACCGCCAGCATCTGCTCCGCGCTCTGCACAAAGGGCGCTGGCACCAACTCATCGGCGCAATGACCGCACAGGGTCCGCAGGCTCGTCGGCGTCATCTCGAGATGGAACTGCAAGCCCAGGATGCGCTCGTCGACCAGGAAGCCCTGCTGCGCGCAGGCCTCGCTCGTGGCCAGCTGCAAGGCACCCGGCGGTAACCTGAAGGTGTCGCCATGCCAATGCAGCACCTGCTGCTCGACCGGCAGATCCTTGCACAGCGGATGCGCACGCGCGGCCTCGGTGAATTGGATCGGGAACCAGCCGATCTCCTGGTGCGCATTCGGCACCACTCGCGCGCCGAGCGCTTCGGCGATCAACTGCGCCCCGAGACAGACACCGACCAGCGAGCGGCCACCCTCGATTGCCGAGCGGATCAGCGCCTTCTCGGCCCCGAGCCAGGGATAGCGCGCCTCGTCGCCAACCCCCATGGGTCCGCCCATCACCACCAGGCGATCAAAGGCCTCCAGCTCGGGCAGGTCGTCGCCGGCGAACAGATGGCTGAAGGCGATCGGATGACCGCGACTCTCGGCCCAATCGGCGATCCGGGCCGGCCCCTCGAACGGCACATGCATCAAGCAGTGGATCCTCATCAGTGCCTCCGCGAGAAACCCTGCCCTTCGGGGCGGGGTGGTTGACGGTAGTGCTTCCAGCTCAGGGTCGTTTCCGGGCCAACCCGAGGGTTCCCTGGAGCCGGGTCCCGAGGGCCGGTCGCAGATCAGGCGGCGGCCAGGGCCTGGTCCAGGTCGGCGATGATGTCGTCGACATGCTCGATGCCGATCGACAACCGCACCAGGTCCTCGCTGACGCCGGCGCGGGCCAGCTCCTCGGGCGAGAGTTGACGATGCGTGGTCGTCGCCGGATGGCAGGCCAGGGTCTTGGCGTCGCCGATGTTGACCAAGCGCACCGCGAGCTTGAGCGCGTCGATGAAGCGCGCGCCGGCCTCGCGACCACCGCCTGCGTCGGAGCGGATGCCGAAGGAGAGGATCGAGCTGGCCTTGGCGCCGTCCATGTACTGCTGTACCAGCGGATAGTCGGGACTGTCGGGCAACCCGGCATAGCGCACCCATTCGACCTTGACGTGGTTCTGCAAATACTCGGCTACCGCGATTGCATTCGCGCAGTGGCGATCCATGCGCACCGGCAGCGTCTCGATGCCCTGCAGGATGAGAAA
>NZ_JBKHDN010000022.1:0-21579 GCF_046541315.1 Halochromatium sp. | reverse complement strand
CACAAGTTATCGACAGCCTCCATCACCTTGGCACACAGCCTTATTTTCTCCATAACTCCTTGAAAAACAATCATATTATGGCGCCTGGCGAATTATCCACAGCCCTTATTACGATGACTGATCCGATAAACGACATCAGAAATAATAACCCGCCTGCGAGCGGATCGAGCACGCGACGTGCGTGCAACCGGCGATCCTCCGATCCTTGAGTTCCGCCATCAACCCAAGGACCAGAGGGACGGAGTGACCGAAGGGGACGGAATGGCCGCCGATGCCACTCGCTCGCCAGGCGGTTACCGCTCACCGTGAGGCGTTGGCGCGACGGGGGTCAGGGTCCAGATATCCTCGTTGTACTGGGCGATGGTGCGATCGGACGAGAAATAGCCGCTGTGCGCGCTGTTGAGGATGCTCATCTTGAGCCAGCGTGGACGCTCCATGTAGGCCTTGGCGGCTTGCTGCTGGGCCTGGCGATAGCTGTCGAAGTCCGCCGCCGTGAGCCAGGGGTCGTTGGGGTTGCGGATGCCGTGGATGATCGGATCGAAGATACCTGGCTCGAACTGATTGAAGTGGCCGCACTCCAACAGCGCCATCACCTCGCGCAGGGCCTCGTCATGGGCGATGATGCCATTGGGGTCATAGTGATCGCGGGTCCGCGCCACCTCCTCTGCGGTGAGCCCGAAGAGGAAGAAGTTCTCGTCGCCGACGCGGTCGCGGATCTCGATGTTGGCACCATCCAGGGTGCCGATGGTGACGGCGCCATTCATCATGAACTTCATGTTGCCGGTGCCGGAGGCCTCCTTGCCGGCGGTCGAGATCTGCTCGGAGAGATCGGTGCCCGGGGCCAGGACCTCCATCACCGAGACGCGGTAATCGGGGATGAAGGCCACGCGCAGCTGCTCGGTCACCTGAGGATCGGCGTTGACCACCTTGGCGACGTTATTGATCAGTTTGATGATCAGCTTCGCGATCTCGTAGCCGGGCGCGGCCTTGCCGCCGATCAGCACGCAGCGCGGCGCACCGATGTCGCCGTCGCCGTGCTTGATCCGGTTGTAGAGATGGATCACATGCAGGATGTTGAGCAGTTGGCGCTTGTATTCGTGGATGCGCTTGACCTGGACGTCGAACATGAACTCGACCGGGAACTCGATCCGGCAGGTGGAGCCCACCATGTCCGCCAGACGGGTCTTGTTGGCGGTTTTGATCCGATCCCAGCGTTGCCGGAAATCGGCATCCTCGGCCTTGGGCGCGAGCTGTTCGAGGCGCGAGAGATCGTTGACCCAGCCGTCGCCGATGGTTTCGTCGAGCAGCTCGCGCAGCCCCGGATTGCACATCGCCAGCCAGCGCCGTGGTGTGACCCCATTGGTCTTGTTGTTGAACTTGGCGGGCCACAGCTCGAACCAGTCGCGAAACAGGCCCTGCTTGAGCAGCTCGGAGTGCAATGCGGCAACGCCATTGACCGAAAAGCTGCCGACGATGGCGAGGAAGGCCATGCGCACCTGCGGCTCATCGCCCTCCTCGATCAACGACATGCGCCGCTGCCGGTCCATATCGCCTGGCCAGCGCGAGGCGACCTCGGAGAGGAAGCGGGCATTGATCTCGTAGATGATCTCGAGGATGCGCGGCAGCAGTTGCTGGAACAGGCGCACCGGCCAGCGCTCCAGCGCCTCCGGCAGCAAGGTATGGTTGGTATAGGCCATGGTGCGGGTGGTGATCGCCCAGGCCTCATCCCACTCCAGGTGGTGCAGGTCCATGAGCTGGCGCATCAGCTCCGGGACCGACACCGCCGGATGGGTATCGTTGAGTTGGAAGCAGTTGTTGTCGGCGAAGGCACTGAAATCATGACCGTGCAGGCGCTGCCACTCGCGGATCACGTCCTTGATGCTGGCGCAGGCGAGGACATATTGCTGGCGCAGACGCAGCTCCTTGCCGTTCTCGCTGGCATCGTTCGGATACAGCACCATGGTGATGTGCTCGGCGCTGTTCTTGGCGGCCACCGACTCCGGATAGCTGCCAGCGTTGAATTCATCGAGGTCGAAGACATCGGTGGCGGTGGTAGACCAGAGCCGCAGGGTATTGATGGTGTCGTTGTTGTAGCCGGGGATCGGGATGTCGTAGGGCACCGCCAGCACATCATGGGTGTTGACCCAGCGTTGCACCAGGCGGCCCTGGTCGTCCTTGTGCGTCTCGGTGTGGCCGCCGAAGGGGATCCGTTGGGTGTACTCGGGACGCTCCAGCTCCCAGGGATTGCCATCGCGCAGCCAGTGATCCGGCTCTTCGAGCTGACGACCGTTCTCGATCAGCTGCCGAAACATGCCGAATTCGTAGCGCAGGCCATAGCCCTTGACCGGCAGTTGCAGCGTCGCGCAACTGTCGAGGAAGCAGGCCGCCAGGCGGCCCAAGCCGCCGTTGCCGAGGCCGGCGTCCATCTCGGCGGATTCGATCTCCTCGTACATCAGGCCCATCTCATAGAGCGCTTGGCGTGCCTCGTCGGTGATGCCGAGGTTGAGCAACGCGTTGCTCAGCGAGCGCCCCATCAGGAACTCGAGCGAGAGGTAATAGGTGCGCTTGCAGTTGGCCTGGTCATGCGCGTGCCGGGTGCGTTTCCAGCGCTCCATCAAGCGGTCGCGTAGCGTAATGGCCAGGGCCTTGTAGGGATAATAGGCCGAGCGGCAGTCGCGATCGCGACCGAGGGTGTGCGCGTAGTAGTGTTGGAAGTCACGGCCGATGCTCTCGGCATCCATGCCCAATGGTTCGAGCTTGAACAGAAGCTCGTTGGGCGTGCTGTCGGTGAGGTCTTTGAATGGAGACATCATGGGTTCCTGCGCTGAGAGAGAGGGGAAGCGAGCGATGCTGAGGAGGGGACGCGAAAGACCCTAAGATAACGCGCGGTGGCGCACGCTGAGAACGCTTTCGGCGCATCCAGGGCGCGGTTTTTCGAAAGGGTCGGTCCCGAACGATTTGCAGCCTGACCTGGTCGCGGCGGTGCGTCAATAGGAGATGGCCGTGACGCGCCAATCCAGCCAGCCGCGCTCGAGCCGCAGATGCACGGGTGGATGCTCGGGCGGATGATCGGGCGGGGATGCTGTTGCGGCTGGCGTTGACGAGGCCGTCGCGGCGGCTGGCGTCGGCGCGCCGATCCGTACGCGAAAGCTGGTTGGGCTATCGTAGAAGGCGTAACCGATCGCGGGCCAGAATCCGCGCCGGCCCTCGGCATGGGTGAGTAGCCGCTCGCGCACCCAGCGCAGGGTGATGGCTTGCGGCAGGGCTTGCAGCCCCTCGCGGCGGATGGTCGTTTGCATCCAGTCGACGAAGGCGTCCGAGACCTCGCCGATCGCGCTCGGGCGCTCCTTGTCGAGCCGACGCAGGATCTGCTCGCGCACGGCGTCGATATCGACCAGGTTGGCGAGTGCCGCGGTCGGCCCATTCAGGGCGGTGCGATCGAGTCGCCAGAGGCTGATAAAGGGCGAGACCAGATACAGGCTGGCGACGATCATCAAGCCGGCCGCGAAGCCGCGGATCCTTGCCAGTCGCCAGGGCCGGCGGTGCGACAGCACTTGGCGCAGCGGTGCCTGACGGCTGGCGGGCATCAGCGCTGGGATGCTGGCTGGGGTGCCTGGAGCCGCTCGAGCTCCTCGCCCGTATCGAGCCAGGCCTGCTCGACCGCAGCGAGTTCGGCATCGACCTGGCGTTTGTCGTCCATCAGGGCGAGCAGCCGTGCCTTGGCGTCCGGCTCATAGAGGCGGCTGTCGGTCAGCCGCTGGTCGAGCTGCTCGCGCTGTTCGCTGAGTGTTTCGAGCCGTTGCTCAAGCCGTTTGAGCTGCTGGCGCAGCGGTTGCAGGCGCGCGCGTTCCTCGGCCTCGCGGCGGCGCAGATCCTTTTTCGACGCGACGGCATGGGGCGCCCGGTCTGGCGCTGACCGAGCGCCGCCCGCCCCGCCAACGCCCCCCACCCCGCCGGCCGACTGTCGACGCTGGCTCGCGCGCTGGCTGATCCAGGTCGGGTAATCGTCGAGATCGCCGTCGAACGGCTGCACGTGCCCGTCATCCACCAACAGCAGCTCATCGCAGGTGATGCGCAGCAGATGGCGATCGTGCGAGACCAACACCACGGCGCCGGCGTAGTCTTGCAGCGCCTCGCTCAGGGCGTGGCGCATGTCGAGATCCAGGTGATTGGTCGGCTCGTCGAGCAACAGCAGATGCGGGCGTTGATAGACGATCAGCGCCAGCGCGAGCCGGGCCTTCTCGCCGCCGGAGAACGGCGCGACCGGGTCGGTGGCCTGGTCGCCACTGAAGCCGAAGCCGCCGAGGAAATCGCGCAGCGATTGTTCCGTGGCCAGTGGATCGAGCCGAGTCAGATGCCGCAACGGCGATGCATCCGGCTGCAGCTGATCCATCTGATGCTGGGCGAAGTAGCCGATGCGCAGCCCCTGGGCTTCGAGACGGCTGCCCGCGAGGGCCGGTTGCGCGCCGGCCAGGGTCTTGATCAGGGTCGATTTGCCCGCCCCGTTCGGGCCGAGCAGGGCGAGACGATCGCCGGGCCGGAGGCTCAGCGAGATCGCCGCAAGGATCGGCACGCCATCATAGCCGACGGCGAGATCCTCCAGCCGCAGCAACGGATTGGGCTGCGTCTCGGCGTCGCGAAACCGAAACCGGAACGGGGTATCCACATGCGCCGGCGCGATCAGTTCCAGGCGTTCGAGCGCCTTCAGCCGGCTCTGCGCCTGCCGCGCCTTGTTGGCCTGGACGCGGAAGCGATCGATGAAGGAGCGGACATGGGCGATCTCGCGCTGTTGGCGTTCGAAGGCGGCCTGCTGCTGCGCCAGTTGCTCGGCGCGCTGGCGCTCGAAGGCGGAATAGCCGCCGCTGTAGACGCGCAGTTGGCAGCGCTCGAGATGGCAGATACTGGTCGCCACCGCATCGAGCACGTCGCGATCATGCGAGATCAGCACCAGGGTGCCGGGGTAGGCGCGCAACCAACCCTCGAGCCAGATCACCGCGTCCAGATCGAGGTGGTTGGTGGGCTCGTCGAGCAGCAGCAGGTCGGAGCGGCACATGAGCGCGCGCGCCAGCGCCAGACGCATGCGCCAGCCGCCGGACCAGGCCTCGAGCGGTCGCCGCTCGTCGCCGACCGCGAAGCCGAGCCCGTGCATGAGCTGCGCCGCGCGGCTTTCGGCCTCCCAAGCCCCGACCGCTTCGAGGCGCCCGAGCAGCTCGCCCTGGCGCAGGCCGTCGTCGGCCTGTTCGGCCGCGCTCAGGGCCGCTTGCAGTTGCCGCAGTTCGGTGTCGCCGTCGATGACGAACTCGATCGCCTCGCGCGTGCCCGACGGGGTGTGCTGGGCGACGTGCGCGACCTCCCAGCCGGTGGGGACGGCAACGCTGCCGGCGTCGGGCGTGAGTTCGTTGCGCAGCAGCGCGAGCAGGCTCGATTTACCGCAGCCGTTGGCGCCGACCAGCCCGAGCTTTTGGCCCTGGTGCAGGCGCAGATCGGCGTTCTCGAGCAGGAGCTTGGTCCCGCGCCGCAGGCTGACCCCTCGCAATTCCAGCATCGGTTAGCCGAGACCTCCTGCTGCTTGTCCGCGATCCAGACGCCGATAGCCGATGGCCTCGCCCAGATGCGCTGGCGTGATCCGTTCGCCCTGATCGAGATCGGCGATGGTGCGGGCGACCTTCAGGATCCGATGATAGGCGCGGGCGGAGAGGGCGAGTCGTTGCATGGCGCGCTGCATCAGTTGGCGTTCGTCGTTGCCGAGCGGGCAGTCGCGCTCGATCTCGCGCGGCTCGAGGGCGCCGTTGGGTTTGCCGGCGCGGGCGGCGGCCAGCGCGCGTGCCGCTTCGACGCGCTGTTTGACCGTCGCGCTCGACTCCGCCGGCGCCTCTGGATGGGCATGCAGTTGCTCGGCGGGCAGGCGCGGCACCTCCACGTGCAGGTCGATGCGATCGAGCAATGGGCCGGAGAGGCGCGCGCGATAGCGGCTGACCTGCTCCTGGGTGCAGCGGCAGCGGCCACTGGGATCGCCCAGGTAACCGCAGGGACAGGGATTCATGGCGCCGACGAGCTGGAAGCGGGCCGGGAACTCGGCGCTGCGCGCGGCGCGCGAGATATGGATCTGGCCGGATTCGAGCGGCTCGCGCAACACCTCCAGCACGCGCCGATCGAATTCCGGCAATTCATCGAGGAACAGCACGCCATGGTGCGCGAGCGAGATCTCGCCGGGGCGCGGATTGGCGCCACCGCCGACCAGGGCGATGCCGGAAGCGGTATGGTGAGGCGAGCGGAATGGGCGCTGGCGCCAGTGCAAGGGGATCGCCGGCGCGAGCTGGCTGACCGAATGCAGCGCGGCGACCTCGACCGCCTCGGCCTCGGTCAGGCCGGGCAGGATGCCCGGCAGGCGCGCGGCCAGCATCGATTTGCCGGTGCCCGGCGGGCCGAGCAGAAGCAGACTGTGCGCGCCGGCGGCGGCGATCTCGAGCGCCCGCTTGGCCTGGGGCTGACCGCGCACCTCGGCCAGATCCGGGACATTGTCCGGCGCCGGCGGTGGCGCGCCGGGCTGATGGGCCGCCAGCGCATGGAGTCCGTTCAGATGCTCGCAGACCTCGAGCAGCCGATCGGCGGGCAGGATGTGCAGACCGTCGACCAGCGCCGCCTCGGCCGCGTTCGCGCGCGGCAGCACCAGCGCGCGCCCGGCATCGCGCGCCGCGAGCGCCGCCGGCAGCACGGCGTTGATCGGGCGCAGCTCGCCGCTGAGCGCGAGTTCGCCGAGGAATTCGTGCCGGCTCAGCGGCGCGCTCTGGATCTGTCCGGACGCCCCCAGGATGCCGAGGGCGATCGGCAGATCGAAGCGGCCGCCTTCCTTGGGCAGATCGGCCGGGGCCAGGTTGATGGTGACGCGTCCGGCCGGAAACTCGAAGCGGCTATTGGCGAGCGCGCCGCGCACCCGGTCCTTGCTCTCGCGCACCGCGAGTTCGGGGAGACCGACGATCGACAGCGACGGCAAGCCGACGCCGGCATGGACCTCGACGGTCACCGGCGGCGCCTCGATGCCGACGCGGGCGCGACTGTGCAGGACGGAGAGACCCAAGGCGCGGTCCTTCAGCAGGTGGGCGCGAGGCGACCAGCGCGGACGCCGCAGGCTAGGCGCTGGGCGTCTCGAACGCGGTGTCCTCGGCCGCGTGCTCAGCCCCTCCAGCCGGCGTGCCGCCAGCAGCGGGGTCGGCCGCCGGCTTCGACGTCGGGGCGGACACGGCCAGGGCCTCGAGCGCAGCGAGCCGCTGTTCGAGCGCGGCGAGCTTGGCGCGCGAGCGCGCGAGCACGGCGGCTTGGACATCGAATTCCTCGCGCGTCACCAGGTCGAGGCGGGCCAGTCCCGCCTCCAACGTTGCGCGAAAGCTGCGGTTGAGATCTTCCTGCAACACCTGGAAGCCCTTGGGCGCATGTTCGGCCAGGCGGCGTGCAAGGTCGTCAATCTGTTTAGGATCCAGCATCGAGGGTCACCGTGAGTGTGGGAAGGGGTTGAAACCATTATAGGGCGGCCGTGAACCGCGCGCCCGTCCCAAAGCTTGCACTGCAATGGTGCGCTGGCTCCCGAGCGCTCTGCGAGCGATGCACTCTATCGGTGCGGAGCCAAGTTGTAGTTCCGCGACATTGTAGCCGAAACCGTTGTCTTTTGCGCACATTTGATGGTGGCATGATATCTGCGTCCAGCGTGTGACCGTGATGTTGCATCCGCAGGATCACCACGTCGGGCGGCCGTCTCGCCCATCAACGACACAAACCGAGGTCATTCGCATTATGAAAAGACAAAGCTGAGGAGATCACCAAGTACAACGCTGCCGGCCTCCCCTACCTCGGGAGCGAGAGCCACAACTACTGGCACTTCGGCGCCTCGATCAGCCGGGAAGCTGGCGAATTCGGAATCTTCGCGTTGAACTGGGACCAGAACAACGGCGAAACTGTACTGGGCTACGACACCGATCCGAAGTTCTGGGTCAGCTGGAGCAAGGAGTTCTGATCGGTCAGATCGGTTGGCTCGGCATTTGCTCTAATCTTTATGTGCTGAATCTCTAATGCACCAGCGGACCGCAGTCACGGTCGACTGCCATCGTCATCACGCGGCGGGCCGACAGCGGCCCAGCCGCACTCAATTCAACGGAGCATCTTCATGAAGTTGGTTTCAGCCATCATCAAACCCTTCAAGCTCGATGACGTGCGCGAGGCGCTCGCCGATATCGGCGTCTCGGGCATCACCGTCATCGAGGTCAAGGGCTTCGGTCGCCAGAAGGGCCATACCGAACTCTATCGCGGCGCCGAGTACGTCGTCGATTTCCTGCCCAAGATCAAGGTCGAGATCGCCATCGACGACAGCCTGGTCGATCAGGTGATCGAGGCGATCAGCAACGCCGCGCGCACCGGCAAGATCGGCGACGGCAAGATCTTCGTCAGCGACGTCGATCAGGTCATTCGGATCCGCACCGGCGAGACCGGTCCGGACGCTCTCTAACTCGGCAACGGAGGAATGCAACGATGGAAGAACCGATCGTCCAGCTGGCCTATGCGTTGGATACCTTCTATTTCCTGATCTCGGGCGCCTTAGTCATGTGGATGGCCGCCGGCTTCTCGATGCTCGAGGCCGGGCTGGTGCGGGCGAAGAACACCGCCGAGATTCTGACCAAGAACGTCGCCCTGTTCGCGATCGCCAGCATCATGTACATGTTGATCGGCTACGGGATCATGTACCCGGCCGGCGGCAATGGCATCATTCCGGACATCAATTGGACCTTCATGTTCGGTGGCGACCACGAGGTCGATGACGTGCTCGCCAGTGACGGCGAGACCTATTACTCGGCGATGTCCGACTTCTTCTTCCAGGTCGTGTTCGTGGCGACCGCGATGTCGATCGTTTCCGGGGCCGTGGCCGAGCGCATGAAGCTCTGGGCCTTCCTGCTGTTCGCGGTCGTTCTGACCGGCTTCATCTATCCGGTGCAGGGCTATTGGAAGTGGGGCGGCGGCTTCCTCGACGCCCTGAACTTCCAGGATTTTGCCGGTTCCGGTATCGTCCATCTCTGCGGTGCCTCGGCCGCGCTTGCCGGCGTGCTCCTGTTGGGCGCCCGGAGAGGCAAGTATGGTAAGGACGGTTCGATCAACGCCATTCCAGGCGCCAACATGCCGTTGGCGACGCTCGGCACCTTTATCCTCTGGCTCGGCTGGTTCGGCTTCAACGGCGGCTCCGAGCTGAAGATCTCGGATATCGGCGAGGCGAACGCGGTCGCTGCGGTGTTCGTCAACACCAATATGGCGGCGGCCGGTGGCCTGGTCTTCGCGCTCATCACCGCGCGCCTGGTGTTCGGCAAGGCGGATCTGACCATGGCGCTCAATGGTGCCCTGGCTGGATTGGTGGCGATCACGGCCGAGCCATTGACGCCGACCCCATTGGCCGCGTCCCTGATCGGCGGCGTCGGCGGCGTCATCGTGGTGTTCGCGATCATCGGCCTGGATAAGCTGCGCATCGATGATCCGGTCGGCGCGATCTCGGTCCATGGCGTGGTCGGCATGTGGGGCCTTCTGGCTGTGCCGATCACCAATAGCGATGCCAGCATCGTGTCGCAGCTGATCGGCCTCGGCGTCATCTTTGCCTGGGTCTTCGTCACTTCGATCATCGTCTGGCTGCTGATCAAGCTGACCATGGGCATCCGGGTCAGCGAAGAGGAAGAGTACGAAGGCGTCGATGTCGGCGAATGCGGACTCGAGGCCTACCCGGAATTCGTTGGTACCCGCGGCGGCGGACTCTGACGAATCGCGCGACTGCGCAATCGACCTTGCAGCGGGGCCATCGGGCCCCGTTTTTCGTTCCGCGGATCGCTCGCCGTTGTGGGCGCGGCCGCCCCGCGCTCAACCCGTGGGGCCCGGAGCTGGGACTTGGCTTGGATCTGGACTCGGGGCTGGGACTTGGATCTGGGCCGGATACCCGACCCGGGGTCGGCCCCCGAGTGGCGGGGGCTCGAGTCTGGCCTTGGTCAGGAGGCGTCGCGGTCGCTCGCCGCGAACGCGCGTTTGAAGAACGCCGGCTGGGCCAAGGCCGCGCGGTGGATCTCGGCGCTGTAATACTGACTCTGGAAGGGCGCGGCAGCGGCGGATTCGGCGCGGAAGGCCGGCAGCTTGCCATCGCGACTGGCCATGGTCGCGCTCCACCAGCCCGAGGGATAGATCGTCTGCGGAAAGAACAGGGTGGCGTGATCCTCGAAGCCCGCCGCGCGGGTATCGGCATAGATGCCCTGGATGATATCCAGGTGATAGAGCGGCGATTCGCTCTGCTGCACCAGCAGTCCGCCGGCAGCGAGGGCGCGATGGCAGTCACCATAGAAGGCGGTGGTGAACAGGCCTTCGGCGGGGCCGACCGGATCGGTGCTATCGATGATGATCACATCGAGCGACCCCGCCGGCGCCTGCTGCATCCAGCGAATCCCGTCCTCGAACAACAGGGTCGCGCGCGGATCCTGGTTCGATTCGGTCAACTCGGGAAAGAAGGTCTCGGCGACGCGGGTGACGCGCTCGTCGATATCGATCTGCAGCGCCGACTCGACCTCGGCGTGGCGCAGCACCTCGCGCAGGGTGCCGCAGTCGCCGCCGCCGATGATCGCGACCCGTTTGGGCTCGGGATGGGTGAACAGCACGGGATGCGCGAGCATCTCGTGATAGAGGAAGTTCTCCCGGCTCGAGAGCATCGTGAAACCGTCGATGACCATCAGATGGCCGAAGGTCTCGGTGGCGTAGACCTCGATGGTCTGGAACGGGGTTTGTTCGTGATGCAAGCGGCCTTGGATGCGCAGTGAAAAGGCGCTGCCGGCGGCATCGGCGATCTCGGTAAACCAGTCGTTTTCGTTAAGCATGCGCTAGCTGTTGGGGTTCGTCTTGAAGAGGGTGTTCAGCGGGGATAGCGATCGTCGAGATTCGCCGGACAGAGCACATCGCGCATGATGCCGATCAGTTCGAGCAGTTGATCGTTGCGGATGCGATAGAAGATCCGGTTGGCTTCCTTGCGCGCGACGACGATGTTCTTGTTGCGCAACTGCTCCAAGTGTTGGGAGATATTGCTCTGCGAGGTGCCGGTGCGCTCGACGATCTCGCCGACCGAGAGTTCGTTTCGACCGAGCGAGCAGAGGATCTTCCAACGCAGCGGATGCGCCATCGCCTTCAGCGCCATCGCCGTCAAGGTCGTGTCTTCGGGATCGGCCTGTTCGGCGGGCAGTTCATTCGTCATGGTCAGCCCCCATCGTCGTCTCACTAGTGGTGGTGCCGTTCGCTTCCATGACCGCGTCGTCGTGGATACGCCGGTACCCACTCATGTCTTTTGCGATGCAGATGATATCCGTGATTGTCCCATCAGTATCTTTTATTGCGGTACGGGAAAACAAGATCGGCACGCGTCGTCCGTCGCTGGCGATGAAGCGCGCATCGATCTTGGCCAGCGCGCCGGTGCGGATCAGCGCCTCGAGCCAGGTGCCCATGAAGGCGCCCGCCTCGGCGTCCTCCTCTTCCTCGAACACGTCGCCGATCGAGAGACCGAGCAAATCGGATTCGGCATAGCCGAGCATCCGGCAGGCGGCCGGATTGGTGATCTTGATCTCGCCCTCGGGGGTGAGCACCAGCAGCGCCTCGCCCATGTGCGCGATGATGTTGGCGAGATACTGCCGCGCCTCGGCCAGCTCAGCGGTGCGTTCGGCGACCTTGATCTCCAGTTCGCGATTGAGCGAGCGCTCCTTCTCGATCAGCCTGAAATAGGTGCTGATCTTGTTGATGAGGAGATTATCGTCGATCGGCTTGAGCAGATAATCGACGGCCCCGACCGCGAATCCGCGTTGCTGGAACTCCTCGGCCTTGAAGGCGGCGGTGAGGAAGATGATCGGGATGTCGCGCGAGCGGCGGCGCCGCTTGAGCAGCGAGGCGGTCTGAAAACCGTCCATCTCCGGCATCTGCACATCGAGGATGATCAGATCGATGTCGCGATGGCTGAGCGTGAGGTCGATCGCTTCACGCCCCGAGGAGGCCTCGAGCACCGTCGCCCGCAGGTGCTTCTCGATCAGGGTGCGCAGGGTGTAAAGATTATGCGCGTGATCGTCGACGATGAGTAACTTGTAATCGACTTCGCCCATCATATCCTCTCCTCGCGGGCCTGGTTGACCTTGGGGCTGAGCCCGGGGCCGGCCCCGGGATTGGTCTCGGGCCGTAACGATGAGTGAATGAGCGTCGCCAAGGCGGCCGGTTCGAGCGGTTTCTTCAGCAAACAGCAGGCCCCCGCTTCGAGACAGCGCGCTTGGGCCGCCGGTTCCAGATCGCCAAGGACCACGATCGGGAGTTCGGCGAGCCATGCCTTCCGCCGCACATGGCTGATCGTATCACAGGCGTCCTGGCCATCAAGGCATCCGGCGAGCAGCAGCAGCGAACAATCGTGCTCTTCGGAGAGGGTTTCCAAGGCCTCCTCCTCGTCGGCCGCCGTTTGCACCTGGAGACCGAGGGCTTCGAGTTCGGCCGTGATCGCAACCAGGTTCTGGACATCGCGCTCGACCAGCAGGACCCAGGCATCGGAGTAATCCCGCGCAGGGTCCGAGGCCGCAGGGAGCGCGCGCGATGGCTGCTGTTGCGCGTCGACCGCGTCGAGATCGGCAGCAACCCCCTCGCGCGCGGTCTGGTTCGCGCTCGGTCGCCGCGTGCGCGCGGGGATCGTGGCGGGCGATGGCCGGTCTTGGTCTTGGGCCTGGATGATCTCGACCGCCGAATAGGTCCCGGGATCGCGGGACAGGGGCAGATGCAGCGTGAAACAGGAGCCCTGCCCGGGGCGACTGCTGACGCTGATCCGACCGCCCAGCAGCTGTGCCAGCTCCCGGCTGATCGAGAGTCCGAGGCCGGTGCCACCGTAGCGCCGTCGGGTCGATCCATCGGCTTGACGAAAGGCCTCGAAGATCACCTCCTCCTTACCCGCCGGGATGCCGATGCCGGTATCGGTCACCGAGATCGCCAACGGCTCGTCCTCGTCGCCGGCCTTGACGGCGATGATGACCTGGCCTTGATGGGTGAACTTGGCGGCGTTGGAGAGAAAGTTTTTCAGGATCTGCCGAATCTTGGCTTGATCGCTATAGATTCGTTCTGCGGCCGCGGCGTTGCACTCCACCCGCAGCGCCAGCCCCTTATCCGAGAAGATCGGGCCGAGCATGCCGACCAGTTCATCGATCATGGGCCGGATCGGCACCCATTCGAGATGCACGGTCACCGCGCCGGCCTCGATGCGCGAGATGTCGAGGATATTATCGATCATCGTCAGCAGATCGCGGCCGGCCTCGTTGACGACCCGGGCCTGGCGGCGTTGATCGTCGTCCAGGCCCGATGCGTCGTCGGCGAGCAACTTCGAGAGCAACAGGATCGAGTTCAAGGGCGTGCGCAGCTCGTGGCTGACATTGGCCAGAAACTCCGATTTGTACTGGTTCGATTGTTCGAGCTGACGCATGTGCTGGCGCTCGGCGCGCAGGTGCTCGGCGTGGCTGTGCGCCAACGCATTGAGCTGCTCGCCGAGTTCGCGCACCTCGCGCGGTCCGCGCCAGCGGAATCGCCGGCTGTCCTCTTCCCGCAGAATGCCGCGCACGCCACTGGTGAGTTCCTGGCCAAAGCGCTCGGCGCGGGAGGCGAGCCAGCGCGCGATGATCAGCATGACCAGGATCAGTATCAGCACGATGCTCAGCACCCGCGTGACCAGCGCGTTGCGGAAGTTGGCGATCGGCGAGGGGTCGACCGGCCGTCCGACCCACAGCGGGCGGGCGTTCTCGGTGAGGAACATCGGCACCCAGAGCAGCGGCGGCCCATGATCGCCTTTCCAGAGCGCGAGCGTGCCGTCCTCGAAGATGGCCTTGAGGCCGGGAAAATCGGTGAAGGCAAGCGCCTCTTCGCTGAACGGCTCGCCGGGACGCAGATAGCGGCCATCGTCGGTGACCCAGAGGGTATCGCGATAGAAATTGGCGAGTCCGCCGACATCGATCGTCATCAGCAGCAGTCCCAGCGGCTGATGCTCGCCGGCGGCGTGCTGGCCGACGGGGCTGGCGAGCTGTAGCGTCATCAGTTGCCGCGGGTCCTCGCGCGCGGCGAAGGAATTGACCCGAATCCGGCTGACGATGACCTCGCCGGGCTTGAGTTCGAGGCCGGCGTTGGCGAAGCCCTGGCTGGGTGGGTCGGGCGGGTGCTCGGTGGGGTGCCATTCCTGGGTCTTGGCATCGCGTGCGAGCCAGAACCGCTCATTGCCATCGCCATCGACGAAGAGGATCTCGATCAGATCCGCCTGATCGTTCAGCATCTGATTGATCCAGCCCGTATAACGGGCGCGGGCGAGATCGATGGTCTCCTCGTCGCCGGCCTCGCCCAGGATGATGCCGGGCTCCGGCAATTTGGCCAGCAGCCGGATCATCTCGTGGCGACTGGCGAGATGCTGGTCGAGATCGCGAAAATCGGCGCGCAGGTTCTGCAGGTAGGCCTTCTGATAGAACAACGCGGTGCGATCCAACACCAGCGGCAGGTTGATCAGCACCGCGACGAGCAACGGCACCAAGCCGAACCCGAGCAACAGCAGTAAGATGTAGTAACGAAGCTTCATGCGGCGGATGATCCGATGCCTGATGGGGCGGTTGAACTCAGGGTAGGTGATGACAGCAGCGAACATCGAGCACCGGTTCCGCGTCGCGTTGCACGATACCGATGCCGCCGGCGTGCTGTTCTTCGCGCATCTGTTCCGGCATGCCCATGATGCCTACGAGGCGATGATGGCGCGCATCGGCTGGCCGCTCGACGGCCTGATTCGCGAGCGCCAGCTCGGCCTGCCGCTGGTCCATGCGGAAGCCGATTATCGCCGCCCGATGCGCCATGGCGATCAGGTCGCGGTCAGGGTCGAACGCGCCGAACTCGCCGCGCAAGGCTTCAGCCTCGCCTATGGGTTCGTCATCGGCGGGCAGGAGGTGGCGACGGCGCTGAGCGTGCATGCGGCGATCGATCCCATGCTCGGCAAGCGCCAACCGCTCCCCCCCGAACTCGCGCGCGCCCTCGCCGAGCTGCCCGCGCGCGCGGAGCCGGGCGAAGGATAAAATGCTGGACGGGTGCGTTGTCGCCACTCAACGGATACTTGTCCCTATTGCTCGTCTGAATAAATCATCGTTTCTTTTAGCCTCCATGGCCCAGATTCTCTAACTTGTTCAACTTTACCCTCACTTTCTAGTGCGCGCAAAATCGCAATAACCCAATATTGCTGATTGCTTGAAGTGGCTTTTGGGTATTCGCCCCAGTCAAACCCGCATTCACGGAATATTTGCGCCTGCGTTATACCTTCAGCCTTTGGCTTGCATTCAGGTTTAGAACGAAAGAAATCAAGCACCAGCTCTTTTGCTTGCTGCCTGATTAAGCGACCTCTGTTTTTAATCTTACTCATATTGAACACCTCTAAGCGAATGCCTGAAGGGCAACATCAGATGCCCTCAGAAAGCCCATATAGAGCGTGTAATCGATTGAATCTGCTGGTGCGATTGCACTGCCTTCAGCCCGCTCGAGCGACCTCGGCGGCGCGTGCGGCGAGCGCGTGCCGGTCGCGCTTGCCGGAGTCGAGCAGCGGCAGGGATTCGAGTCGGACGAAGCCGCGTGGTCGCTGGTGCGATGGCAGATGGGCGCGGCACCAGGTCTCCAGTTGCGATGGCGCGAGGTCGCCGGTGTAAAGCGCCACCAGCCGATGTCCCCAGGTCGGGTCGGGCACGCCGATGACCGCGATCTCGGCGATCCGATCGAGCCCGGCCAGTTGCCGCTCGATCTCGGCCGGCAGCACATTGATGCCAGCGATGAGTACCACATCGTCCGCGCGCCCGAGCACCTGCAAGCCGCCGCCCGGCAGCCGGCAGGCGAGGTCCGAGGTGCGCAGCCAGCCGGCGTCGAGGCCATCGCCGGGCGTGCGCGCCGGATTGGCGTAGCCGAGCATCAGCATGGGCGCCCGCAGCCGGAGTGGTCGCGAGGAGACGTGCGGTTCGCCAGTACGCTGGTCGTTCGACTGGGCGCACCGGTCTGGCGGCGGCGATGCGTCCAGGCCTGGGCCTGGGTCCAGCGTTGACGCGACCGAGGTCGCGCCGGCGAGTTCGCAGCGCGGGCAATCGAGTTCGACCCCGGCGAGCGGGATCAGCCCCTCCTCTGGCACGCCATCGGCCCCGATCCAGCCGCCGGCGATCTGGGAGAAGGTCTCGCTCATGCCATAGCCGAGATAGAGCGGCCAGCCGTGGGCGACGGCGCGCCGGGCGAGCCCCGCGTCGAGTCCCTGTCCGCCCAGGAGGACGACCCGCAGCGCCGGTGGCGGCGTTGGATCGAGGCTGAGCAGGCGCTCCAATTGCGCGGGCACGAGCGAGAGATGGGTGATGCCGCCCTGCCGGAGCGCAGCTTGCACCGCCTCGGCCGCGAAGCGCGCTTGCACCCACAGCTCGGCGCCGGCGAGCGCGCAGCGATAGCCGATCGCCAACCCGCCGACATGCTGGCGGGGCAATACGCAGAGCCAGCGATCGCCGCGCCGCAGATCGAGCCGCGCATTCACCGCCTGGCAGGAAGCGAGGATCGCCGCCGCGCTCACCATCACGAGCTTGGGCGCGGCGCTGCTGCCGCTGGTCTCGACCAGGAGCGCTGGCGGAGTCGCGGCTTCGGGTATGGCTGTGGTTTGGTGCGCTGGCGCTGGCGCTGACTTTGGTACTGGCTGTGGCCCTGAGATAGGCGCGGCGACTCGAGCCTGGCGTCGTCGGCTGCGGATCAGCGTGCCCGCTAAGCGCATATCCGCGCGGGCGGCGGAACGCGCTGTGCCACTCGCCTCCAGGCCGGCATCCCTCTCCGATTCCGTCCCCCGCTCCGCCTCCGACTTCGGATCTCCATCAGCGGGCTCCCACCACCATTCGGCGCCGCTCGCCCGGATCAGCGCCGCGCGCCGCGGCTCGGGAAGATCGGCGCGGATCGGCAGCATCGCCGCGCCGAGCCGGGCCAGCGCCCATTGCATCAGCAGCGAGTCCAGCACCGGCGTGGTCGGGCAGAGCACTAGTTCGCCCGCCGAGACCCCGGCCTGGAGCAGTGCGGCCGCGCGTTGCTCGACGCCAGTCGCAAGCTCGGCATAGGACCAACGCCGCTCGCCGATGCGCAGCGCACAGGCCTCGCCGAGCGCGCGCCGTCGTTCGATCAGTTGGCCCAGGTCGCCCAGGTCGCCCAGGTCACGCAAGTCGCCCGTATCGCCTAAGGCGTCGCCGAGCGGGTCCAGGTCGCCCAGCGGATGCTGGCCGTTGCCAGACGCGATCCCCACATCAATCATCCCGCGCAATCCCCAAATCGATCATCATGCTCGGTGGAGGTCTCCGGATAAGCGGCCAGAAGCGATCAGAAGCGCTCAGAAGCGCTCAAGCGACTTGACGCCGGGACCGTTGCTGGCGTTGTCTACCGCGGTCTCAGCGGTCGCTGGACCCTATCACCCGATGCCGCGCTGAGCCAGCGCAAGCAAACGAGCGGTTCGGCTTGACCGAAAAGAATCCTCGACGCTAGGGTCTTGCGGCGATTGCGTTCGCCACGCTACCAGCTAACGACAAGGGCTGCCCATCCGGCCCACCCAATCAGGTTGACACGACTATGCCGCTTGCCTTCCCCTTTTCCGCCATTGTCGCCCAAGAGGAGATGAAGCTCGCGATCCTGATCGCGGCAACGGATCAGAGTATCGGGGGCGTGCTTGCGTTCGGCGATCGCGGTACGGGCAAATCGACGGCGATTCGCGCGCTCGCGGCCCTGTTGCCGACCATGCGCGTGATCGATCGCTGCATCTACAACTGCGATCCGGACGCACCGGAATCCGGCCTCTGCGAACAATGCCGCGAGCGCAAGGCCAACGGCAAGGTCAAGGTGCGCAAGGCACAGGTGCCGGTGGTGGATCTGCCGCTCGGCGCCACCGAGGACCGCGTGATCGGCGCGCTGGACCTCGAGAAGGCCCTGACGCGCGGCGAGAAGGCCTTCGAGCCGGGCTTGCTGGCGCGCGCGCATCGCGGCTTTCTCTACATCGACGAGGTCAACCTGCTGGAGGATCATCTCGTCGATTCGCTGCTCGATGTCGCCGCCAGCGGCGAGAACGTGGTCGAACGCGAGGGCCTGAGCGTGCGCCATCCGGCCAAGTTCGTGCTGGTCGGCAGCGGTAACCCGGAAGAGGGCGAGCTGCGCCCGCAGCTGCTCGACCGCTTCGGCCTCTCGGTCGAGATCAGCACCCCGCAGGATCTGAAATCGCGCGTGCAGGTGGTGCGCCTGCGCGATGAGTTCGAGCGCGATCCGCCGGCCTTCATCGAGAAGTACAAGCGTAAGGACAGCAAGGTGCGCCGCCAGATCACCAGCGCCAAGGAACGCCTGCCGAACGTCGAGGTTCCGGACGCGGCCCTCGAGCGCGCCTCCGAGCTGTGCATGAAGCTCGGCACCGACGGTCTGCGCGGCGAGCTGACGCTGATCCGCGCCGCGCGTGCCTTTGCCGCGCTCGAGGGCGATGACAGCGTCACCGACGAGCACCTGAAGCGGGTCGCGCCGCCGGCCCTGCGCCACCGGCTGCGCCGCAATGTGCTCGACGACGCCGGCTCCACCACCCGCGTCGAGCGCGCCATCGAGGAGCTGTTCGGCGAATGAGCAACGAGACCCAGCCCTCGCTGCCCGATCACAGTGCGCGCTGGGACGATGCCTGCCTCGCGGCGGCGCTGTTCGCGGTCGATCCGGCCGGCAGCGGCGGCATCTCGGTACGCGCGCTGCCGGGGCCGGTGCGCGAGATCTGGATGGAGCTGCTGCGCGAGCTGCTGCCGCCGGAGCTGCCGTTCCGCCGCATCCCGCTACACATCGCCGATGGCCGTCTGCTCGGCGGACTCGATCTCGCTGCGACCTTGCATGCCGGGCGGCCGGTCGCCGAGCGCGGCCTGTTGGCCGAGGCCGATGGCGGCGTGGTGCAGCTGGCGATGGCCGAGCGGGTCGGTCGCTCCACCGCCGCCTATCTGAGCACGGCGCTCGATAACGGCGAGATCCAGGTCGAGCGCGACGGGATCACCGCGCGCACCTCGGCGCGGGTCGGCGTGGTGGCGCTCGACGAGGGCGCCAACGAGGAAGAACAGGTGCCGCACACCCTGCTCGACCGCTTCGCCTTCCTGCTCGATCTCGGCGATATCCGCTATACCGAGGCCATCCCCTCGGACATCGATCCCGGCCAGATCCAGAGCGCCCGGCACCGACTCGCCGCGATCGAGATCGACGACCAGGCCATCGAGGCACTCTGCGGCACGGCATTGGCGCTCGGCGTCGATTCGCTGCGCGCGTCGCTCGCCGCCGTTCGGGTGGCGCGGGCCTCTGCCGCGCTCGCCGGGCGCGAGCGGGTCGAGTCCGCCGATGTGAGCGCGGCGGCCCGACTGGTGCTGGCGCCGCGCGCGACGCGCATCCCGATGCCGGAGCAACCGGACGAGGAACAGCAGGCCGAGGAGCCGCCGCCACCGCCGGAAGACAACCAGGACGAGCCGCAGGATCAGGAGCAGACGCCGCAGCAGGAGCTGGACAAACCGCTGGAAGAACAGGTGCTGGAGGCGGCGCAGGCGGCGATCCCGCCGAATCTGCTGGCGATGTTGCAGATGGGCGCGATGCGCCAACGCTCGAAGTCCAGCGGCAAGTCCGGCGCCATCCAGAGCGGCTCGCTGCGCGGGCGGCCCGCTGGCACCCGCCGCGGCGAACCCGGTGCCGGCGCGCGCCTGAATGTGATCGATACGCTGCGGGTCGCGGCGCCCTGGCAGCGGCTGCGCCGTCAGGAGCGCGCCGAGCAAGGCGCTGATTCCAAGGTCCTGGTCGAGGTGCGGCGCGACGATTTTCGCATCACTCGCTATCGCCAACGCTCGGAGACCACCACCATCTTCGTCGTCGATGCCTCCGGCTCGGCGGCGCTGCATCGCCTCGCCGAGGCCAAGGGCGCGGTCGAGCTGCTGCTGGCGGATTGCTATGTGCGCCGCGATCGCGTCGCGATGATCGCCTTCCGCGGTCCCGGCGCCGAGATCCTGCTGCCGCCGACGCGCTCGCTGGTGCGTGCCAAGCGCGGCCTGGCCAGCCTGCCCGGGGGCGGCGGCACCCCGCTGGCGTCCGGTATCGATGCCGCGCTGGCGCTCGCCGATGGGGTCACCCGGCGCGGCGGCACGGCGGTGGTGATCCTGCTCACCGATGGTCGCGCGAACGTCAATCGCGATGGCATCGGCGGTCGCGCGCAGGCGGCCGAGGATGCGCTGGCCTCGGCGCGCGCCTTCCGCGTCGCCGAACTGAAGGCGCTGGTGGTCGACATGTCGCCGCGCCCGCGCCCGGATGCCGAGGGGCTGGCGCGCGAGATGGGTGCGGTCTATCTGCCGCTGCCGCATGCCGATGCCCGCGCGCTCTCCGGCGCGGTGCAGGCGGTCACTTAAGGCCGATTCTCGACTGCCCGAGGGCGACCCGGAAGGGGGTCTCGACTCGGGACGTCGTTGATGGACGCTTTCCTTCAATCCGCTCTTCGCCGACAGGCAGATTCACCACCAATGACCTCCGCGTCCGTCATGAACGATAGGCCGAGCTGGGAGCGCGATGGGCACAGCTGGCCGAATCGTGCGCACAGTCGGTTCGTCGAGGCCGGCGGGCTGCGCTGGCACATCCAGGAGGCTGGTAGCGGGCCGCCGCTCCTGCTGATCCATGGCACCGGCGCCGCCTCGCATTCCTGGGGCGGGCTGCTGCCATTGCTCGCCGAGCGGTTTCGGGTGCTCGCCCTCGACCTGCCCGGTCATGGCTTCACCTCGGCGCCGGCGCCGCAGCAGTTGTCATTGCCGGGCATGGCGGCGGCCGTGGGCGCCTTGACCCAGCAGCTCGACTTCGCGCCCGAGATCGCCGTCGGTCATTCGGCTGGCGCGGCGATCTTGGCGCGGTTGTGTCTGGATTGCGGGATCGAGCCCAGGCTGTTGATCAGCCTCAGTGGTGCCTTGCTGCCCTTGCGTGGGTTCGCCGGCAAATGGTTCTCGCCGGCGGCCAAGCTGTTCGCCCGCAGCTCGCTGGTGCCGCGCTTCTTCGCCCAGGGCGCGCGCAAGGACCCGCGCAGCGTCAAGCGCATGGTCGATGGCACCGGCTCGCGCCTGAGCCCGGAGGGGATCGCGCTGTATCGGCTGCTGATCGCCTATCCGGGGCATCTGGCGGCGGCGCTCAACATGATGGCGAGCTGGGATCTCGCGCCGATGCTGCGCGAGCTGCCGCGATTGCGACCGACGCTGGTGCTGGTCGGTTTCGCGGCGGATCGCACGGTGCCGCTGGCCGAGGCCGAGCGCGTGCAACGGTTGCTGCCGGCGGCGCGGCTGCGAATACTGCCCGGTCTTGGCCATCTTGGGCACGAGGAGAGTCCGTTCGCGGTCTTCGAACTCATCGTCCGCGAGGCCGAAGCGCTCGATGCTCGATCCTGAGCCGCGGCGAATGCCGCATTGCCAGTCCCGATGCTTGGCTGGCGCGCGTCAGTCTTTCTTCATCAGATCGGCGAGTCCGGCA